>JBJTWF010000097.1:0-13210 GCA_046081565.1 Flavobacteriales bacterium | reverse complement strand
GCAGTAGCCAACCGATACCAAGGACATGTAAACCGCCAACACATTGCAGTTATCGGGGATGGGGCCATGACCGCTGGACTGGCTTTTGAAGGGCTCAACCACGCAGGATTTGAAAAAGATGCCAACTTATTGGTTATATTGAATGACAACTGCATGTCCATCGATCCAAACGTTGGAGCCTTAAAAGAATACCTCACAGATATTACGACTTCACACACCTACAACAAAGTAAAAGACGAGGTTTGGAATTGGCTTGGTGTCATCTCTAAATTCGGCCCTGACGCACAAAAAATTGCCTCCAAAGTTTCACAGGCACTCAAGGGTACATTGCTTAAACAATCCAACTTTTTCGAGTCCCTCAATTTTAGATACTTTGGTCCGGTGGATGGACACGACGTTGAGGGCCTGGTAAAAGTGCTCGAAGACCTGAAAGATATTCCTGGTCCTAAAATCTTACATTGTTTAACAAAGAAAGGTGGTGGTTACAAATTTTCTGAGGAAGGAAACCCAACCAAGTGGCATGCGCCAGGGGTGTTTAATAAAGATACAGGGGAAATTGTTAAAGTCGTTCCCATTGGACCTGAACCCCCAAAATACCAAGATGTTTTTGGTCATTCCATTGTTGAATTAGCCGAGCGAAATGCCAAAGTAATGGGGGTAACGCCCGCTATGCCCAGTGGCTGTTCTTTAAACATTATGATGAAAGCGATGCCAGACCGTGCTTTTGATGTTGGAATAGCAGAACAGCATGCCGTAACCTTCAGTGCGGGGTTAGCAACTCAAGGCATGGTCCCTTTTTGTAATATTTATTCCTCTTTCATGCAACGGGCTTTTGACCAAGTATTACACGATGTAGCCCTTCAAAACCTGAATGTAGTCTTTTGTTTGGATCGAGGAGGATTAGTGGGCGCAGATGGCGCAACACACCATGGTGCCTATGACCTTGCCTACATGCGTTGTATCCCAAATATGGTGGTTTCGGCCCCCATGAACGAACAAGAATTGAGAAATTTAATGTATACGGCCCAGCTGGAAAACCAAGGTCCTTTTACCATTCGATACCCCAGAGGAAATGGGGTCATGACCGATTGGAAAACACCTTTTGAAAAAATACCGGTGGGGCAAGGTCGATTGGTTTCTGCCGGAGAAGGCGTAGCAATACTCACCGTGGGTCACCCTGGAAATTTTGCCCAAAAGGCCATTCAAAATTTACAAAATAAAGGCATTACTCCTGCCCATTACGACATGCGTTTTGTGAAACCGTTGGACGAAATGTTACTGCATGAAGTGTTTGGAAAATTTGACAAAGTGATTACCGTTGAAGACGGATGTTTAATGGGGGGATTTGGTTCTGCCGTATTAGAGTTTATGGCAGACCGCGGGTACAAAGCAGATATCGTACGGCTAGGAATTCCAGATGAATACATTCACCATGGAACACAAGAAGAACTGTGGGCTGATTGTGGGCTAGATGCCATCGCAATACAAGGGGCTGTTGAAACCCTTCTTTTGGTAAACAATACTAAAAGAGGTTCGGCACAAGCCGGTTAATCAAATTTATCTGTATTTTGGTCAAAATTTTGACCATGAAAAAAACCAATTTTGGAGCCCTAGGGGTATTAACCATCGTATTTTTCTTTTGGGGTTTCATTGCAGCTGGCAACAGTGTATTTATTCCCTTTTGTAAAAACTACTTTCATCTAGACCAATTCCAAAGCCAGTTAGTAGACTATGCCTTTTATGGCGCGTATTACCTGGGTGCCCTTTTCTTATTCATCATGGGTTCTTATCGTGGAAAAGACCTCGTTGGAAATTGGGGATACAAAAAAAGCATTGTGTATGGCCTCTTGTTTTCGGCATTTGGTGCCGCCTCGATGATCGTAGCGGTGTATGGAAATACGTTCGCAGGAATGTTAATCGGTTTCTTTCTTGTCGCCCTTGGATTTTCACTTCAACAAACCGCAGCGAATCCCTTTGCGATTTCGTTAGGTGATCCCGCAACTGGGTCTACTCGGGTTAATTTTACAGGAGGGATAAACTCCCTTGGGACCATGATAGGCCCCTTAATCGTTGCCTTTGCCTTGTTTGGATCATCGGCCTCGATTACAGATGATATGATTGCGAAACTTGACTTAGTAAAAGTTATAGTCCTATACCTAGTGGTAGGTATTTTATTTATTCTCGCAGCTACCATTTTTGGTATATCCAAATCCGTTCCCTCAGGAAAACATGAAGAGCCGGTAGAACCTGCAAAAAAAGCACTTAAAAGCTTGTTGATAATGACCGGTTTATTAATCATAATGTTTACCCCCGTTTTTAGCAGTTATAATTCAGCGGAAGCAAAAGCCATTGTAGCAAAAGAACAACACGTCATGGAGTTAAAAAAAGGGGGCGATAATACGCAATCGATTGAAGCCATAACGTTAGAAATTAGCGCACTTAAAAAACCCCTTGAGGAGCAAAGAATGCTTTGGTTATCCGGGGCTTTACTCTCTGTGCTAGCGGTACTATTATATGCAAATCGATCCGCTCAAAAACAAGCCGAGGGATGGGGGGCCATGCGTTATCCTCAACTTGTCCTAGGCATGTTAGCCATTTTCATCTATGTAGGTGTGGAAGTAGCAATCGGTTCAAACCTTGGGGAATTACTAAAACAGAAAACCTTTGGTGGACTGGAAGCCTCCGCCATAGCACCTTACATTTCCATGTACTGGGGTAGCCTTATGATCGGACGTTGGGCCGGGGCGGTAAGTGCTTTTGAATTGAAAAAAAACATCAAAATTGCATTAATTTTTATCGTTCCTTTGATTGCATTCTACATAATCATTGCCGCCAACCTGCTCGCGCAAAAAGATGTTTCGAATTTGTACTGGTACGTCTTATGCGTTTTCGTTCAGATTGCCGCCTTTTTCTACGTCGGTGAAAACCCCATTAAATCACTCATAATTTTTGGGTCGTTGGGAATGATCGCCATGCTAATTGGGATGGTAAGTGATGGCCCCATCGCCATTTATGCCTTTTTGAGTGGAGGATTGTTTTGCTCAATTTTATGGCCATGTATTTTTTCGCTTTCTATTACCGGATTAGGTAAACATACTTCACAAGGGTCAGCCTTTTTGATTATGATGATCCTCGGGGGAGGGATAATCCCTCCTCTTCAAGGGAAACTAGCCGACGTAATTGGAATACAAAATTCCTACGTAATTGGCATTGTATGTTTTGCCTACCTCGCTTTTTTTGGTTGGCAAGTCAAAAGAATTCTTAAACAACAAGGAATAACCCAATTTGACACCGTTGGTTCCGCCCATTAGTTATGAACATATACAAAATAGATTTTACGGATTTTTTCACCTCAGCCTTCTCGGTTGATTGTTTAATTTTTGGATACAAAGAGGGGAAAATAAATACGCTTTTAATCAAGCGTTCTGTAGATCCGTACAAAGATAATTGGGCCATTCCTGGGGACTTAGTGTATCCCGACGAGGATCTTCCCGCAGCGGCAGAACGAATCCTTAGAGAACTCACAGGACTTACCAACATTCCCATGCACCAAGCACATACCTTCGGCAGCCCAAGCCGTCACCCTCAAGGGCGTGTAATCACCATAGCCTATTTCGCCTTGGTTCGGATTGAAGACGTCTCTATTCGTGCCTCGTCTTGGGCAAATGAAATTAAATGGGAACCCGTTTTAGACGTTGGAACACTCGCATTTGATCACAATGAAATTTTAGACGCCACGTTCGACCGGTTGAAGAAACAATTGTCCATCGAACCTATTTGTTTTGAATTACTCCCAGAAAAATTTACCCTGAATGAATTTCAACAGCTCTTTGAATACATCAAAGGCACAGCGTACGATAAAGCCAATTTTCGTAAGAAAATTAAAGGCATACCCCTTATCCCGCATACGGAAAAACAAACCAATGTAAAACATCGACCTGCCCGGCTTTACTCTTTTGATGGTGAAAACGAATTAGATCGATTGGAACAAAGTGAATGGATTTTTAAAATGTAACGTGAATCATTAGATATTGTATTTATTACAATAATATTAATATATTTACCATTCAATTGATTTAAAAATAGTTGATTGGTTAGTTTTTACTTAGGAAGTGGGGAGGAAACTCCCCACAAAGTAATTTGAAGAACATGAGAAACGTATACCTATTGTTTTTACTCCTTGCCGTACCGTTTGCCTATTCACAATCTCGAAAGATTCAAGGGCAAGTAACCAACGAAGTGGATAAACCGCTTGTACTTGTTAAAATTTCTTGGGGAGTTGATGCATTCACCGTCACCGACAAAGAAGGTAAATTTGAATTCACCTCAATCGATACTGCCGCCTTTAATATCACCTGTTCGCTTCAAGGGTATGTTAGTCAAACCGTTAACATTAAACCCAACACTACCTTTATCCCAATTCAATTGCTTCCAGAGGCCTCTGAACGTAAAGAAATCGTAATCATTGGCTATGGAGAGGCTAAAAACAAAAACATCACGGGGGCAACGGGAAAAGTAAATGGCGATGACATTGAAAAAATGAACATGTCGAGGATGGACCAGGCGTTACAGGGTCAATTGTCTGGAGTAAATGTATCCACCAATTCTGGCTCTCCAGGAGGGAGCGCGAACATTAGAATTCGTGGGTTAGGAACGTTTGGTGATAACGATCCACTCATTCTAGTAGACGGTATTGTATACGACTCCCAAGGATTAAATGCTCTAAATCCCGCAGATATAAAGTCCATCACCGTACTTAAGGACGCGATGGCGGGTATTTATGGGGTTCGCGCCGCGAACGGCGTCATTTTGGTAGAAACAAAAAACGGGGCGCTCAATAAAAAACCCACAGTGGAATATAACGGGTATGTTGGAATCCAAGAAACGACTAAAAAACTTGATTTACTTCGAGCCGATGAATATGCCGTTATCAAAAATGAAATGTTTGCCTTGGGTGGGCAAAGCATGCCTTTCCAAAATACAAACGTCGGTGAGGGAACCGATTGGCAAGGGGAAGTTTTTTCTCGTGCCCCGGTGCAAAGCCACAACATCTCATTGAATGGCGGCACGTTTAACACACGGTATTCGATTGGTCTTGGTTATTTAAATCAAGCGGGTATCGTGGGCGGCAATAAATCAACGTTCGATCGATACAATGCAAGGCTGAATTTCTCAACGGATTTATCGGAAAAACTTAAATTAAACTCCGTTTTACTTTTTTCTTCTGAAGGCAGAAGAACGCTGCCTGAAAACGGTATCGGTTCTGTTCTATACAACACCATTAATGCTTTTCCCACAGAACCCGTGGTATCACCACTTGGCAACTACTCCTACATGGAAGAGGTAAGCGATATTATAAACCCCGTAGCTCAAATTCGAAATACCTTTAACTGGAATAATGCTCAGAAATTTGTAGGAAAGGAAGAGTTTGTTTTCAAACCCATAGAGAACTTATCCATAACCAATCGATTCAATTATAACGTTGCTTTGGTTGACGGAAAAGTTTTTTCACCCTTGGTGTGGTATGGGGAGGGCAAATATGCCAATACCGCCCTTAATGCTGCACTTGAATCTCCAACCGTGGAACTAACCCCTGGGTTTGAAATTGAACGCGGCGCAGCAATTTATGAGGAGCGCAATACCTTTTCGGATTTATCTTACGAAGGATTTGTAAACTACGATAGGATCGTTAACAACCACCATGAAATCAAAACGACTGCCGGGGTTACCGTGTTTCACCGCGAAGGGAACTCCCTGAATGGAGTAGCTTATGGGGTGCCCAACAACGACGTAACCTATGCTGATATTTCCGCCAATACCACCCAAGGAGGTTACCTTAATAATTCTGGGTCGTGGGAGTTTACCGAACGCCTTCTCTCATCTTTTCTTCGAGCAGAATATCTTTACAAGGACAAATACATGGCCTCGTTCGTTGTTCGGCGCGATGGTTCGAGTAAATTTGGGCCGAATAGCCGATATGGAACTTTTCCCTCTGCCTCAGCAGGCTGGCTAATTTCAGAAGAAGACTTTTTTCCTTGGAAAACGATCGACTTGTGTAAAGTTCGTGTGAGCTATGGAATTTCCGGAAACGACCAAATTCCAAATTTTGCCTATCGAGCCTTATTGAATGGAGAAGGGGTTTACGTATTCGATGACATCATCACCCAAGGAGTAGCCATTGGACGACCTGCGAATCCCGACTTGCGGTGGGAGACGACCCGTCAGCTAAACCTAGGGCTAGATATGTCGGTTTGGAAAAGACTAACCTTTACCACCAACTATTTTGTTAAAAACACCTATGACTTACTCTTTCAACCAGACGTTTCTGCTTTGATGGGATCGTATGGACCAGGAGGCTATCCACCCGTCATCAATGCAGGAAATGTATCAAATAAAGGATGGGAAATTGAAATAGGGTACAAAGCGGATCGAAAAAAAGCATTACAATACGAAGCAAATTGGAATTTCACTACCGTTAAAAACCTTGTTACCAGTGTTCCTGAAGGCGTGGATTATCTTCCGGGTGCGAGTTTTAGCGTTGGTGGGGATGTCGCTACCCGATTTCAAAAGGGATACGAAATTGGATACTTTTTTGGATACGAAGTGGCTGGTGTTTATCAAACCCAAGCGGAAATAGACAATGCTTCGACTGCGCAGGAAGGGGCCAAACCTGGAGATTTAATTTTCGTAGATCAAAACGGCGATGGGGAAATAAGCTTCACAGACGACAGCGATAAAACCAACCTTGGTTCCGCTATTCCTGACTTCACCATGGGCCTCTCGCTCTCCGCTAGCTACAAAGGATTGGATGTTTCCGCAAACTTCTTCGCCTCCGTAGGAAATGAGATCATTCGAAACTACGAAAGACAACAGCCCTATGCAAACCAATTAAGTTACATTATTGATCGATGGATTGGTGAAGGAAGTTCCTATACCGTGCCTATTCAAACTACGGCACCAACAAGAAACAACGTTTTCTCTTCCTATTTTGTAGAGGACGGATCGTTTTTACGCCTAAGAAACCTTCAGCTTGGTTATACGCTACCGAAGGGCCTTTTGCAAAAGTTAAAAGTAGACCAATTACGCATTTACCTTTCTGCTAATAACCTCTTTACGCTCACAAAATATATGGGTTATGACCCAGACTTAGGATCAGTAAGCGCCCTATCGGCAGGAGTAGATTATGGTCTATATCCTCAAGCAAAAACGATCATGGGCGGATTACAATTTAAATTTTAAACCATGAAAAAACTACACAACCTTTTATGGATCCTGGGACTAAGCGTTTCCCTTTTTGCTTGCAAAAAATTTCTTTCGGTGGACCCACCCTATGCGCAAGACGCTGAAAATTATTTTAGAACGCAGGAAGATTATGAAAGAGCCCTGGTTGGAGCGTATGATTTGTTACAAACGTCCTTTATGTCTTTTTGGATTGGCGAAATTGCCAGCAACAATGCCATTGCTGGCGGAGAGAGCGTTAATGACTCACAAGGATTACATCAAATTGACAACATGAACCATGGTGGAATCAATAACGATTTGCGCAGTGTATTTCGTTGGAATTACGTGGGCATTTCCCGAGCGAATTATATCCTTGAAAATAAAAATAATATCGATTTTGAGGGCAAAGCCCACATCATCGCCGAAGCTAAATTTTTAAGGGCATACTTCTATTTTGAGTTAGTCAAATTTTTTGGTGATGTACCGCTAGTAATCGACAAACGATTAGGAATAGAAGAGGTTCGCACCATAGACCGAAGTCCCAAAACAGCGGTTTATGCCCAAATTGAATCAGACTTGCAAGATGCCGCGAGCGTTTTAAACCCAATAGCATCTCAAAAAGGTCGGGCAACCCGAGGCGCCGCAAAAGCCTTGTTAGGGAAAGTGTATCTGTATCAGCAAAAATGGGCAGATGCCGCATCCATCTTCAACGAAGTGATTACATCGGGCCAATATAGCCTTCACCCGGTTTACGCTGAGCTGTTCGATGTAGCCCATGAAAACAATACAGAAACGGTTTTTGATATTCAGTATACCGGATTAGAAGGCGGAAGCTATGGTTGCTTATCGTGCCTAGAAGGGAATGCCGCGCCAGGCTTTCAAGGCATTCGTCAGTATACCGGGCCTGTTTACGGGGACGGTAACAGCTATAACCTTCCAACGCAAAACCTATATGATTTCTTTCCTGCCGGTGATCCGAGAAGGGGGGTGACCATACTTGACATTGAAGCCTTCATTGCCACACAACCCAATCCAGCCTCAATCAGTTATGCCATTGGCGCAGGAGGACATACAGGATTTTACAACAATAAGTATATCAAACGTCAAGGAGAAATAGGGTTGCCTGATAACGACCTAACAAGTCCCCTAAATTATCGAGTCATTCGTTATGCTGATGTATTACTGATGGCCGCTGAGGCAAACTTTCATTTAGGTAACACTTCGGTAGGTCAAACCTACGTGAACCAAATTAGGTCCAGGGTTTCCATTCCTGGAGTATCCGTTAATTCATTAGAAAAAATCTATAACGAAAGACGGTATGAACTTTCAGGGGAAGGACACCATTTCTTCGATTTAGTTAGAACGGGAAAGGCAGCCGATGAAATTCCTGGATTTGTCGCAGGGAAACACGAAGTATTCCCCATACCGCAAATTGAAATTGACCTTGCCGGAGGCAGATGGCCGCAAAATCCGGGATATTAAACCTTATGAGTATGTTTAAGTTTTCTCTTATTTCCTTTTTTACGCTTTCCCTGCTGTTGGTAGGATGTCAAAAAGAACGACCCGTAATGGGTCCCCCCCCAACCTTGGCTGAAGCGCAATTTACCGCAACACCTACTGATACCAATGCGAATATTATTCAATTGGTCGCGAGCAATCCGAACCTCACGTGCCGTTGGGATTTTGGAAATGGAACGAAAGGAGAAGGGGCAAGCGCTGTCGCCATTTATCCTTACGCAGGAACCTACACGGTTACCTTAACCGTATTCAACAAAGGGGGTAGCCGATCCTCTTCACAATCCATTACCATAAATCAAACCGACTTGAGCCTATTAGACAACCCGTTTTATAACAAACTAACGGGAGGAGCCAATGGTCCTGGATTTAAAACCTGGGTCATTGATTCTGCCAATAGCGGTCACTTCGGTGTCGGACCCGATCCCGAAAGTGCCCTTGGCCCCGTTCCTGAATGGTGGTCAGCAGGCGCAAATGAAAAACCCGGTTGTGGTTTGTACGATGATAAGTATATTTTTTATTTGAATGGATTTAAATTTGACATGATTACGAATGGTGACGTATACATTCACAATTCCCTAGCGGCAAGCTTTCCTGGATCTTTTCAAAACCTTGGTGATTTTACCGCCCCTTATGGGGATCAACTGAATAAGTCCTGGACGTTGACCGAGGGAACTGAAAATACTATATCCTTAACCAACGGGTCTTTTCTCGGCTTTTATTCCGGTGTGAATACCTATCGAATCTTAGATTTGACGGACTCGACGATGACCCTTCAATATGGGCATCATGCTGGAGGTCTGAAATGGTACATTAGATTGAAAACTGAATAAGATAATATGAGAACAATTACATTACTTTTTTTACTAATCCTGGTTCAAAGCGCGTGTCAGAAAAACACCTACCAGCCAGGTACGATTATCCTACCAAATGATTTGAACGTAACCCTTGATGTGGATGGAGCTACCGTAACCGTGAATGCCCAAGCAGACTCCGCTAACTTTTACATGGTTACCTTCTACGAAAACGAAGACTCCACCATTATTGAATCCAAGACCGGTGTGGCTACTCATACCTACAATGCTTCAGGACAATACCAGGTAAAAATCACTGCAAATACTACCTATGCTGATTTTATCTCCGCCACAGAAGCCTTTGAGATTAATATTAATGCCGGTAATACTGGGGCACCAACCAGCGGTGCCACTAGCCCCTTGAATTATCCTGGATACTCCTTGGTATGGCAAGATGAATTCAACGGATCAACCCTATCGCAGCATTGGATTTACGATATCGGTACGGGTAGTTCAGGATGGGGAAACAATGAACTTCAATATTATACCAATCAAAATGCATTGGTTTCCGATGGATTGCTCCAAATTAAGGCCAAACAAGAGGCCATGGGAGGACAAAATTTTACCTCAAGTAGAATAAAAACCCAAGGTACACAATCTTGGAAATACGGACGTATTGACATCAGGGCAGCCCTGCCAAAAGGACAAGGAATTTGGCCCGCCTTGTGGATGTTGGGCGATAACATCAGTAGCGTGGGTTGGCCATCTTGCGGAGAAATCGATATCATGGAAATGATAGGTGGAGCCGGAAACAACGACAAAACGATTCACGGAACAGCCCATTGGAGTGACAATGGAACCCATGCGCAATACGGAGATAGCTACACCCTCAATTCAGGTGTTTTTGCAGATGAATTCCATGTTTTTTCCATTGTTTGGAATGCAAACAGCATAACATGGCTCGTAGACAATGTCGTGTATAATACCATGAACACTACGCCTGCACAACTTGCAGAATTTCAAGAAAAATTCTTTCTGATTTTCAACGTAGCAGTCGGAGGAAATTGGCCCGGTAGTCCCGATGGCACAACCCAATTCCCACAAACCATGTATGTGGATTATGTACGCGTATTTCAGTAAACATTGCAATGAAAACATTTCTTATTGTTTCCTATCTCTTTCTTCTAGGGGCTTGTGCAACCCTAAAACATAAAGAGGATTCTTCCACCGCACTAAGCGTGGAAGAAAAAGTCGGACAAACGTGTCAAATAACCTTGGATGTTGTTGCCAAAACCGATGCCCAAGGAAGGACCTTAGTTCCATTAACATTAGATACGGCAAAATTGACCGAAGCTTTGGTAAAATATAAGGTAGGATCCATTCTAAATGTCAGTTGGCATACCCTAAGCCGAACGCAATGGAAAGAAATTACCGAGACCATCCATTCGTATTACACTTCTGGGAGAATTAAAATTCCCGTACTCTATGGGATAGACGCCATTCATGGAGCGAATTATACCCAAGGAGCAACCTTATTTCCTCAAGAAATCGGATTGGCTGCGACTTGGAATCCCTCCCTTGCCGAAGCCTTTGGCCGTATAACAGCCTATGAGACCCGTGCATCAGGCATTCCGTGGAATTTTTCTCCGGTTCTAGATTTAGGTAGAAATCCGCTATGGTCGCGAACCTTTGAAACCCTTGGTGAAGATCCTTATCTAGGATCGATAATGGGAGCTGCTATTGTTCGAGGATATCAAGGAAACCATCCTGACAAGATCGACTCCGTTCATGTCCTTGCATGTATGAAACATTTCGTAGGGTATAGTGCCTCCCTGTCTGGAAGAGACCGAACACCGGCATGGATTCCGGATAAATACATGAAGGAATTGTACCTGCCCTCCTTCAAAGCTGCCGTTCAGGCCGGTGCCCAAACGGTTATGATCAATAGTGGTACGGTAAACGGAATTCCGGGTCACAGCAATAAAAAATTGATTCAAAACACCTTAAAAGACGATTGGAAATTTCGTGGTTTCGCCGTTTCTGATTGGGAAGACTTCAATATGCTTCATACGGTGCACAAAACCGCTTCTGATTTAAAGTCAGCTTACGAGCAAGCCATGAATGCTGGTTTAGACATGAGCATGGTTCCCTTGTCCCCTGACTATAAAACGTATTGTAATTTAATGATCCAATCCGTTACCGATGGTCACCTATCGATGGCGCGATTAAACGATGCGGTTAGCCGAATTACCCGGACCAAAGAAGCCGTGGGTTTGATGAATAAACACCAACCGGATTTGGATTCCTACACCGCGTTCGGCTCATCACAACACAAAGCAGCCTCCAAACAAGCTGCGATAGAATCCATCACCTTGTTAAAGAATAATGGAATTCTTCCACTAAACCCCGCAACTAAAATGCTCGTTGCTGGTCCTACCGCTGATAATGTAGTATACCTTAATGGGGCCTGGACCCATACTTGGCAAGGGCTGGATACTTCATTCAATACCAAAGGATGCAAAACCATCCAACAAGCCCTAAAAGGGAAATATGGTGAACAATGTTTGTTTTCAAAAGGGGTGGAACTATACAAAGAGAAAGAAATTGAACAATCCCGGTTTGTATCGCTTGAGGATTACATCAAAAAACTCGATGAAGTCGAAACGGTGATACTATGCCTGGGAGAGCTTCCTGGAACTGAAAAACCAGGAGATATTCGTTCGTTACATCTTGATTCCAAACAATTAGAATTGGCTAAACTCGCTTATTCCAAAAACAAAAAAGTAATCATTTTATTGGTGGAAGGTCGACCACGCATCATCCGTGAGGTGGTAGACAATGCTTCGGCTATTGTTCAATGTTACCTTCCTGGAGACTATGGAGCGGAAGCCCTTGTTGAGTTAATTTCAGGGGTAAAAAATTTTAGCGGAAAACTACCTTATTCCTATCCTAAATACGATGGCGTTATAGAGTTTTATGATCGTCCTCGAAGCGTAGATCGTTCTAATGTTGGGGACTTCAATGCCTTTAACCCAGAATGGCCCTTCGGGTTTGGTTTGCACTACGGTGAGGTACGATACGATTTCTTAAAAAGTAGTGAAGTGGTGACCGAAAATGCCCCTTGGGAAATTACCGTTAATGTAATCAATGAAAGCAACCGTGATATAGAAGAGGTGGTTCAGCTCTATGTTGGGGATGAATACGCGAGTTTGATCCCTGCCGGCGAACAATTAAAACGATTTCAAAAAGTAAAAATCCCTGCAGGAAAGGCAGAGAACGTGCGCTTCATTTTGACGATAGAAGATCTTATGTTCGTAAATGAAACGGGAGATTGGGTCTTCGAACCCGGATATTTTACTTACCGCATAGGCTCCTTAAAAGGCAAGGTTTTGTTTAAATAAAGAAATAAGTCCTTGATTATGAAATAATAGGTTTTAAATTAAACTTATTGTAATTATTACTATATTTGCAGCAAACAATTATTTAATCTTTTATTGTTATGAAAAAATTATTACTACTATTTATGGTTCCAATGGCACTAAACGCCCAGGTTGTTGGAACGTGGAAACTTGCCCCTCAGGCAGGTGCTTTGGGTGTGGGTCCTGCTTTAGGAAACACTTCTTGGTGGTCTAACTCAGTAGGAGATCTTACCACAAGAGCATGTTTGTTTGATGATTCAA
>JBJTWF010000096.1:0-7455 GCA_046081565.1 Flavobacteriales bacterium | reverse complement strand
CCATTTAATCCAGAAGATTGATTCAACTGCCAATTGGCAGCGTTTTCAAACCCGTCTTGCCAAACAACGGTTTGGGTAAACCCCCAAGAAAGGGTCAAAAGCGAAAGCAGTAGTAAAGATAATTTCATAACATTTTTTTTACTAAGGTAGGGAAATATAATTTGAATCTTTAAGAAAAATTACCGAGATCCATTTATATCAATAGGTCATTTTAAATCCATTACCTTAGTCCCTAGAAATGAAGTCGATGAAAAAAGTTCTATTTATACTAACCCAGATTCTCGCGTTCATAACGCTGGGACAAAAAGAAAACCTGTATTGTTCTGAGCTTAATGCATTGCTTAAAACGGCGGGTACCTTTCCCTTTGGAGTGGCCTCAGGGGATCCAAGCGATCAAGGAATGATCCTGCTTACCCAACTTAATCCATTCCGATTTTCTGGACTTAGCAACGTTCAATGCCAGCTGAGTGAAAACGAAGCGTTTACCGAAGTGTACCGGCGATATCAAACCACGGTTCGGTATGAAAGTGCTTATTCGGCAAAAATCTATGCGTATGGACTTGCTGCCGGAAAAACGTATTATTACCGCTTCATTTACGGCGAAGACACCTCGATGGTTGGACGTACCAAAACGCTACCTAAGAATCCTGCAAACATCCGCTTTGCCGTTGTGAGTTGTAGTAACTACGAGTGGGGTTGGTTCAATGCCTATGAATCCTTGTCCAAAGACAAAGCCTTGGATTTTGTCATTCACTTAGGCGATTACATTTACGAACATGGTGTGGGAACCTATGGTAACGAAAAGCTCCCACGAAAACACCTCCCTAGCCACGAAATCGTAAGCCTTGTCGATTATCGCTCTCGCTATGCGCAATATCGAATGGATCCACAACTGCAGGCACTGCACCAAAACCTTCCGTTTATTTCGGTTTGGGACGACCATGAAATTGCCAATGATGCCTTTTCAAGCGGTGCACAAAATCACCAAGCAGAGGAAGGGGCGTGGCGGCTTCGAAAGGAAAATGCACAAAAAGCTTATTTTGAATGGTTGCCAATACAAGACCATACGCAAAACCAAGTAAGAAGAAGTTTTCACCTAGGAACCCTCATGGACTTATATATGCTGGATGAACGCTTAGAAGGAAGGACCAAACCCCTTGAGTCCTTGGATGGCCAGACGGTAAATTTGGAACAAACGATGCTTGGAAAAGCGCAACGAACTTGGTTGGTGGAGGAGATGAAGGAACACTATGCCCGTTGGAAAGTTATTGGAAACCAAGTCCTTTTTTCTTCCATGAACGTCCCTTCCCATCTACCTGCCATTAAAAAAAGTACCGATATGTGGGATGGCTATGCCGGTGAACGTTCCTTTTTATTTGAAACATGGCAAGAGCAATCAGAAAAAAACCTGATTGTGCTTACCGGGGATGCGCATGTTTCCTTTGGAATCGATTTACAACACAACGGTCAATCCTTGGGGGCGGAATGGGTAACACCGAGTGTTACATCAGCCAATTTAAATGAGAAACTATCGAGTTTCAATGCATGGCGCGTTGAACGCTATTTAAAAAAACCTGAGGTAAATCCAACCTTGAATTTCATTAATCTCCGACGGCATGGTTATATGGTCGTAACCCTAACCGAGGAAAAGGCGACCTGCGCTTGGCATTTTGTTAAAACCCTAAAAAAACCATCCGCTAAAAGCAAGAAAAAGGCCACACGCGAAATCCTTTGGAGACCCTGAGGAATAGGAGTTCGCAGTCCTTCCCCGCTATTCTTTGACTATAGCTATGATTCCATACCCTTGTACGAAATGTCAGCATAAAAGCAAGGAACATTGATATCTGGAAAGAAATCCCCCATTTCACTTCCCCATACACGCGTTAAAGATTTGTGCTTGTTGCACCAAGCTCCTTATTCCTACTTACAATTGCCTAAGATAACGAACCGATCCAAGGGTGTATCCGTGTAAAAAAAGCCCTCAGGTACGTGTTTCTACGCAGGCATACTCGCATTAGTACGTAGCCTTACCTCGGTAGCTCTGTGTAAATGTTCAGGGCTGTTCCCCTTTCGTTGTGTATGTCCTTTATATAGGCTTCACCTTTGTCTAAACAAACAGCAAAAACGAAAGATTATGAAAACAACTCGCCTACTCCTCGCTCTTTTCTTCGGAATCTTTACTTCATCTATGTATGCACAGTCCGTAAAGGTTTGGGCACAAATAACCGAAGCACAGGCCATACCTACCCAACGCACAGACGGTACATGGTTTTCCAGTAATCCCGCCCTTCAACAAGCCCTTCAATCCCTTCATATTTCTGCTGTAAAAGCAGCGCTACCGGCTTCAAGGCAACCTAAACTACAACGTGTATTCGAATTTGAAGCACCGACTACCCTCGAAGCGCTTAAAGCCGGGTTATCCACGGTATCGGTTATTGAAGGCATTGAAAACGCGCCTAGCTATCAAACCTTATATACGCCAAACGACTACAACATGAATGTCCCAACCGATTATGCATTGAACCTTATCCATGCCCAAGGGGCATGGGATGTTACCCACGGCAATTCATCGGTGGTTTTGGGCATCAGCGACCAAAACATTAACCCTTTACACACGGAACTTCAAGGTAAAATTGTACACTACAATGCGTCTAATACAACCATTGCTACGCATGGCAATGCGGTTTGTGTATTGGCTGCAGGAAATACCGACAACAACAATGGCTTAAGTGCTATTGGTTTCAACAGTACCATTGCCTTTTATCAGATGAATTACAACGAGATCCTTGTCGCTTCCTACGGAGGAATTCGCGTAATCAATACCAGCTGGACTTCAGGTTGTTTCTTCAACCAATATGAACAAGATGCAGTGACCGAAGCCTATGGCAATGGCACCATGATTATAGCGGCAGCAGGAAACGGAAATACTTGTGGGTCTCCAGATGCCCTTGTTTACCCTGCGGCTTATGCTCATGTTTTTGCAGTAACGAGTATCGGTCCAAACGACAACCACGAGCAATACCCTGGAGACCTTAATACCACTCACCAACACAACCAAATGGTGGATTTATCGGCCCCTGGATACGATGTGGCTATAGCCCCTTTGGATAGTTGGTATTTGACAGGTTCTGGAACCTCTTACGCCGCCCCATTGGTTACCGGAACGGTTGGGCTTATGTTGGCCGTCAATCCATGCTTAAGCGTGGATAACATCGAAACCATCCTTAAGGCATCTTCAACGAATATCGATGGCCTCAATCCCCTATATGCAGGGAAAATTGGTGCTGGAAGATTGAATGCGGCAAACGCGGTACTCGCTGCACAATCCTTTAACGCCTACGCACAATTTAATACCCAAATACTAGCCGTATGTGAGGCATCTACCTCTACCGTTAACGTGAATCCAATCGGGGTAGCTGAACCTTTTTCTTTGGTATGGTCCAACGGAATGACTGGAACACAAAACAGTGGACTTACCGCAGGAACTTACACGATCGTACTCACCGATGCTAACGGTTGCACAAGCGATACAACCTTTACCTTAACAACACCTACCAACGTACAAGTAAACGGTGTGGTTACCCAAGTGCAATGTTTCGGTCAAACCACCGGTGCTATTGATGTTTCTGTGGTACAAGGAAGCCCAAGTTTTGCATACTTCTGGGATAATGGTGCCACTACCGAAGATTTGAATAACCTCGCCGCGGGAACATACCGACTTACGGTAGTAGACGGAAACGGTTGTAAATCTTTTACGAGCTACTTGGTTACCGAACCCACTGAATTGGTTCTTACTACCACGGTTACCGACGTAACCAATGGAAACAACGGCGCCATAGATTTAAGCATTAACGGTGGCACCCCAAGTTACATCATTGCATGGTCTAATGGAGCGATTACGGAAGACCAAATCAACCTCATCCCAGGAACGTATACCGCTACGGTTTTCGATGGCAACGGTTGCGTGAACACGACCACCGTTACGGTCGCTGATTTTACCGTGAGTGGAATCGAGGAGCAAGAAGCAGGTAAGGTTATTGTTTATCCTAATCCTAGCCAAGGCAACGCCAACATTACATGGGAAGGAAACATGATGGATTTAATGATTTTAGATAACAACGGACGC
The DNA here is from genome assembly GCA_046081565.1 of Flavobacteriales bacterium. Classification (GTDB taxonomy): domain Bacteria; phylum Bacteroidota; class Bacteroidia; order Flavobacteriales_D; family Crocinitomicaceae; genus UBA952. The sequence continues at coordinate 3,329 of JBJTWF010000096.1, read as the reverse complement.
TTAATCGCTAATAGCAATATCGAAGGCACAAGCAGTTACGTTGTTCAAGGATTAGGCACAGGAACCTACATGGTTCGAATAAACGGTGCCAATGGAATTACAGCCACGCAACGCATCGTTGTTCTGTAATAGTTAGGTTTAGGGTTGGAAAAAGGGGTAGCAACGGCTATCCCTTTTTCTTTTGCATTAAAAAGTGTTGAATTTCGCCAAACAAACAATGAGAAGGCTGAACCCCTTCATATCCTAACTTGGTGTAAAAGGCAACGGCCTTTTCACGTGCATGAAGCACAATCGAATTAGATCCTAAACGCCATGCTTGATCCTCCATGGCTTCCATTAATTTTCGACCTACCCCTGTTCCTTGAAACGCATTATCTATTGCCATAAATCGAATTTGAGCGGTCACTTCATCAAGCACATCCAAGCGGCCCACCCCAACCAATCGAGGCCCCTGAAAAGCAGCGAAATGCGTGGAAACCTCCTCTAATTCGTCGCGTTCGGATCCTGGCTTTTGATTCCAAGGTTTGCGCAAGATTACATAGCGTAAGGCGTAGTACGCTTCCCATTCCGCCTCCGTACGTGGACTTCTTATTTCCATTGCACTGCGATTTGGGTTGTCCTATGGGTTACCATATCTTCTTGGAACTCGGTGCGTATCAGTCGCTGGGCCTTCGGGCTGTTAAATACTTCGTTCATGTTTTTAATTCTTCCCATGGGAATATACCGGAGGGCCGCTTCGTGCTCCAAAAACGAAACCTCGAACTTCGCTATCCAAGGAGAAAGTGCAGCGGCCAGCGCCTTTCTATTCCTCACGCGATCCACGTTTTCAACGAACGAAGGGTCAGAGGAAAGCAAGGGACAACCCAGCATTTCACATAACTGGTTGAATTGGCGGTTGGAACCGATCGCGAACGTGAGTTGTTTACCATCTTTTGACGTAAATATTTCGCCATAAGGCGCAATGTTGGGATGTAAACTTCCTAGCCTTTGAGGAATGAAACCATGCATTAAATAAGCCGAAGCTTGGTTCGTAAGGCTACATACCGCGGCATCGTATAAGGAAACGGAGAGCCATGCCCCCTGCCCTGTTTTTTGTCGCTGCAACAACGCCAACAGAATGCCTTCTTTCAGGTGGTGTGCCGCCAAGACATCAATCAATGCCACTGGCATTTTTAAGGGTTCAGCATCCTGGGTACCATTCATGGCCATAAAACCCGATTCCGCTTGTAAAATTAGATCATAGGCCACTCGGTCAGAATCGTCTCCAAAGCCACTAATGGTGGCCGTAATAAGGGACGGAAAAGAGGATCTGATGCTTTCAGGAGTAAGGCCAAATTTTTCGTAATCTGCGGATTTAAAATTCATCAATAAGACATCTGTTTTGGCCAAAAGTTCCCAGATTTGGGCTTTGTCGTTGGCATCCGTTAGCGACAAGTGTTGATACGTTTTCCCGAAATTAATGCTTGAAAAATAGCTGGTAACAGCACCCTGCTCTCCAGGAATTCGCCATGAACGGGTGACGTCTGGATGCAAGGGGTGTTCTACCTTGGTCACCGAGGCGCCTAGCTCCGCCAAAAACGTTCCCACCGAAGGCCCAGCAAGTACCGTGGAAAGATCCAATACCGATAATCCATCTAACATGCTTCAAAAGTAACAAAATATTGAGGTACAAAAGGCGACAAAACTTCAGGGTTTCGTTCTTTCATTTCCGATAAAAACCCTACCTTTGAGGCACAAATTTTCACCTATGGTTTTCGATTTAGACATGATTAAACGCGTTTATGCGCAGTATCCAGAGCGAATTGCGGCCGCAAGGGCTCATTTAAACAAACCCTTAACGTTAACCGAAAAAATATTATACGCTCACCTTTGGGAAGGAAATACCACAGGAACCTACGAACGGGGAGCTTCCTACGTTGACTTCGCACCCGATCGGGTGGCCATGCAAGACGCAACGGCTCAAATGGCGTTATTGCAGTTTATGCAAGCAGGAAAAAAACAGGTTGCGGTTCCTTCAACGGTTCATGCAGATCATTTAATCCAGGCGCGGGTTGGGGCCAGTAAAGACCTTCAAGAATCATTGAACCAAAACAATGAGGTTTTTAATTTCCTTTCTTCTATTTCTAATAAATATGGAATTGGATTTTGGAAACCGGGCGCAGGAATTATCCACCAAGTCGTACTTGAAAACTATGCCTTCCCCGGAGGCATGATGATCGGAACGGATTCTCACACGGTGAATGCCGGAGGACTGGGCATGGTAGCCATTGGTGTTGGTGGGGCAGATGCCGTTGATGTAATGGCAGGAATGGCCTGGGAGTTAAAGTTCCCAAAACTGATTGGCGTTAAACTCACTGGAAAACTAAACGGATGGACATCTGCTAAAGACGTGATTTTAAAAGTTGCCGATATCCTTACCGTTAAAGGGGGAACAGGATGCATTGTAGAATACTTCGGAGAAGGGGCAGAATCGTTGTCATGCACAGGAAAAGGAACCATTTGCAACATGGGAGCGGAAATTGGAGCAACCACCTCAACCTTTGGTTATGATGACGCCATGCGGCGTTACCTAAAAGCAACAGGAAGAGAAGAAGTAGTAATCGCTGCAGATGCAATTGCAGAGCACCTTACGGGAGACGCCGAGGTTTATGCTAACCCAAAAACGTATTTTGACGAACTAATTGAGATTAATCTAAACGAATTAGAACCGCATATCAACGGTCCGTTTACACCCGACCGCGGTACCCCCGTATCAAAAATGCGTGAAGAAGCCGTACAAAACGGTTGGCCCACCAAGGTGGAATGGGGATTAATTGGTTCATGCACCAATTCCTCCTATGAAGATTTGGCACGAGCATCATCGATTGTGTCGCAAGCTGTTGCTCATGGCATTTCCGCAAAAGCAGCGTTTGGAATCAACCCTGGATCGGAGCAAGTGCGTTTCACCGCAGAACGCGACGGTATTCTTGAAGCTTTTGAAAACATGGGAACCAAAGTCTTTACCAATGCGTGTGGCCCTTGTATTGGACAATGGGATAGAGAAGGTGCTGAAAAAGGAGAGAAAAATACAATTATTCACTCTTTCAACCGTAATTTCTCTAAAAGAGCTGATGGGAATCCAAATACGCATGCATTTGTTGCATCACCTGAAATGGTTGCAGCTTTAGCAATTTCAGGAGATTTAGGATTTAATCCATTAACAGATACTTTAACAAATGCTAATGGTGAACAAGTTAAATTAGATCCACCAACTGGATGGGAGTTACCTCCAAAAGGATTTGATGTTGAAGATCCATTATATCAAGCGCCAGCTGAAGATGGTTCAAATG
>JBJTWF010000095.1:0-16464 GCA_046081565.1 Flavobacteriales bacterium | reverse complement strand
CTACGTAAAGAACATGGTAACGGGAGCTGCCCAGATGGACGGAGCCATTCTTGTGGTTGCGGCTACTGACGGTCCTATGCCTCAAACGCGTGAGCACATCCTTCTTGGACGTCAAGTTGGTGTTCCTCGTTTGGTTGTTTTCATGAACAAAGTGGACATGGTAGACGACGAGGAGCTTTTGGAGTTGGTTGAAATGGAAGTACGTGAATTATTGTCTTTCTATCAGTATGATGGAGACAACGCTCCAGTAATCCAAGGTTCTGCACTTGGTGCATTGAACGGTGAAGAAAAATGGGTTGCTAGCGTAGAAGAGTTAATGAACGCTGTAGATACGTACATTGAGTTACCTCCGCGTGATGTTGATAAGGCTTTCTTGATGCCTATCGAAGATGTTTTCACGATTACTGGTCGTGGAACCGTTGCAACGGGTCGTATCGAAACAGGAGTTATTAACTCCGGAGAATCAGTAGATATCCTAGGAATGGGTGATGCCAAATTATCTTCAACGGTTACTGGTGTTGAGATGTTCCGTAAGATTCTTGACCGAGGAGAAGCGGGTGATAACGTAGGTCTTCTATTAAGAGGTATCGAGAAAACACAAATTAAGAGAGGAATGGTTATTTGTAAGCCAGGATCTACTAAACCGTACCAAGATTTCAAGGCTGAAATCTATGTTTTGAAAAAAGAAGAAGGTGGTCGTCACACACCATTCCACAACAAATATCGTCCTCAATTCTATTTCCGTACCACAGACGTAACGGGTGAAATTAGCCTTACGGATGGTCGTGAAATGGTAATGCCTGGGGACAACGTAACTATTAACGTTAAATTGATCGTTCCTGTAGCTATGGATAAAGGTCTTCGTTTCGCGATTCGTGAGGGAGGTCGTACCGTAGGTGCGGGTCAGGTAACTGAAATTATCGGATAATTCGAGTTATAAAAGTGTTTAATTAAAGGGGAGCTTCGGCTCCCCTTGTTAAACGGGTGTAGCTCAGCTGGTAGAGTAGTGGTCTCCAAAACCATTGGTCGTGGGTTCGAATCCTACCGCCCGTGCAAAAATAAAATAGAACGTGTTTCATAGAATTAGAAACTATATCCTAGAAACCTACCAAGAGTTGTTGCATCATGTTACATGGCCAACCTGGAAGGAATTGCAGAACAACACGATTATCGTGTTGGTTTCAGTCCTTATCTTCTCCTTGTTAATTTTTGTCATGGATTACTCTTTTGGTATTAGTGGGAAGCCTGGCGACACATGGCGAGGATTGTTAGGTTTCATTTATTAAGACAAAAGCGAATGTCTGAAAATACAAAAAAGTGGTACGTAGTCCGAGCCATTAGTGGTAAGGAAAAGAAAGTGAAAGAGTTGCTTGAATTGGAGATTGCACGGCATAAACTTACCGACTTCGTTGCACAGGTTTTAATTCCAACCGAAAAGGTGTTTCAAATTCGGAATGGAAAAAAAGTCAATAAAGAGAAAGCGTATTTACCAGGCTATGTGCTAATAGAGGCAAATTTAGTAGGTGAAGTGCCACATGTAATCAAAAATATTCCTAACGTAATCGGCTTCCTAGGTGCCGAAAAAGGTGGGGCGCCCGTTCCGATGCGGTTGGCAGAAGTTAATCGAATTTTAGGTAAAGTAGACGAATTGTCTGAAAACGAAGAAGAATTAAGAATACCATTCGTAGTAGGGGAGTCGGTTAAAGTAATCGATGGTCCTTTCAACAATTTTAGCGGAATTGTCGACGAAATCAACGAAGACAAAAAGAAGCTGAAGGTGATGGTAAAAATATTTGGAAGAAAGAACTTGCTTGAATTAAGTTACATGCAGGTCGAGAAAGAGGTTTAATTGTGTATTAACCGTAGGAGTAAGGAAAACGAACTAAGCTTCCCGTGAGTACTTATGTTTGACTACATAAATTGTGAATAAATGGCTAAAGAAGTAGCAGCTTTGATCAAATTACAGATCAGAGGAGGTGCGGCGAATCCATCGCCACCAATCGGTCCGGCACTTGGTGCCAAAGGGGTAAATATCATGGAGTTTTGTAAGCAGTTTAATGCAAGAACCCAAGATAAACCCGGAAAAGTAGTTCCCGTTGTAATTACTGTTTATGCGGATAAGTCTTTTGATTTTATTCTTAAGACGCCACCGGCAGCCGTTCAAATCGTGGAACATACGAAAATTAAAAAAGGATCATCCGAACCAAACAAATCGAAGGTAGGTACAATTTCTTGGGATCAAGTGAGAATGATTGCCGAGGATAAGTTGCCAGACCTAAATTGTTTTACGGTCGATTCTGCCATGTCTATGGTAGCAGGAACAGCACGAAGCATGGGTGTCGTAGTTAAAGGAGGCGAACCTCCAAAATCCAAATAATTAAATCGAAAAGACATGAAAAGAATTTCAAAGAAAAGAAAGGAAGTGTTGTCTAAAGTAGATTTGGGCAAGGCTTACTCCCTGGGAGAAGCATGTGATTTGGTAAAAGCCATTTCGACAACCAAGTTTGATGCGTCCGTTGATATTGCCGTTCGTTTGGGGGTAGATCCCCGAAAGGCGAATCAGATGGTGCGCGGAACCGTTGCGCTTCCGCACGGTACCGGAAAGGACATGCGTGTTTTGGTACTCTGTACGCCTGACAAGGAGGCAGAGGCGAAAGCCGCAGGGGCAGATCACGTAGGTCTAGACGATTATATCGCGAAGATAAAGGATGGTTGGACCGATATTGATGTAATTATTACCATGCCTTCCGTGATGGGTAAGGTAGGAGCTTTAGGAAGGGTATTAGGCCCTCGAGGTTTAATGCCTAATCCTAAAACAGGTACGGTTACCTTGGATGTAGCTAAAGCGGTTCAGGAAGTGAAAGCTGGAAAAATTGACTTTAAAGTAGACAAGAACGGTATTGTTCATTCTGCTGTTGGTAAAGTGAGTTTTGAAGGAACGAAACTGAGAGAAAATGCGAATGAGTTGATTCAAACGCTATTGAAATTAAAACCTTCAGCAGCAAAGGGAACTTACATCAAAAGCATCGCCTTAAGCTCTACGATGAGCGCCGGAATTCAAATAGACACCAAATCAGTAACGGCTTAAAATTTTTAACATGAACAGAGAAGAAAAAGCACAGTACATTGACGATTTGGCTGCTGAATTATCCGCTACCAATATTCTATACTTGACAGATACCGCAGAACTAACTGTTGAAGCGGTGAATAACCTACGAAGACGATGTTTTCAAACAAACATCTCTTTGAAAGTGGTCAAAAATAGTTTATTAAAGAAGGCTATGGATCGCGTCGAAAGTAAAAACTATGGTGAATTGATAAATCTATTGAAGGGTTCTACCTCCATTATGATCAGTCAAGAAGCCAACGCCCCAGCGCGCTTGATTCAAGAATTTCGTAAGAAAAACGACAAGCCAATCCTCAAAGGAGCATACATTGAAGAAGCAATTTTTGTTGGTGACAATCAACTGATAGCGCTAGAAACAATGAAATCCAAGGAGGAGTTAATTGGCGAAATCGTAGGACTACTCCAAAGCCCAATCAAAAACGTAGTATCTGGACTGAAAGGTTCAGGTGGAAAAATAGCAGGAATCTTAAAAACACTCGAAGAGAGATAATTATTAACCTTTTTTAAAATCAAATAAAATGGCTGAATTAAAGCAAATCGCAGAAACCCTAGTAAACCTTACCGTAAAGGAAGTAAATGAGTTAGCTGCAATCCTAAAGGATGAGTATGGAATCGAACCCGCAGCTGCTGCACCCGTAATGGTTGCCGGTGGTGGCGGTGCCAGTGGTGGTGGTGAAGCTGCTGCAGAAGAGAAAACGGAATTTACCGTAGTTCTTAAAGCAAGTGGACCTAACAAATTGGCTGTGGTTAAACTGGTAAAAGAACTTACCGGTAACGGTTTGAAAGAATCTAAGGATTTAGTAGATGGTGCTCCGGCAACATTGAAAGAAGCTGTTTCTAAAGACGAAGCAGAAGGACTTAGAAAGTCTCTAGAAGAGGCTGGTGCTGAAGTTGAAATTAAATAATTTCTAACGAATTATACAGGAAAGGCAACCGATTTATCGGGTGCCTTATCCTGTTTATGCATTGTTCATTCTTTAATATTTAAAATAAATTCCCTTGGCAACAAAAAATAATTCAACCCGAATTAACTTTGCCTCTAGTAAAAATACCTTCGAGTATCCGGACTTTCTAGAGGTTCAATTGAAATCTTTTCAAGAATTTTTTCAGCTTGAAACAACCCCAGAAAACAGAGAAAGCGAAGGACTTTTTAAAGTTTTCGCTGAGAATTTCCCCATAACGGACACCCGAAATCAGTTCGTTTTAGAGTTTTTGGATTATTTCATTGATCCACCAAGATATTCTATCGAAGAATGCATCGAACGAGGATTAACATACAGCGTTCCGTTAAAAGCAAAATTGAAATTATATTGTACCGATCCAGAACACGAGGATTTTGAAACCATTGTTCAAGATGTTTATTTGGGTACAATTCCCTATATGACGCCCAAAGGATCTTTTGTTGTAAACGGCGCGGAACGTGTCATCGTTTCTCAATTGCATCGCTCCCCTGGGGTTTTCTTTGGCCAGTCACGCCATGCCAATGGCACCAAATTATATTCTGCTCGAATTATCCCGTTCAAAGGTTCTTGGATGGAGTTCGCTACGGATATCAATAGCATCATGTATGCCTATATCGATCGTAAAAAGAAGTTGCCCCTTACCACACTATTCCGTGCTATGGGATATGAGGCAGATCGCAACATCTTAGAAATTTTCGGTCTGGCAGATGAAGTAAAAATTGCAAAATCCACCCTTAAAAAATTAGTCGGACGTCGCCTTGCAGCACGGGTGCTAAAAACATGGATTGAGGATTTTGTTGATGAAGATACCGGTGAGGTGGTCTCTATCGAGCGAAACGAAGTGATCCTCGATCGGGAACTAGAAATTCGCGAGGAACATTTAGATGAAATTCTTGATTCAGGAGCGAAATCGGTGATTCTTCACAAAGAAAATGCGAATGCAACCGATTACACGATTATCTACAATACCCTACAAAAGGATCCTACGAATTCTGAAAAAGAAGCCATTGAGTACATCTACCGTCAGTTGCGAAACGCTGATCCACCAGATTTTGAAACCGCAAAAGGGGTTTTTGAAAAATTGTTCTTCTCCGATACCCGTTATGACTTAGGTGAGGTTGGTCGCTATCGATTAAATAAAAAACTAAAAATTAACGCCGAAGAAGATTCCCGAGTTTTAACAAAGCAAGACATTATTGAAATTGTTAAATACCTCATCGAACTCATCAATTCCAAGGCGGATGTTGATGATATCGATCACCTTTCTAACCGTCGTGTACGTACCGTTGGGGAACAACTGTACGCTCAGTTTGGGGTAGGACTTGCGCGTATGGCAAGGACTATTCGTGAACGTATGAACGTTCGTGACAATGAAGTTTTTACACCCATCGATTTGATCAACGCTAAAACATTGAGTTCTGTTATTAACTCGTTTTTTGGTACGAATCAGCTTTCTCAGTTTATGGATCAAACCAATCCATTAGCGGAGGTAACACATAAAAGACGTTTGTCTGCCCTAGGACCAGGGGGTCTCTCCAGGGAGCGCGCAGGATTTGAGGTTCATGACGTTCACTATACCCATTACGGTCGTTTATGTACCATTGAGACACCGGAAGGTCCAAACATTGGACTAATTTCCTCCCTTTGTGTTTTTGCGAAGGTAAACAAGCTAGGATTTATTGAAACGCCTTACCGAAAGGTAGAAAATGGAAAAGTGGCGATCAGTTCAGAACCTATTTACCTGGCTGCAGAGGAAGAAGATGGTCAAATTATTGCCCAGGCCAACGCCCAAGTTGATGATAAAGGTAATTTCTTATCGGATATCGTGAAAGCACGTTATGAAGGCGATTTCCCAGTGGTAAATCCGAAAGAATTAAAACTAATGGATGTGGGCGCGAATCAAATCGCATCCATCGCTGCGAGTTCGATTCCTTTCTTGGAGCATGATGATGCAAACCGGGCCTTGATGGGCTCAAACATGCAACGTCAGGCGGTTCCATTGGTTAAACCGAGTTCTCCGATTGTAGGTACTGGAATTGAAGAATTGGTTGCCCGTGACTCTCGCGTTTTAGTTAACGCTGAAGGTAAAGGGGTGGTTGAATATGTGGATGCCAACGAAATCGTTATTCGTTACGATTGGACGGACGACGACAAATTGGTTTCTTTCGACAGTGAAATTAAAAAGTACCCACTTACAAAGTTTTCCAAAACAAACCAAAGTACTTGCATTAACCTTAAGCCAATTGTAGCGAAAGGTGATCGTGTGGAGAAGGGTCAAGTGCTTTGTGAAGGATATGCTACCCAAGACGGAGAATTAGCGTTGGGTCAAAACCTAAAAGTAGCCTTCATGCCATGGAAAGGATACAACTTTGAGGATGCCATCGTAATTTCGGAACGGGTTGTGCGCGATGATATCTTTACTTCGATTCATATCGATGAATATTCACTTGAAGTTCGCGATACGAAACGCGGAATGGAAGAATTGACCTCTGATATTCCAAACGTTTCAGAAGAGGCTACCAAAGATTTGGACGAAAACGGTTTAATCCGTATCGGTGCCGAAATCAAGGAAGGCGATATTCTTATTGGAAAAATCACTCCGAAAGGAGAAACGGATCCTTCGCCTGAAGAAAAACTACTTCGCGCTATCTTTGGTGATAAAGCAGGAGATGTTAAGGATGCATCGTTGAAAGCAGGTCCTTCCTTGAGAGGGACGGTCATTGACAAAAAACTGTTTTCACGTGCCGTGAAGGACCGAAAAAGTAAAACCCAAGACAAACCCATCCTGGAAACCCTTGATGCAGAATACCATAAAGAGTATGCTGAACTGAAAGAGAAGTTGGTGGAAAAACTGTTGGTTATTCTCGGTGATGAAAAATCTTCTGGAGTCTTTAATAATTTCCGTGAAGAGTTAATTAAAAAAGGTACTAAGTTCTCTAGCAAAGGGTTATTGAGCCTTGATTTTTCGATTATTAATCCCCTGAACTGGACGGCAAACGACAAAATGAATCAAATGATTAGTCGTGTGATTCATAATTTCAGCATTAAAGCCAACGATCTTTTTGGTAATTACAAACGAAGAAAGTTCCATATTTCTGTTGGAGACGAACTCCCTGCAGGAATTGTGAAATTGGCTAAAGTGTATGTTGCCAAGAAAAGAAAACTCCGCGTAGGGGATAAGATGGCTGGTCGTCATGGTAACAAAGGAATTGTGGCTAATATCGTTCGTCAAGAAGACATGCCGTTCCTTGAAGACGGTACTCCGGTCGATATCGTTTTAAATCCGCTAGGGGTTCCTTCTCGGATGAACCTTGGTCAGATATATGAAACAGTACTGGGTTGGGCTGGCGAAAAGTTAGGGGTTAAATTTGCCACCCCTATTTTTGACGGTGCACATCCAAGTGAAATCGATGAATGGTCTGCAAAAGCAGGGATTCCTAAGTCTGGAAAAACGTACCTCATCGATGGGGGTACGGGAGAGCGATTCGATCAACCGGCAACTGTAGGGATCATCTATATGTTGAAACTTTCACACATGGTAGACGATAAAATGCACGCTCGTTCCATCGGACCGTACTCTCTCATTACGCAGCAACCTTTGGGCGGAAAAGCACAATTTGGAGGGCAGCGTTTCGGAGAAATGGAAGTTTGGGCCATCGAGGCTTTCGGTGCTGCGAATATTCTTCAAGAACTACTTACGGTTAAATCCGATGATGTTATGGGTAGAGCCAAAGCATACGAAGCGATCGTAAAAGGAGATAATATCCCTGAACCAGGAATTCCAGAATCTTTCAATGTATTGTTACACGAATTGAAAGGATTGTGTCTTAATGTTACTATGGATTAATAACTATTGATTAAGCAGAAAAATGGCTTTTAAAAAAGAAACCCCTAAAAAACAAAATAGCTTTAATAAAATTACCATCTCATTGGCTTCGCCTGAGATTATATTGGAGCAGTCTAGCGGTGAAGTACTAAAACCGGAAACCATTAACTATCGCACCTATAAGCCAGAACGTGACGGCTTGTTTTGTGAACGTATTTTTGGACCCGTTAAGGACTATGAGTGTCATTGTGGTAAGTACAAGCGTATTCGTTACAAAGGAATTGTATGTGATCGTTGTGGGGTAGAAGTAACCGAGAAAAAAGTACGCCGAGAGCGCATGGGACATATTTCCTTGGTGGTTCCTGTGGCTCATATATGGTATTTTAGGTCGCTTCCCAACAAAATTGGTTACCTGCTTGGTTTACCAACCAAAAAATTGGATCAAATCATTTACTATGAGCGTTATGTTGTGATCCAAGCGGGAATTACCGCTGAGATGGAGGGTTTAACGCTTAAAAAGTACGATTTCTTAACAGAAGAGGATTATTTAGATATCATTGATAATCCTGCCCTTAAAGACAATCACTTCCTTGACGACTCAGATCCAAACAAATTTATTGCAAAAATGGGGGCAGAGGCCCTTCATGATTTGTTGCGTGATTTAGATTTGATTTCTTTGTCTAATCAGTTGCGTGCTGCAGCGGATGAAGAGACTTCCGTTCAACGTAAAAACGAAGCCTTAAAGCGTTTACAAGTGGTCGAGGCGATGAGGGAGTCTCAAGAACGAATCGATAACCGTCCAGAATGGATGATTGTCAAGGTCGTTCCAGTTATTCCCCCTGAATTGCGTCCATTGGTTCCTTTAGACGGAGGAAGGTTCGCTACCTCTGACCTTAATGACCTATACCGTCGAGTAATTATTCGTAACAACCGCTTGAAGCGATTGATCGAAATTAAAGCACCGGAAGTGATTTTACGAAATGAAAAACGGATGCTTCAAGAAGCGGTCGATTCATTATTTGACAATTCACGAAAATCAAGCGCGGTAAAAACAGAATCCAACCGAGCGTTGAAATCCCTTTCGGATTCCTTAAAAGGAAAGCAAGGTCGTTTCCGTCAAAACTTGTTAGGAAAACGGGTAGATTATTCGGCTCGTTCGGTAATTGTTGTTGGACCAGATTTAAAGCTCCACGAATGTGGTCTTCCTAAAGACATGGCTGCCGAGCTCTACAAACCGTTTATCATTCGAAAAATGATTGAACGGGGGATCGTCAAAACGGTTAAATCAGCTAAGAAAATTGTTGACCGCAAAGAACCTGTGGTTTGGGATATTCTAGAAAACGTATTAAAAGGACACCCTGTCTTATTGAACCGTGCCCCAACCCTTCACCGATTAGGAATTCAGGCTTTCCAGCCCAAATTGATTGAAGGAAAAGCCATTCGGCTTCACCCATTGGTAACGACGGCATTCAACGCGGATTTCGATGGTGACCAAATGGCGGTTCATTTACCTTTGGGTAATGCAGCCATTTTGGAAGCGCAACTTTTAATGTTGGCCTCCCACAATATCTTGAACCCTGCAAATGGGGCTCCGATAGCGGTTCCTTCTCAAGACATGGTCCTTGGTTTATATTACATGACCAAAGGAAAAGTATCCACCGATACCGATAAAGTTAAAGGAGAAGGTAAAATTTTCTATTCTCCGGAAGAGGTTATCATTGCGTACAATGAAAAGCAATTGGATTTACACGCCACTATAAAAGTCAAAACCTTTGACCTTAATGAGCAAGGAGTACCCATATTAACTATGATTGATACGACGTGTGGACGAATTCTTTTCAATGAAAAAGTGCCTCGTGAAGTGGGATACATTAACGATGTATTAACGAAAAAAGCCCTTAGAGATATCATTGGGGAAGTTCTTAAAATTTCAGGAACAAGCCGTTCAGCACAATTCCTAGATGACATCAAAACCCTTGGATACCAAATGGCCTTCAAAGGTGGATTATCCTTTAACCTAGATGATATTATCATTCCGAAGGAAAAAGAAACCTTGGTAGCGAAAGCAGAACAAGAAGTCAAGGAGGTAATGATGAATTACAACATGGGTCTGATTACCAACAATGAGCGATACAATCAAATCATTGATGTTTGGACGCACACCAATTCTCGCCTTACCCATACGTTGATGGAGCAGTTAAAAACGGACCGTCAAGGGTTTAACTCCATCTATATGATGTTTGACTCAGGTGCGAGGGGATCTAAAGAGCAAATTCGTCAGCTTTCAGGGATGCGAGGCCTCATGGCTAAACCTCAAAAATCTGGGGCTACGGTTCAAGAGATTATTGAGAATCCCATTCTTTCCAATTTTAAAGAAGGTCTTTCGATCCTTGAGTACTTCATTTCAACCCACGGTGCACGTAAAGGACTTGCGGATACGGCACTTAAAACGGCGGATGCAGGTTATCTAACCCGTCGTCTTGTCGATGTGGCTCAGGATGTCGTAATTAATTCAGAGGATTGTGGAACCCTTCGCGGAATTGTAGCATCGGCGTTAAAGAAAAACGATGAGGTGGTAGAACCGCTTTACGATCGTATTCTAGGAAGAACGACCTTACACAATGTATATGTTCCTGAATCCGATCAGCTTATTTTGGCCAGTGGCGAAATAATTTCAGAGCAAGTCGCTAAAGCGATTGAGGAGGCTGGTATCGATGAGGTAGAAATTCGTTCGGTATTAACCTGTGAAATGCGTAAGGGGGTATGTTCTAAGTGTTATGGACGTAACCTTGCAACGCATCGTGAAGCCCAGATTGGCGATGCGGTTGGTGTAATTGCTGCCCAGTCTATTGGAGAACCGGGAACGCAGCTTACCTTACGTACCTTCCACGTTGGGGGTACTGCCTCAAACATTGCAGACAGTTCAGACATCAAAGCAAAAGTCGGGGGTACCTTGGAATTTGAAGAATTACGTACCATTGAACGAAAAGAAAGCGATGGTTCGGTAAAGGTCATTGTTATTGGTCGTTCTGGAGAAATGAGAATTGTCGATGAGAAGACCGGTATCGTGGTCATGAATGTCAACATCCCTTACGGTTCTGAATTGCTTGTACCCCAAAAAGGATCGGTGAAGAAAGGCGATGTAATCTGTAAATGGGATCCATACAATGCTTTGATTATCACTGAGCTTAAAGGAAAAGTAGTGTTCGATAACATCATCGAAGGCATTACATTCCGAGAAGTTATGGATGAGCAAACTGGGTTTACCGAGAAAGTAACGATCGAATCAAGAGACAAAAAACGTTCTCCCGCTATTCATATCATAGATACGAAAACGAAAGAGGTGGTTCGTGAATATTCCTTACCCGTGAATGCACACATTGCGGTAAATGAAGGCGATGTCGTTGATGCCGGCATTACCTTGGTAAAAATTCCTAGAACGTCTGGAAAGTCTGGAGATATCACCGGAGGTTTACCACGGGTGACCGAATTATTTGAAGCGAGAAATCCTTCTAACCCTGCTGTAGTTTCTGAAATTGATGGAACGGCAGCTTATGGTAACATTAAAAGAGGGAATCGTGAAATTATTATCACTTCTAAAACGGGGGAGGTTCGAAAATATCTGGTTCCGTTATCGAAGCACATCCTTGTTCAACAAAACGACTTTGTTCGTGCGGGCCAACCCCTTTCGGATGGAGCCATCACGCCAAACGATATCTTAAATATTGAAGGGCCTACAAAAGTTCAAGAGTATATTGTTAACGAAATCCAAGAAGTATACCGACTTCAAGGGGTGAAAATCAATGACAAGCATTTTGAAGTAATTGTTCGTCAAATGATGTTAAAAGCGGAAATTGTTGATCCAGGAGATACCCGTTTCTTGGAAGGACAATCCGTTCATAAAGCAGATATCATGGAGGCTAACGATGAGTTATATGGATTGATGCTCGTTCGTGACGCTGGAGATTCAAAAGAAGTGGAAAAAGGACAGTTAATTTCGGTTCGTAAACTTCGCGATGAAAACTCTAGGTTAAAACGAGAGGATAAAACCCTCATTGAAGCGAGAGAGGCAATGCCGGCGACTTCTACACCATTATTGCAAGGGATAACTCGTGCTTCACTTCAAACGCAATCCTTTATTTCAGCTGCTTCCTTCCAGGAAACAACGAAAGTATTAAACGAAGCGGCGATTTCTGGAAAAGAGGATCATTTGCTTGGATTAAAGGAGAACGTTATCGTAGGGCACCTAATCCCCGCTGGAACTGGTGTAAGAAACTTCCAGAAAATGATTGTTGGCTCGAAGGAGGTATACGATAAATTGACCGAAGAAAGCGAAGCATAATCAAGCTATAAATCATATTTAATCCCGTCGAAAGTCGGGATTTTTTTATGCGATTTTATCCCATTGGGGTTTATTTTTGAATACACTCAACATATAAGCCCGCAACGAGGCATGGACCGGTAGGGAAAGGTTTGAATCTTCCGTGTATACATTGACAGCCATTTTTCTGGCCACTTCGACTAAGCTTTGATCCCTAGATAAATCGGCTAATTTTAAATTCAACGTGCCACTTTGTTGGGTTCCCATTAAATCCCCGGGTCCACGCAAGGCAAGATCTACTTCTGCGATTTTGAATCCGTCGGTGGTTTCAACCATGGTATCCATGCGTTTTTTAGCTTCTTTGGAGAGGGAATAATCGGTCATTAAAATACAATAGGATTTTTCTCCACCCCGTCCTACGCGACCCCGCAGCTGGTGTAATTGAGAAAGGCCGAAACGTTGGGCACTTTCAATTACCATCACCGTGGCGTTCGGAACGTTTACCCCCACTTCAATCACTGTAGTGGCCACCATAATGTGGGTTACGCCATCAATAAATCGGCGCATTTCAAATTCTTTCTCTTCGGGTTTTAATTTACCGTGAACCATACTTACCTGGTATTCTGGTAAGGGGAAGGATCGGCTGATGGCCTCAAATCCATCGGTAAGGCTTTTTAAATCTAACGTTTCATTATCTGCTATCAATGGATATACAATATATACTTGTCGTCCTGAAGCGATTTGTTGCTTTAAAAAGTCATAGAGCTGACTTCGATGGGAATCGAAGCGATGAAGGGTCTGTATGGGTTTTCTACCCGGAGGGAGTTCATCAATAATGGAGACATCTAAATCGCCGTAAAATGTCATAGCAAGCGTCCTTGGAATTGGGGTGGCGGTCATAACAAGAACGTGGGGAGCCAAGGTATTTTTATTCCTCATTTTGGCCCGTTGTGCCACTCCAAACCGGTGTTGCTCGTCAATGACCACTAAGCCTAGGTTTTTAAAGACAACTTCATTTTCTAGAAGCGCATGCGTACCGATTAAGAGGTGAATTTCCCCTTCTTTGAGGGCATCGAAAAGACCCGTACGAACGGATTTTTTTGTAGATCCAGTCAATAAAGCACAACGAATGGGAAGTTCACTGAGTAACTCCGAAATGGTTTCAAAATGCTGCTGGGCAAGGATTTCTGTGGGTGCCATTAAGGCGGATTGAAAGGCATTCCCATGGGCCATAAGCATGGTTATTAACGCAACCAGCGTTTTACCCGAACCCACGTCACCTTGCAGTAGCCGATTCATGTGTTCTCCAAATTGCATATCCTTTCGAATTTCTTTTAACACCCTTTTTTGGGCATTGGTTAAATCGAAAGGCAATTTCTCTTGATAAAACTGTTTTAAAAGGGTTCCTGTTTTTTCAAAAACGAAGCCTTTTTCCGTCCTTTTTCTTAGCCCTTTTCGCAAGATCATCTCCAATTGCAATAAAAATAATTCTTCAAAACAAATGCGTTTTCGCGCTTGGATAAAATCATTTTCTGAATTCGGAAAGTGGATCTTACGTAAAGCTTCCGCAGAAGGATATAAATCCAACGAATTCGTAATCGATGGAGGAAGCAATTCGACACCCTTTTTGAGATCAATGTGCTCGAATAATTGGCTCATGATCCGTTCAATTCCCCGGGTATGTAATCCCACGGAGGCTAATTTTTCTGTACTCGGATAGATCGGTTGAAATCCAGAAAGTGGTGACTCTTCTAACGGCGTTATTTCCGGATGTGGGATACTCCATGCATTGCCAAGGTGTTTGGGTCGTCCGAAAACCCGGATGCTTTTACCTGGAAACAAATTGGGTTTAATCCATTTCCAACCCTGAAACCAAACTAAGGTGATGGTTCCCGTATCATCAGCAAAAACGCATTGTAAGCGTTTAGACCTTCCTGCCCCCACTTCTTGGATGGTTTTAATCGAACCGATGAGTTGAACATAGGTCTCCGTTGTGGAAAGGGTTGCGCACTGGTTGATTTGGGATCGGTTAAGATACCGAAATGGAAAATGGTATAATAAATCTTGATAGGTTTTTATCCCCAATTCTTTGGTTAAGAGGGCTGCCTTTTGTGGGCCAATACCTTTTAGATACGCAATGGGGGTCGAAAGAAACTCAGCCACAGCAATAGGAATTTATTTCCAAACGCCCATGCTATTAAATTTTTGAATACGAGCAGCGATTCGCTCGTTATCCTCCATTTTTTCTAACTCATCCAAGTAACGTAGAATGGAATCTTTGACGCTATTAAAGATTTCTTGGTGGTTTCTATGGGCGCCGTCGATGGGTTCTGAAATGACATCATCCACGAGACCAAACCCTTTCATATCCGAAGGCGTGAGCTTTAAAGCACTAGCCGCCTTTTCTTTATGTTCCCAAGATCTCCACAGAATTGAAGAACAGCTTTCAGGGGAAATAACCGAATACCAGGTGTTTTCAAGCATTACCACTTTGTCTCCAACCCCAATACCCAAAGCGCCTCCAGAGGCTCCTTCGCCAATGATAATGCAAATCACAGGTACTTTCAAGCGCATCATTTCATAAATATTACGGGCAATGGCCTCTCCTTGACCGCGCTCTTCCGCCTCCAAACCCGGAAAAGCTCCCGGGGTATCAATAAAAGTGACAATGGGTTTATTAAATTTTTCAGCCAATTTCATAAGACGCAACGCCTTACGATATCCTTCCGGGTTTGGCATCCCAAAATTTCGGTATTGACGCATTTTCGTATTGATGCCTTTTTGCTGTCCAATAAACATTACCGTTTTTCCATGGATTGATCCAAAACCGCCTACCATCGCTTTGTCATCTTTTACGCCACGATCACCGTGTAATTCCATGAAATCACCACCCGTTATCGCTTGGATATACGCTAGGGTATAGGGTCGGTCCGGATGCCTCGATAATTGCACCCGTTGCCAAGGGCTCAAGTTTGCAAACAACGTTTTAGCCGTCTCAGAATATTTTTTTTGTAATGCAGCAATTTTGTCGGTCATATCGACCCCCGTCGAGGTTCCAATGCTTTCCGTCTGTGTAATTTGATCCATCAACTCCTGCAGGGGGGCTTCAAAGTCTAAATAGGTATCCATGTTTGTGCGCTTAATAAAACAAAAGTAAAAATTTTAAAGCGTTCTTGTATTTTTGTTACCTATGATCGTATTTCCAAACGCAAAAATAAACCTTGGATTAAAAATTCTCGGAAAACGCAGCGATGGGTTTCATGCCTTGGAAACCCTGATGGTTCCCATTCCCCTGTATGATGTGTTGGAAGTCACCGATCACCCTACGTTTGAATATTGTAGTTCAGGAATACCGATTCCTACCCATCAAGGATTGACCCTTTGTGAAAAAGCCTACTACCTCCTTTCGGAATACCATCCGTTGGGTCCTGTTCGTATTCATTTGAGGAAACAAATTCCAATAGGTGCAGGCTTGGGAGGAGGTTCATCCGATGCGGCCTTTACCTTAATGGCGTTAAATCAATGGTTTGAGTTAGGGTGCTCAAAAGCTGAACTTGAAACCTATGCCGCCACCTTGGGTAGCGATTGTCCATTCTTTATCCGAAATGAACCTGTCTTGGCGAGTGGAAGAGGGGAGGTGCTTGAAGGTATTACGCTGGACGTAAATGGGGTGTTTTTAGCGTTGTATAATCCGGAAATTCACATGAGTACAAGGGATGCATACGCTTCGCTCGATTCCTCGACCTTTGGAAAACGATTGCCCATGGATCGATTAGCCGACAAGAAATATTGGCAAGAGGATTGGGTAAATGATTTTGAATTACCTGCGGTAACTAAACACTTGGCCATTAAAGAGGGGATTAAGGCCTTAAAGGAGGCAGGTGCCTTTTACGCTGCCTTGAGTGGTAGCGGATCGTCCTATTTTGGACTTTTTTTAGACCCAGAAGCCCTAGTTAATCTTCCCAATAAACACTTGATTTACAAAGGAGTTATTAACATGACAGGCTAAACTCATAGGATTTAATGAAAATATTTTGTAAAATTAATATGGACTTAGAATTTATTTTTAAATTTGAAGTTGTCTTTATGACACTAAGTAATTATTAACCTTTAAATGTTTTTTTATGAAAAGAATTTTTACGTTTATGACAGCGCTTTTCATCGGAGCGGCGGCTACTGCACAAGTAACCGTAACCTTTCAGGTCGATGTAACCAATTATGTTTCAGG
>JBJTWF010000094.1:0-14285 GCA_046081565.1 Flavobacteriales bacterium | reverse complement strand
AAAAATTACACCACTGTAAAACAACTTCCCAAGCAAGGTGCCACCGAAAAACGGAATACCTACGGTATAACACGCTAGTAAACCGTTCACATCTTGAGAATACATGGAAGAACACGATGGATTAGTGTGTGATTCGTACACCGCCCTCGGCATGCCGTATGTATGTGATGCTCTGCACTCAATCAACGCCCGCCTAATGGATAAGTTTGGTGGCTACTTGAATGTAAAAATAAATCAAGGATCATGGGATTCCCATCACCGCTATCCCCACGCCTCATCGGTTACACAAACGGTTCCTTTAAAGTGTGCCACCCTTTCGTTTTCCTGGTTTCGAATTTCTACTTCATACGCCCCCGTACGCGTGCCTGAATGAAGTAGCCTACAATACGCCGTAAGGCAATCATGCAACCTAACCTTTCTAAGGTGAGATATCGAGGTATCAATACTAAAGGATTTTTTTCCAAACGCATTCGAAGCGAAAGCCATGGCTGAATCGGCTAGGGCATACGTAATGGCCCCATGGGCTATATGAAAACCATTCACCATCGAGGGTAAAACCTTTAGCGTTACCACTGAATTTCCAGGAGTAATTTGCTCCACCTTCATGCCCAGCAATGTACTGAAGGCATCCTGACCCATCATGTTTGTAACAATAACCTCGGGCTCCATCATCCTAGGGTTGAAAAAGCAAAAGTCTGACCCAATCGGATTCCCTTTTCCGTCTGAATAAGCGTACAACATTCGTTGACGGCATCGTGTTCTAAAAACAAGACCAAGTCCTCTTTTACCGCCCGTTCCAAAAAGGTAGCCTTTTCATCCATAGTTATTAACGGTCGGGTATCATATCCCATAACATAAGGCAACGGTATGTGTCCTACACTAGGCAATAAATCCGCCATGAAAACTACCGTTCTTCCTCGGTAATGGATATGGGGAATCATCATGCTTTCCGTATGTCCGTCTACAAATAGTAGGTCCACCCCTGGAAAAACAGATTTTGCCCACGATCCTTGCCTTTCAAAAAAAGCTAATTGTCCGTGTTCTTGAATCGGCAAAATGTTTTCAGAAAGAAAGGAGGCTTTTTCCCTTGGATTGGGTTGGGTAGCCCAATCCCAATGCAAAGAATTACTCCAATACATCGCGTTTTTAAATACCGGGGCGTAACGTTCATTGGTTTTATCCCAAGCAATGGCTCCTCCGCAATGATCAAAATGCAAATGGGTTAAAATCACATCCGTGACATCGTCGGGATGAAATCCTTTTTCGTTCAACGATTTCAATAACGTTGCATCTCCGTGTAAATGGTAATGCGAAAAAAACTTCTCGGATTGCTTATCCCCTATCCCCGTATCTATCAAAACCAATCGATCTCCATTCTCGATCAATAAACAGCGAAGGGCCCAAGTGCACATATTATTTTCATCGGCCGGGTTTGTTTTTTGCCATAACGTTTTTGGAACCACCCCAAACATCGCTCCACCGTCTAATTTGAAAAATCCCGTTTCAATCGTATGAATCCTCATCCTTATTTTTTTATCACTTCCGCCTTTAAATCCAACACGGCAAACTCTTCCTTGGTATTAAAAAATACCGTTGCTGTTTTGTGTTGAGGTCCCGAAAGCGAGGGCCCTGGGTGATAGGTTAATTGAATCACATCGGATTTCCCTGGCGCTATGGCCTCTTTATTCCAATCCGAAACCGTACATCCACAGATCGGATTTACATCACTTATATACAAAGGATTATTACCTGTATTCGTTATTTTAAATTTGGCGATATAATCCCTGTCTGTGGCAATTTTACCAAAATGATGTAGCATTTTATCAAAGGCAATGGTCGTCAACGGCTTTTTCTTTTCGTCGGTATTTACCGCATTAGGGGAAGCCTCTCTTGGACTGGACATACCCTCAGAGGATTCGTTTTCTGGCGATGCATTACACCCCAGTAGGGTTACAGCAACCATAAAAAATAGAATGTTTCTAATCATTACAGGAAACTTTACCATCACAAATATGCAATTTTTTTATACCAAGACCGTGGTTTTTAACAACCAACTTCATCTGTATTGGGCAACGAAAACCATCACTCTTCGGGAGGTAAATGAAAAAAATAAATCCCTAAAGGAAATCCCGTAAATAAAAAAGTCCCTTTTTAGGGACTTAGGGAGGAAGACGGGGTTCGAACCCGCGACCTTCGGAACCACAATCCGACGCTCTAACCAACTGAGCTACAACCTCCGTTTCAGGGGCACAAATATAATAAATAATCAGAAAAATGCTAACAATAGATTTCCAAAAGAAGGCATAGGATCCCAAAAACAAGTCCTAAAAAATAATTGTTATACTCCGTCGTTTTCGGTTATTTTTGCCACGTGAGACTCCTTCTAATATTCGTACTCTTACTAATTACACCTTACTTCCGGTCGCAACGCCCCCTACTCGAAGGATATTGTTACGATTCCAAAAACAATCCCATTAAAGGAGTTACCCTTTTTAACTCATCCGATCCCTCAGAACGAACCAGTACAGACGCCAAAGGCAGGTATCAAATCCTTGGACATTACAACGATACCCTTCGGCTTACCTTTTCCTATAAATCCATCGAACAAAAACGGTCTTTTTACATCAATAACCGCCTTTTTCAAGATAAACTACCCAACGTCGTCTTCAACATCAAAGAAACGAAATCGATTGTTATTATAGGTACCAAAGACGATCCCTTTGATTTAACGAATTTACCTACGATTGAGTTGAACCAAATGATCAACGTTGAGAAATATCTGACCCTAACCAAAGGGGCTGTATCCAACAATGAACTCACCTCAAACTACAACGTACGTGGTGGTAATTACGATGAAAACTTAGTGTATGTAAATGGTTTTCAAGTTTACCGCCCCTTTTTAACGCGATCAGGACAACAAGAAGGCATGAGTTTTATTCACTCATCCTTGGTAGAATCCATTCGATTTTCTGCTGGTGGGTTTGATGCACAATTTGGGGATCGATTAAGTTCCGTGTTGGACATTACGTATAAAAACCCTACCGCCTTTAAAAGCAGCCTTACCCTTTCCCTACTCAATCAAGAAATTCATGTCGAAGATTCTGTTGGAAAAAAATGGACGTATCTTCTTGGGGCTCGATATCGATCAAACCGTTATTTACTGAATTCACTGCCCACCAAAGGGGCTTACAACCCAGTATTTTCTGACGGCCAAATCCTCACAACCTGTAAAATCAACTCAAAGATATCGTGGTCTATTTTGGCCCATTATTCATCCAATAATTATCAATTTGAACCCCGAACCTCCAATACAGATTTTGGAACGGCAAACGAAGCCTATTCTTTTCGCATTTATTTCGATGGACAAGAGCAAACGCGATTCCAAACAGGCATGGTAGGAACAAGCCTACGCTATAATCCCAACGAAAAAGTCAATATGAACCTTATGCTATCGGCTTTTCAATCCGATGAAAAGGAGTACTATGATATCCAGGGTCAATATTATATTAATGAACTTGAAACAGACCCTTCAAAGGAGGAATACGGTGATTCCATTGCCGTGTTGGGTATTGGTACCTTCCTAAACCATGCACGAAACCGCTTATTTGCCCAAATTTATTCTGCGCAGGGCGCGGGTGAGGTATTGCTTAAAAAAGATTATTCCAACGCCCATCCCGGAAGATTTATCTTTTCTCAACTTAAATGGGGATTGGGTTATGAAATGCACCAGTTCAACGACCGATTGAGCGAATGGAAAATGATCGATTCAGCAGGATACAGTTTACCCCAAACGCCTGTCGATAATGAAATTAAATTATTTGAAACCCTCAAAGGAGACCTGGCCCTTGTAAATCACCGAAGTACAGCTTTCGGGCAATGGAATTTTAGTTGTTCTTTTAATCAGTATAATGCTTCTGTTAAGGCCAGACAAAAAAGCCAACTTAACGGAAAAAAAGCGATTTCTTATCTGACGGATACGCTTGCGGTTACTGCTTCAAAAGTTGCCTTTTCCATTGGAAACCGTTTAGGCTACACCTCTGTAAATCAAGAATTATACGTTACTCCGCGGATAACGGTCATGTACTATCCACGAAATTACATGGCAAGAAATGGACAAGTGGTCCGAAGGAACGTGAGTTACCGGCTTTCTACGGGGTTGTATTATCAACCTCCCATGTATCGGGAATTCAGAACCTTTGATGGAACCTTAAATCCTGGGGTTCAATCCCAAAAGTCCGTGCACGCAGTCCTAGGCGCAGACTTTAATTTCAACCTATGGGAACGGGATAGCCCGTTTAAATTTTCTGGAGAGCTTTACTACAAATACCTTTGGGACGTAAACCCTTATGAAATTGAAAACGTCCGAACGCGCTATTATGCGAACAACAATGCCATTGCCTATGCCTATGGAATTGATTTAAATGTCAATGGGGAATTTGTGCCAGGCATTGAGTCTTTTTTTAAGGTAGGTCTTTTACAAACGAAAGAAGACATAAAAAACGATCAATATACTGAGTACTACAATGCTGCTGGTGAACGCATTATTTTTGGTTATAGCCAAGACCAAGTTGTGGTAGATAGCGCCATCTTTTTTCCAGGATATATCCCTAGACCAACCGAACAATGGCTTACCCTAGGAACCTTGGTGCAAGACGAAATGCCCGGACTGGAGCAGTTTACCGTACAAATGGGACTTCAATACGGTGCTCCCTTGCCCTACGGTCCCCCGGGAATCGATCGCTTTAAAGATACCCTTCGGATGAAATCCTATTTTAGGGTTGATTTAGGATTAACCTACGAATTGAACGCTAAAAAATCAGGTGGTTTGTGGAGTAAACATGTTTCAAAATCCAATATCTCTTTAGAAATATTTAATGTTTTGGGGATAAACAATGTACTTTCCAAACAATGGATTCAAGACGTACAAGGGCGCTTCTATAGCATTCCGAATTATCTCACTCAACGCCGAGTCAACTTAAAATTTACGTGTGCCATTAAGTAGAGGCAAAGAGGAACTTGTTTGGAGAAACTAAGTGTGTTTTTACCGCATACATTACAATTCCTGCTGTATTTTTCACCCCTAATTTGGCCAATATGTTTTTGCGATGGGTGTTAACCGTGTGGCGACTCAAAAAGAGCATATCAGCGATTTGTTCATTGGTATATCCTTCAGAAATTAAAACAATGATTTCGTTTTCACGCTCCGAAATAAGCACGGGATCACATGTAAATTGGCTGCGATCTAAATCTTCTGGGTCTAAATTCGCCTCATGAATGGTCTCTAGTATTTTACCACAAAAAAACTTTTGCCCCTTGGAGGTTTCACGAATCGCATCCATGATTTCATGAAGGTCACAATCCTTCTTGATATACCCCATCACCCCCCCTTTCAAGGCATCTTGTAAGGTTTGAGGGGATTGTAAATAGGTTAATGCGACAAACCGAAAATCAGGGTTCATTCTCAAACCCGCTGGAATGTCATCTATACTAAATCCACTTGCCGTAAAATCAATAAGGATTACCGCTGCACTTATTCCTTCTAACAGGTTCATTAATGCTTCAGAACGACTAGCCTCACCGATTAAGGTAGCCTCCGGCATCTCTTTTAGGATCGCTTTTAACCCTATGCGCACCAACTCATTGCTATCAGCGATTATTACGTTCATTATTTAGAATGAATTTAAACAAGGCAAAGATACAAAGGCATCTGAAAACTTTTTATGAATCCTTTCTTTTTTTTTAACACGGGATTAACAAGGTCGAAATAAGGCACGTACATCGTATCTTTACGCCATGATTACGCGCATTTCAACGGAAATCAATGCAGCAAAGAAAGCCCTAGAAGAAGGAGTAGCTATTGGAATTCCAACGGAAACCGTTTATGGTTTAGCGGCGAATGCACTCAATCAAGACGCGGTTGAGTCCATCTTTCGCATTAAAGGTCGACCGATCAGCAATCCCCTTATTTTACATTGTTTTGATTTGGAACACGCGCGCCCATATTTTCTTAGTTTTCACGACGAACTCCAAAGGTTACACGAAGCCTTTTCGCCCGGCCCCATTACGTTTCTCGTACCACGTTCCGCCAACGTTCCATCGATTATCACTGCAGGACTTGATCAGGTGGCCATCCGATTTCCTTCGCAACCCATGCTCCGTGCCTTGTTATCAAACCTTGAATTTCCCCTGGCCGCCCCAAGTGCAAATAAATACGGAGCCGTTAGTCCCACCAACGCCAATCAGGTAAAGGAGCAATTGGAAGGTGAAATTCCGATGGTTTTGGACGGCGGTCCCTGCATCTTTGGAATAGAATCAACCATCGTTGGTATGGTGGATTCTTCCGTAGTTGTATACAGGTTAGGAAGCATTTCGCTGGACGAATTGTCGATTGTATTGGGCTACATTCCCACGGTTCAGAATCATGCAGATTTACAACCGTTAGTACCCGGAATGGTAAAATACCATTATGCCCCACAAACCCCATTGCATTATTTTACTCCGAACCAAAAACCAATGGATCATTCCGGTTATATTTTTCTTCAACGCATCCCCACGGAATTTAATCCTTCAAATTGCATTACCCTTAGTTCAGACGGTGACCTCAAAGAAATGGGTCGAAATATATACAAAGCGCTCCTTGACATGGACGCCAAAGGCTACAAGGCAATGTATATCGAGAAACCCGCCCCCGAAGGATTAGGGCTAACCCTGTTGGATCGATTGAATAGAGCAACCGCGAAATTCAAGGCATAAAAAAAGCCTCTCGAGGAGGCTTTCGTATAAGGTTTTATCGCTTATTTCATTGTTCTTCCAAAACGGTTTTTGAATTTGTCAATTCTTCCTGCCGTATCCACAAACTGGGCAATACCCGTAAAGAAAGGGTGAGATTTATGAGATATATCTAATTTCACTAAAGGATATTCATTGCCATCCTCCCATGTAATGGTTTCTTTCGCTGGCGCACAAGAAGGGCATATAAACGAATATTCGTTGGACATGTCTTTAAATACGACCAAACGATAGTCTTGTGGGTGAATTTCTTTTTTCATTGAGACAAAAATTAGGGTGCAAAGGTAGAGAATTGTTGTTAACAAACCAAGAATAGCCTAAATAAATTTAATCCAACTAACAAAGGTGGGCTGATAAATATGCCTGCTTGTGCGTAAACCAAGACAAGCATTGAATTACTTTTACCTTAAGATTTATCACATGAAATTCGAAGTTGCTCTAACCCTCGCTGAGATTGCCGAACGCTTTCAATGTTCTTTCGTAGGGGATCCAACGCTCCCGGTGAAAGGAATCAATGAAATACACCGCGTTGTTCCTGGCGATTTGGTATTTGTTGACCATCCTAAATATTATCAAAAAGCACTAGAATCCGAGGCTACGGTAATTATCATCGATCAAACAGTCGACTGTCCTCACGGGAAAGGTCTTCTTATGTCTCCTACACCGTTTCACACCTTTAACGCTATTACACGTTACTTTTCAATCCCTCGAGAACCCGTAAATACCCCAACTAACCTACAATCCATGTATCCTGGCGTGTACATCGGTAAAAACGTAACCCTGGGTAACCATGTAACAATTTATCCCAACACCAGCATTCTAGATGGGACCATAATAGAGGATCATGTGACCATTGGACCGAATTGTGTTATTGGGTTTGATGCCTTTTATTATAAAAAGGAACAAGGCGAATATACTGCAATGTACAGTTGTGGGAACGTTCACATCGCCTCCCAGGTAGAGATAGGCGCCGGATGTACGATCGATCGTGGCGTAACGGATACGACCTATATTGGTGAAGGGACAAAAATCGATAATTTAGTTCAAATAGGGCACGATACGCGGATTGGTAAAAACTGCCTAATTGCCGCTCAATGTGGAATTGCGGGGTGCGTTACCATCGGTGATGGCGTCACGTTGTGGGGCCAAGTCGGATGCGCCAGTGGGGTTGATATTGGTACCGGTGCCGTGGTCTTAGCACAGAGTGGAATTTCAAAGGCATTGGAAGGGGATAAAACCTATTTCGGAAGTCCGTGCAGTGAGGTTCGGGAAAAATTCAAAGAACTTGCTGCCTTGAAGGCCCTTCCCGATTTCATGAACAAACACGTATGAGTGAATCTGTCGTTCAGCATTTAGAACAAGAACTTTCCATACAGTCATTAAAACTTAATGCCTTATTGGAAATTACCTCAGCCATTAATTCAAATGCGGATGTAGAAACCTTGTTGGATATTTATGCTTTCATTTTGAAAGAACAGCTACTCCATCGAAAGTTCGTACTGTTTATAAAACAAGAAACATGGATATGTCCTTTAAAAATTGGGTATCGAGGAAGAATTAGCCTCGATGAACACCTTAATGACTTATTACGATTTAAAGAAACGACCTTTCTTTCTGACTCCAACTCGACGCTTTTACAAGAATTTCAAACGGTTATTCCGGTGTATCATGCGGACCAACCGCTTGCCTATCTACTCATTGGTGAAGCAAAAAAAACCGTTAAAAATCATACGTTCGATAAAGACCTTGATTTCACTCAAACCTTAACCAATATCATCAGCGTTGCCATTGAAAACAAAGGGTTATACCAACGCCTGGTAGCGAAAGAACGCATTAATAAGGATTTAGAGGTTGCCTCTGAATTGCAGAAATTACTGTTTCCTTCCCATTTACCCTCCAATCGAAAAATGGATATTTCGGCTAAATATGTATCCCGTGAAGTCGTGGGGGGAGATTATTATGATTTTATTCCCCTAGGGGATGAAGAGTACATCATTTGCATTGCAGATGTTTCTGGGAAGGGCGTTTCTGCTGCCCTTTTGATGGCGAATTTCCAAGCGACGATACGTGCCTTGTTTCGTTATCAGCGATTTGATTTATCCTTTCTCATTGAAGAATTGAATAAAAAGGTGGTACTAAGTGCCCAAGGAGAGAAATTCATAACCTTTTTTATTGCCCATTATAATGCCTTCACTAGAACGTTAAAATACATCAATGCAGGCCATAATCAACCCTTATTAACCTTGGGTAAAAAATATCAACTTTTACACGATGGCTGCATTGGATTGGGTATGTTGGATGAATTACCGAATATCAAGGTGGGCAAACTGATATTACCCCCAAAAAGTACGTTGGTTCTGTATACCGACGGAGTGGTAGAACTTGAAAATGAAGAGGGCGAAGCGTACGGTCTTGACCGAATGATTAAAAATGTACAAGCCTTTTCCTCCCTGAAAATGGAAGACATGAATAATATTCTGTTTTCTAAATTAGATGAATGGAAGGGACCTTTACCTTATGGAGACGACACAGCAATATTAACCTGTAAATTCTTTTAGCGTAAGGTCAACGTATGATATACATTTTTCCAAGCCCCTTGTGAAAATACGAATCAGCCTCGGTATCCAGGTGTTTTACCTCTTTTTGATTCGAATACACATGGACTTTGTATAAATACACTCCATTTGCTAATAAATCGCCGAACTCATCTTTACCATCCCATGCATACGAAGTGATGTTCCTACCGATGTTTATCGCTCCCAATTCGCTCTCCGTAATTTCGCGAACCACCTTGCCATTAATATTCATTATTTGAATCAAAATACGATCTGGAATTTCGGACCCTGTTAGGGTAAATACAAACCTCGTACTGGTGGAGAAGGGATTGGGATAATTCATGAATTGCGATACACTAGATTCATGAACTATTTTAAATTTGATTTCATATTCATAGTCCCCCGACAAATTTCCCGAACGGTCTTGTCCTTGAACCAACAAGGTATAAATACCATCTTTTTCAAAAAATGCAGGATATATTATTTTAAACTTTTTGTTGTTTGCATTCGCAGGTATCCACTCCATAAGCACATTTCCTTGAGCATCCAGGAAAGGAATTTTCTTCATCAAACCATCAGGATCTGTCAAATAAACCGCAAACAGGGCTGTGTCGGCATCGCTATCCATCACTAAATACGGATTATCATCTTTTAAGGTGATTAAAATTTGACTTTCTGGAGAAATGATGTCGTTATTTAATATATGTTGCCCATTAAACGTGACATCTAAAATTGGGTTTATATCTTCTTTTCCAACGCTAAAGGGTAACTGTAAAACATTGTTGATGTGGGTTAATTCGGGTTGGTCGGTTTCTGCCATCAACGCATCTACATATGGATTTACCTCCACCCTGAGCCAATTCATACCCGAAAGGTTTAACGTAGGTATCGAAATCGTGTCATACCAATGTCCCCCCGCTAGTAAAGGAGGTTTTCTTGCATAAGGTATGGTATGAACCCCTTGATTTTCATCGATTACCGTATAGCTAACCAACAACGAATCCATGTTGTAATCACTGATGTTACGAATATCTACAGCAAACAATAGGGGTTGTCCTTGCTGAACGGAATCCTGCTGTTCAGACCATAACATAGCGCTAGCAGGGTCAATAGCTGCTTCAGGAAGCGGAGCAAATACAACGTGCCAGAAATCCAATTGAGCTGGGGTCTGGAACGTAGAATCCATGTAATACGCATTTAAGCGAATGAAAGGAAATTGAACGGGATCAATAAGGTTGTTCAATTGAATAATAGAATCGTGAGGCGTCATTAAGGTGTCTATCGTATGGTCCAAGGTCCCAAACGTATTATAAACCTTTATGCGCATTCGAGTAGAATCGCCCGGCGCACCATCCAATGGATCACGTTTCCAAAACAGGGATTGCCAATCTGCAACAGGACCGATTACGGGAGAAGTTTCATACCCTGCCAATTGGGAACCAAAAAGGGTCGTATCGATAACGATGTCTTCCGAACCTTGTGTAAATTTCTCCACGACAAATGTCGGGTCACCTTTTCGGGTTAAGAAGACAAAAGGTTTATTGGGGCGTCCTTGAACGATGCTATCCGAACCCAAATTTGCAAAAGTTTGATACAGCGTTGGAGCAAAAGTATTCCACCAATCATAACGGGTTGTCATCGGGGAATACACCAGAATATAATCCCCATTTTCCACTGTATTCTGCACTAAATTTTGAAAAGAAGCCAATTGAGCAGCGCTGTTTTGATGAAAGGTAAAATAACGCATCGGACGGGGCTTGCAACCTGAATTGTCGTTCGCATTACCAAAATTATGCGTAGGATTTACCACCGTCCCGTTTGGATAGGTATAGCGCGTCTCCCAGGGAAGGAGGGTTGCCTTATCGACTATCGCGACGTGCAGTTTGGGGGTCATATTACATATCTCATACTCCTGTTGTTCATCGTTTAAATACCAGGCATTGTCATAAATCTGAGGAGCAGTCGTAGCGGATTTAACCAAACAAGAAATCCCCTTTTGTATCGGGATAAATTGACGCAATTGTTGGCTGGTATTCAAATTGATTCCAGAAAAGGCATTGTCTACGAATTGAAAAAAATCATCTTGTCCCCAACCTTCCTTGCCAGGAATGTATTGAAATGATCGTTTTTTCCATTGGGGATTTGCTTCGTTAATGGCTACACGCCAATAGTAAACCACGCTATCGCTAAAAACAACGGGGGCAAGGGCGTTGTTTCCAACCGATTTCCATTCGTTCCAACGAACTTTTTTAACTCCTCCAACCCCCGTCACCAACGCAAATCGATGAAATGTACTGTTAAACAAATGGGTAGTATCCATTTCAAACCGATAGGTATTCACATCCGCCAGGGGGTCAATTGTAGAAGCAAAGACGGATAAGGTATCGCGTGGGACAACCGCAAATTCGTAAGGTAAAATCGGTTCAATACCATCCACACGGACGTTTAAATTTTTTTCAACGCGGTTGTTATTCACCTCGTCATATACCTCCTCATGAAACGATGGAATATCGGCTGCAATCGTAAATTGGTTCAACCCAACGCCAAGCAAGGGGTAAAAAGGAATCGTACAGGTAACCGTTTTTTCATAATCCAACCCATCGACGGAAAGAAAATAACTTGAATCGGCATTATTACCAGGAAAGTCCCTGGAAATTTCAACCGTAAACGTATCGGTAATTGATTTTCCAAGGTTTCTCAGGGTAAGATTGATTTGGATAGAATCCGTGGACAAAGAAAATTCATTCGGACTGAACGATACGCGTTCCGTCGTTAATTCAATTTCTGGTTTAGTATGTGGGTTTAACCGTAACATTGGGTCACCATGCAGAGTCATTTGCTGAAAAACTGACTCAGTACTCAGGGGTTGGTTCGAATTCATAACCGAATCAATGGTATTTCGAATGTGCTCACCTAGCGTCCCTCCGTAATTATGTCGGCTAAACTGCCGGTAAAATTGATTAGAGTAATCGTTTAAGGCGCCCGAAAAACCATAATTAATGGTCCCTAAATACGCAATTACCCCGGCATTGGGTGTAAGTACAAATTGTTCGGATTTCGAAGGTACGCTGTAAAAGATATTGCCATTGTAACATGAATTAGCAATTAACAAGGGATATTTTCCCTGATTATTCCACTGCTGTGGTTCATCTATGTTTAAATCAAAACCACTTTGGGAAGAAGAGGCATGTCCAAAAAAATTGAGGACTGTAACCCCTTCAGCAATTCGATCCGCAATGCCTTGAATTTGTGCGGGAGTTAAGGGGTTGGCGGATTGTTTAATGATGCGCATGGTATTCCCTGCAAAATAATCGTCTTCGGCGAGGTCTGCCATTGCGTTGAGATACGTTTGAAAAATGTATTGTTCGTTAGCATTACCTCCTCCCGCAAAATGGATAAGGTGTTTTTGCCAGTCTTTCGATGCGGTTGAATACAAACTCGTGGAGTCTTGTGCCAATTCAAACGCTTTTACCTTTTCTAAATAAACCGCGAGCTCAGAGAGATTATTCACAGAAATTCTGCCCGTTGGAATGAGGGGAGTCCACTTATCGGTTCCCGGTAAATTTGAGGTCAAGCACTGATCGGATGAAGGCTGCCCGAAGGACGGAACAAGAGACATAGCATAATTAGCGGGATTGGTGCGGGATCCAGGTCCGGTGGCAAGGGTCGTTGAGACATTGGCCTCTCGTATCGCTTTACCCATTAAAAAGAGTCCCACTGGTTTTTCTTGACTAATGGAGTGCATGTAATGGGCAAAACGGCGAATACCATTCACGTGTTTTTTGATACCCCCACCAAATTGATTGAAAAGCTCTTCGACGTTTGCTAAAATCACGTTGTAATCTCCTCCAGCGGGAGAACTGCGATAAACCGCATAATCCATGACACCGGGCTCTAGCGAGGTTGGATAGACCATGAGCAAGGCCTTTTGAAGGTTTGGAATGGCAGCAAAATCGGTAAAAAATCCTGTCTGATTAACCGGTAACAGGGAGGGAATCGGGGTAATCGATGCCGCTCCTTGAACCACTACTTTTTGGGTAAGGTAATTGGGATCATTGGGAATGAGGAGTTGACAATTTCCCCCAGCATAAACCGCATAAATTACTTTCGGCGTTGATCCAAAGACAAAAGCATAGGGAGAAGACATTCCTACGTTCGTCAAATTCAAGCGGATTTTGGCTTGATTTATTTCATTTTTTACCAAGAATTCAGCCTTAGTGGCTCCGCCTAGCAACATAGTCCTCGGATAGAGAAAAGACCAATAATTGACGCTTTGATAATCCGTAGCAACGCCCAAATCCCCAACGATGTTTATTTTAAAGTTCGATAAACCATTGGCTGGAAGGAGCGATGGAGAAAAAGCTTTGTCAATGTTTAATGCGTTGTAACCAATGGTCAATGTATCAACAATTGGGGTGTTATTCGGCCCTAAGGTAAAGCGCGTATGGTGATTGTATAGCGAAGCAGCGTAGGCATTTGACCCTCCAACCACGACCGATTTCAGGCGCACGTTTGGGGCATCAATGCCAGAATACAAATTGTCTAATTGGGTGGTGGTGAAATTCCAAGAGTAACCTGAAGCACCGTTTTGCATGGCGCTCCCCCACCCTTCCCCAGGAACAAAAAACGAACTGGCCGACTGAGAGGTAATTTCTCCTTCATTGTACGCTTGATTGTTTACTAAACTCTTTTCATAAAGCAGGTAATTCGCTGTTTGATAGGCGTTAAAGGCAATGTCGTTTTCAGGAGTAAAGCGCAGACCATTAGAACCATTAGACCAACTGATAAAATACTGTAACGTATCGTTGTACAGACTATACATTGGATTTCCCATCCATCCTGGAGTGTCGTATAGGGACGAATCTAACCAACCATCGTTTTTTTCCGCATAGAAATAAAGGAACTCATTGGGATCCAACACATCATTACCGTTGTCCGGAA
>JBJTWF010000093.1:0-14021 GCA_046081565.1 Flavobacteriales bacterium | reverse complement strand
GCTAAGCGCAAGGAAACACAAAGAGTACATCGCCGTAAATTGCGGGGCTATCCCAGAGGGAACCATTGATTCAGAATTATTCGGTCATGAAAAAGGCAGTTTTACGGGGGCAGCTGCAAGCCGACAAGGGTATTTCGAGGTTGCGAATGGCGGCACCATTTTTTTAGATGAAGTAGCCGAATTACCTATGCAGACCCAAGTTCGCCTTCTTCGTGTTTTGGAAACGGGTGAATTCTTGCGCGTAGGGGCATCCAAAGCACAGCGAACCAATGTGCGCGTGGTGGCGGCTACCAATGAAAACATGCAAAAAGCAATCGCCAGCGGGAAGTTTAGAGAAGACTTATTTTATCGGCTTAGTGCCATTCCCATCGCGCTTCCATCCTTGCGAGACCGGGGCGATGACATACACCTTTTGTTTCGAAAATTTGCAAGTGATTTCGGTGAAAAATATCGAATGCCCGCGATTCGTCTTACGGAAGATGGCATTGCAGCATTGAATCAATATGCTTGGCCAGGAAACATTCGGCAACTAAAAAACACGGTTGAACAAATCAGTATTATTGAAACCGAACGGGAGATCAATGCGTCCCTTTTATCGAATTATTTGCCGAACGTTGGCCTTAATTCACCCGTAATCGTCTCAGACAACCCAGCCGATTCAATCAATGAGAGGGAGCTTATGTACAAGTTTTTATTCGATATGAAAAAAGATTTGACTGAAGTTAAAAAACTGGTTTTTGACCTACTACAACAGGCTGGGAATTTTCAACTCACGTCAGATCAATCGGAGGTGGTTCAGCGGCTATATCAAGACTATGAAGGCACCACGCTTCCTGCTACCTCAGTTATAAAGCCCAATCCCATCATAGAAGCCCCCAGTTATTCCAATACGGAAGAACCCTTTGAGGTTCATGAGGAATATGAAGAGACCTTATCCATTGAAGAACTAGAAAAAGAATTGATACAAAAGGCTTTGGAAAAACATAAAGGGAAGCGTAAGGCTGCCTCCCAAGAATTGGGTATCTCTGAACGGACCCTATATCGGAAAATAAAAGAATACCAACTCGTAGAATGAAAAAATTACTTTTCATAGGTCTTATTATGAGCCTGACTACCTCCTGTTGGCCAACACAGATGGGGTTCAAGGATACCGGAGGAATGCCAGAAGAATGGAAATCTTTTGTGGTTCAAAACTTAAGCATTCAGGCATCAACGTGTCCGAACGATTATGCCCCCAATTTAACAGAAGCCATCAAAGACGGCATACAAAATAATTCGAGGCTCGCGCTGGCTACCAACCCAACCAGCGCTCAAGTGATCCTCTCTGGGGAAATTACCGGTTATCAAGTAAATCCAATTGCCATACAAAGTGGCGATAATGCCGCAAAAAACCGATTGCAAGTTTCGGTAGAATTCATCATTACCACCACCGCACCCAAGGCGGAAGAAATGCGATTGTCGATCAGTCGCTTTGCGGATTTTAACGCCAGCGATAATTTGGCCACCGTAGAACGTGGATTGCTTTCAACCATCAATGAACAAATCGTTCAGGACATTCTGAATAAATTAATGAGCAACTGGTGAGGTGGAATAAGACCCATATGAATGAATTGTGTTTAAATCCCTCGTTGATACAAGCGGAGGATTTAGACCCATTAAAGGAAATAATCCAACGTTTTCCTTATTCCAATTTTTTAGCATTAGGATACTTGGAAGGACTTAAAGTTCATGAAGACATTCGGCTAAACGAAGAATTATTTGCACTGGCCTACAAAATTCAAAACCGAACCCGCTTGTATCACCTGATGCAGACGAATACGCCCCAGGCAGTAGACTTACCCAATCAAGAAGGTGAAGTCGTTTCGGATCCGATGCCCCAGGAAGTTTTGGAAGGCAAACCTGTTGTAGATGAAACCGAATCAAGCATACCGGCACCCCTTACGGCGAAGGAAGAACCCGAGAATGAGATCCATCGGTTGATACAACAGAGTGCTGCGCTCGCTAAATTTAGCGTTGAATTTCAGGAGCACCCGGTGGAACGCGAAATAGAAACATCTCAGGTGGAAGAAGAACCTTCTGTCGAGGAGATTCGTTTGGTTCCAGCTAAAATTGACCCGCATGAAAAGCGCAGTTTTAGCCGTTGGCTTAGAGCGGGAAACCAGCCTAAGGAAACCAATGAAATGCAAAACATTATTCCCACTGAACGTCCAAAGGTTGCGTTTTATTCACCACAGAAAAAAGCCAAAGAAAGCCTTAATGCTGAAAAAATGCCGGTAAGTGAAACCCTGGCGAAAATATTCGAAATGCAAGGTAATTATCCAAAAGCCATTGGGGTATATGAGCAATTAATTTTGAATTTTCCAGAAAAAAAGAGTTACTTTGCACGTCAAATTAAACAATTACATAAAAACAATCCTTCATGATCGTTACGCTTTTATCCATCCTCGTTAGCCTCAGCAGTTTATTGCTGATTTTGGTGGTCTACATTCAAAACCCTAAAGGGGGAGGTTTGAGTTCTGATTTTGGAAGTCCAACCCAACTTGGTGGGGTGAAACAAACCACTGAGTTTATCGACAAACTTACGTGGGGTCTTGCTGCAACGATTGTTGTGTCAAGCATTTTGATTACGATGCAAAGCGCGCCTAAAAAGGAGAAAAAAGCAGCGCCCGCTCAGACGAAAGAGCAAAAGAAGTAACCGATACGTTGCCCCTCTTTTCCTGTTTTCCGGACTTCAACAACCGATCAAAGTGTCAGATTGTCAGCATTCGCTGACATTTTTTTTTGTTCGAATGTAAATCTGTCTTAGTTTTTCCTTTGGTATGTAATTCGACTAAGGCGGATCGAAATTTTAAACATTTATTTTATGTCAGTTAACTTTAAACCATTGGCGGATCGAGTTCTGGTAGAGCCCGCGCCAGCAGAGCAAAAAACAGCGAGTGGTATTATTATTCCTGATACCGCAAAGGAAAAACCGTTAAAAGGGAAAGTGATTTCCGTTGGAGCCGGTAAAAAAGACGAGCCCATGACCTTGAAAGCTGGGGATGATGTATTGTATGGTCAATATTCAGGTACCGAAATCAAGTTAGAGGGAAAAACATACCTCATCATGAGAGAGTCGGATATTTACGGTGTATTTTAAAATAAGAGGAATTAGTAATCAATTAAAAAAAGAGAAAAATGGCAAAAGATATTTTATTTGAGATTGAAGCCAGAGAGAAATTAAAAGCTGGAGTAGATGCCTTGGCCAACGCGGTAAAAGTTACCCTTGGACCCAAAGGCCGAAACGTAGTAATAGGCAAGAAATTCGGTGCTCCGTACATTACCAAAGACGGTGTTACGGTCGCAAAGGAAATCGAGCTGAAAGATCCAATGGAAAATTTGGGTGCGCAAATGGTGAAAGAGGTTGCTTCAAAAACGGCAGACATTGCAGGAGATGGAACCACAACGGCTACGGTATTAGCGCAAGCCATTGTTACCGCAGGATTGAAAAACGTGGCTGCAGGAGCAAACCCTATGGATTTAAAACGAGGCATTGATAAAGCGGTGGCAGAGGTTGTAAAAAACTTAAAAGCAATCTCTAAAGAAGTTGGGAAGGATGCTTCTAAAATTGAACAAATAGCTAGTATTTCTGCCAATAACGACGAAGCCATTGGAAAACTTATTTCCCAAGCCATGAAAGTCGTAGGTAACGACGGGGTTATTACGGTAGAGGAGGCAAAAGGTACAGAAACGGAAGTTAAGACGGTTGAAGGAATGCAATTTGACCGAGGATACCTATCCCCTTATTTTGTTACCAACGCAGAAAAAATGATCACTGAAATGGAGAATCCGTTGATTTTAATTACGGAAAAAAAGATCTCCAGCATGAAGGAATTACTTCCCATTTTAGAACCCGTAGTACAAGCTGGGAAAGGCTTGGTGATTATTGCCGAGGACGTAGATGGTGAAGCGCTTGGAACCTTGGTGGTGAACCGCTTAAGAGGTTCGTTGAAAGTAGCTGCCGTCAAAGCACCAGGATTTGGAGACCGAAGAAAAGCGATGTTGGAAGATATCGCCATTTTAACAGGAGGGCAAGTTATCTCTGAAGAACGTGGAATGACCTTAGAAAATGTCACCATGGACATGTTAGGCCAAGCCAATAAAATTGAAATCGACAAGGATAACACCACGATTATCAATGGAAAAGGGGAAAAAGAAGACATCAAAGCGCGTGTGAATCAAATTCGTGCACAAATTGAAACCACAACCTCTGATTACGATCGTGAAAAACTTCAAGAGCGATTGGCAAAACTTGCTGGAGGGGTTGCCGTTTTGTATGTCGGAGCACCAACGGAAGTGGAGATGAAAGAGAAGAAAGACCGTGTCGACGATGCTTTAGCGGCCACTAGAGCTGCTGTGGAAGAAGGGATTGTTCCGGGAGGAGGTGTCGCATTAATTCGCTCCATCGCTACCTTGGACAAAATTAAGGCGTTAAATGAGGACGAAGCGACGGGAATTGCCATTGTGAAGAGAGCAGCAGAAGAACCCCTTCGTCAAATTATCGCGAATGCTGGTGGAGAAGGTGCCATTATTGTACAAAAAGTTCGTGAGGGTAAAGACGACTTTGGATACAATGCACGAACCGAAAAGTATGAAAAATTATACGCTGCTGGTGTGATAGACCCAACCAAGGTTACACGAATTGCGGTTGAAAATGCAGCCTCTATTGCATCTATGTTGTTAACGACTGAGTGTGTAATTGTTGATCAACCGGAAGAATCGAATCCTGCTGCTGCCATGGGTGGCATGGGAGGTGGAATGCCTGGAATGATGTAGGTTTAACCGACTCACCTGACCAAGCGGTAGGTAAGTGCAAAAAATACAGCGTCCCAAACATGGGGCGCTTTCTCGTTTCTTTCTTCCCGGAATACGGATAGATGGAAACGTCCATATAGGGTCCCGCTTTGCGGGACTTTCTATTTGATTAGGTCATGCATTATGGGCCCAATGCGTTTTGCCCAGTCCCGCTCAGAATGACCAGAAAATGGAATACATTTAACGACCGTTTGGTTTTGTTCCATCCCTTCGAGTAGCGCCTGTTCAAAGGATGGAAAATAAGGGACATATGTCGCATCTAAGGATTGATCCCCTCGATGGATGTAAAGCTTTTTACCTTTTATTTTCGCAAAGCGTTTGGAAACAGACGATCCAACTAATGGAATAGTTAGTCTTATGTCAAATAATGCCCCTGAATTGGGCTGAATTAAAGACAAACTCCAGTCGTTGGAATTATCCGTCGATGGCTTTTGGGTCCAAGCGACCAAAGCGAGGCTTATGACCCCCAAAAAGAAGCGCATTTTCATTCCACAAATATGTTAAAAGGAAAAGTAAAACGCTGTGCTTTGTGTATTTTTGTGGAAAAAATATCCCATGGAAAAATTCACCCGCTCTTTTTTCTCTATGCGCATGGTTGCCATTGGGTTACTGGTTTTTTTATTGTCCATTGCTGCGGCAACGTTTTTAGAATCCATTCATGGGATTCAGACAGCCAAAATCATGGTGTACAATGCCTTATGGTTTTCGATATTACTCCTCTACCTCTCCCTGGCCCTGCTCTTTAATATTTATCAATACCGCATGTGGCAACGTGAAAAAATGGCCATGCTCAGTTTTCACGTATCATTTTTAGTTATTATGTTGGGTGCCGCACTTACACGTTACGTAGGTTTTGAAGGTATTATGGAGGTTCCAGAAGGGAAACAAGTACGTTTTATTTACACCGCAGATCCCTATGTATTAATTGCACCGATTGAATACAAAGAAGGTCCAAATGGGATAAAGACTAAAACGTATGGAGCTACCTTTACCCAGAAAAAATATCTTTCAGAAATTGTCCATGACCCTTTCTCGCTTAATTATAAATACAAAAACAACCCCCTTACCATTACCTGCATTGATTTTCAAGCGAATCGAAAAGAAGGAATAAAGACCGATGCTGGGATTAATACCTTTGGATTGGAGTTTTTTACGAACGGAAGACAACAAAACGTAATTTTTCCCAATGAAACCATCCCGTTGGGTAGTCAATCGATTTCGTTTGACAGCGACCACGGACTAAGTGAAATTCAAGTCAAGTCTGAAAAAGGCCTTTTAAAGCTTAAAACTTCGGTTCCATTGCAGGGGGTAAACATGTCTGAATTGAAAAAGGAGGAGCAAAAAGCGGGGATACAGGATTCCACGAAAATAAAGCAAATTCCTTTAAATACATGGGTTGCATTAAGCCCACGAACCTTGTTCACGTTGGGGAATCAACAATTTGTTTTTAATCGAGTTTTGCAACACAGCAAAAGAGACCTCATCCCCACAGGGAATTTGAAGGAGGGTACGGATTACTTAACCGTTAAGGTGAGCTACGGAAAGGCGGATAAAACGGTACGATTGGCTGGAGGAATGGGAAAAATACCGACGTTTCAGGTATTTACCTTGGGTGGGCAAGAGTTTATTATGGAATATGGCGCGATTCAAAAGAAATTACCTTTCGCCATTTTATGTCGAAACTTTCAATTGGACCGCTATCCTGGCTCTGAGGCTCCCTCCTCTTTTGCAAGCGAACTGAGCGTGTTGGATGGAAATAAAAAAATAGACCGTCGGATTTTTATGAATCATGTGTTGGATTATCAAGGTCACCGTTTTTTTCAATCCTCCTATAAGCTAGACGATCCGAGAACACCCCAAAACGAAGAAGCTACCGTGCTTCAAGTAAATAGTGATTTTTGGGGTACGAACTTAACGTACCTTGGGTATTTACTCATGGGAATTGGGATGTTTCTTTCCTTATTCTACCGTAAAGGACGATTCATGTTACTCAATCAAAAATTGGCTTCATTAAAAGAAAAGAGAAACAGCAATATTAAACCCTTAGCAACCGCATTGTTTTTGTTAACGGCGGGATTAAGCATAGCCCAAAAGAACAGTCATGCTAATTTATCGCTTGAACAACTCAACAATCACCACCAAGTGGTTAGTGAAGCGCATTCAGAAAAGGTAGCGGAGCTTTTAGTACAGGAAATTAAATATGTTCACGAGGCGCATCAATTCCAACCTACGGGTAGAATGATTCCCTTCCACTCGCTTTCCGACCGGTTAATGCGAAAAATACACCGAGGAATTTCCTTTCGAAACTACAATGCAGTTCAAGTCATTTTAAGCATGCATTTGTATCAACCTTATTGGTACAAACAAGCTATTGTTCAGGTGCCTTCCGCAGTTCGCCAAGCTTTGAAATTAGGTGAATATGCGAGTATGGAACAATTAAGCGATGCATCCGGCCGGTTTAAATGGGCAGACGACTATGCCAAAGCGTTTCAGAAAAGGGAATCCCAACGATCTGAATTTGACAAAAAACTAATTAAGCTAAATGAAAAATATGAGGTCATCAATGGAATTTTTTATTGGGACTTTTTAAAAATCACCCCCATTGCTGGTGATAAGCAAAACCGTTGGACCCAACCCAAACGAGGTTTTGAACTTACCCTTTCGACAGAAGCCTTGGATTCAATTTACTTTATCGGGTACATTAATAAGTTGGCTCAAACCAAAGATAGCCTTGGAATTCAAAACATAATCCAGCAATACGATATGTATAGCCAGGGCTTTGCGAATGGGAAAGTTAGTTTTCTTGATTTTATGTTTTTCACCAGCCTACGCTACGCAACCCAAACCGGTTCTATCGCAGAAGCGGAAGGATACTTGGCTGCCTACAAGGCCATTTTAGAAACCATAGCAAACGTTTCTCCTGTAAATGCACAGGCGATTGAAAAAACGCTGCGCTACCTGTTAATTGAAGTAAATACCGCCGCGGCGTCAGGAAATTACTCCAAAGCCGACGCCTTATTAGACGAAATCATTACGCATCAACGCACGGTCGGCAAATCCATTGTTCCCTCCACGAACATGACTAAATTAGAAATTGCCTACAACGAATGGGAAATCTTCAAGCGAACGGGATTCGGGTACTTTGGGCTAGGGTTTCTTATGTTATGCCTTTTCTTTGTTCGACTTTTTGCCCGTCCAGAGGGTAAAGTGTTCCATAGGTTATCCTCCCTTACCAAGGCGTTTGGTTGGGGTATCCTGTTGCTGTTTGTTTTTCACGCCACGGGAATCGCGTTACGTTGGATTCTTTCTGGTCATGCCCCATGGAGTAATGGATATGAAGCGTTAGTCTTTATCGCATGGGTGACCATGCTTGCAGGACTGTTGTTTTCCAAAAAAAATGCGGCGGTAATTCCGACTACAGCGCTTCTTGCCTATTTTATGCTTTTCGTAACCGAACAGAACCTTATGGATCCAGAAATTACACCGCTTGTTCCGGTGCTTCAATCCTATTGGCTCATGGTACACGTTGCCATTATTACAGGGAGTTACGGGTTTCTTGGTTTGGGCGCAATTCTAGGGTTGATAAACCTTATTTTATTCGTTCTCAAACGGACAAAAAACAAGGACATCATGGAGCTGAATATTCAAGAAATTACCGCCATTTCAGAAATGACGATTACCATCGGATTATTCATGCTTACCATAGGAACGTTCCTCGGCGGAGTTTGGGCCAACGAGAGTTGGGGTAGGTATTGGGGATGGGATCCGAAAGAAACGTGGGCCTTGGTTTCCGTTTTGGTCTATGCCATCCTGTTGCATTTACGGTTTATCCCTAAGTTGAATGGTGCTTTCCTTTTTAATGCCTACTCGTTTTGGGGATATTCGGCTATTTTATTTACCTTCTTTGGGGTTAATTTCATGTTGGTTGGATTACATTCCTATGCGCAAGGCGAAGGCCTTGGAACGTTCCCTACTTGGTTAATTTATACCATACTTGTTTTTTACTTCATTACGGAACTAGCGGCTACGAGAAATCGATTGTTTACGGAACCAAGCCCTTTCCAGTGGAAGCCTTTCTGGAAAACGCTATTCGTTAAGTTCATCGTTGTTTTCGGTATTTTTATGTCTATTTACCTTTGGTTTAAGTCGTATATTTCGGCAGGAATGAAACCCGGATTTTCTGGGTTTGTACAAAGTACGTTTTGTACTAATTTATTCCTTACGTTAGGCGCCGTTACCGTTGTAAACTTGGTGCTCTTGCCCCTTAAAATGCGTTTGATTTTTAAGCGATGGTAACCCAAGATTTTGCCTCCAGGATTCTTTATGAAGACAACCATTTACTGGCCATAAATAAAATGGCTTCTGAGATTGTACAAGGCGATAAAACAGGGGACCCCACCCTTCCGGATGCGATAAAGGCGTTTATAAAAGAAAGAGATGAGAAACCTGGAAATGTGTTTTGCGGGGTTATTCATCGCTTGGATCGACCCACCAGTGGAATCGTTTTGTTTGCAAAAACGAGTAAGGCTTTGGAACGGATGAACGCACAGTTCAGGGATAAAGTAATCGAAAAAACCTACTTGGCCTTGGTCGAAGGGAGTATGGAGGGGAAAGGGCGCTTGGTGAATCACCTAAGAAAAAATGAAAAACAGAATAAAAGCTATGTGGTTGACCAAACCATGGGAAAGGAAGCACGGCTTAACTACGAGGTCATACAAACCTTCAACCATTACAGCTTGGTTCGTATAGCGCTTGAAACAGGAAGGCATCATCAAATCCGTTGTCAATTTGCCCATCTTGGTTTTCCTATAAAAGGAGACCTGAAATACGGTGCGAAACGATCGAATAAAGATGGCTCAATCGGTCTTCATGCCTCCACTTTATCGTTTAATCATCCAACGACTAAGGATCGGATTCTCCTTGAAGCGCTCCCCCTTTCTACGGACTGGATTCAATAAAAAAGGCCCCCAAATGGGAGCCTTAATGGGATGATATCGTTGAATATTAGTTGTTGGTAGGTGCACCGCTGTTATTTACAGGAACGCCTGATTCAGGAGCTGGCCCCACTTCGCCTTTGATACGAATTACTTTTTCTGGTTCATTTACCGCGTTGGATGAAATCGTAACGCTTTTATTGATTGGACCAGATCGTTTTGTGTCGTATTTTACTTTGATGCTTCCTTTTGCTCCTGGTGCGATAGGCTCTTTCGGCCATTCAGGAACGGTACATCCACAAGAACCTTTGGCGTTAGAAATAATTAAAGGCTCGTTGCCTGTATTGGTAAATTCAAACGTACAATTTGGATCACCATCGTACTTAATGTTACCGTAATCATGTACTTCTTTACTAAAAGTAATTTTTGGACCTTTTTCCAATTGTGCATTTAGCGTAGCAGCTGCGAAAACGAAGCTTAAAACAAATAATAATTTTTTCATGGCGTAAATTTTTTGGTAAAAATATGATTTTAAAGCAGAAAGGCCGAGAAATTTAACACATTGTTAACAGGGCAACAAAATTCAAAGTTATTTAACCCTTGCTGCCAATGGAACATCAGCATTCGCTATCCAATTTTTTATTTCAGCTCTAAGGGGTGCTTCCAGGGATTCCATCGCCAACAGTTGGTTTAAGTAGTTTTTTAGGCGAGGGGTGTCTCTTGGGTTATCCAATTGATCGCAGCGCAAAGCCTGGCTAAACAAAAGTTCTTTTCGGCCTTTGTACGTGGGATATTGCTGCAATAAGGTATCGCCATAAGCAAGGGCAAGGCTGTAACTCTCTGCGGTGGCAAAGGTGCGATG
Source organism: Flavobacteriales bacterium (assembly GCA_046081565.1). Taxonomy (GTDB): domain Bacteria; phylum Bacteroidota; class Bacteroidia; order Flavobacteriales_D; family Crocinitomicaceae; genus UBA952. The sequence goes on along the minus strand of JBJTWF010000093.1, from coordinate 3,371 downwards.
TACCTCCCACAAGCAATCAGCCGAATGGGGGTCCTTAGGAAAACGATGATAATGGGTAGTCAAGGCCTCAATATAAGCAATCCGAGCCGTATTTTGATGTTTTTTCAACCAATTTTCATAGGATTCTTTACTCAAACTCTTTTGATGTACCGCGCGATAATCCTTTCGGGAAAGGTTATCCATAGAGTCTTTCAATCCCGCTATTTTCTTTTTTGATTCGGAAGGGGAAAGTGGGGATTCGGAACCCTTTGGAAGGGAATTATTTGTGGAGGAATTTCCGTCGTTACAACTTGATAAGAGGAGAATACAAGCCAAACACGTTGAGGTAAAGCACAACCGTATCATTATTTCTTGGGGGTATAAAATTTGAGTTTATAATCCGCCTCAACCAATCCATCTGAAATAAGCTTCAGCCGTTTCATTACCAGTTTTTTCTTGAGGGGGTTGAGTCGATCCGTAAACAAAACTCCTTCTAAATGGTCGTATTCGTGCTGAATTATTCGCGCCGCATACCCGGTATAAGTATCCTCTTTTAAGGCCCAGTTTTCGTCCAAGTAACTTATAACGACTTCTTCCTTCCGATGTACGTTTTCTCGAATTTTAGGAATGGAAAGGCAACCTTCTTGAAAGGACCATGACTCGCCTTTTTCCTCCTCAATAATCGGATTAATGAAAACTTTCTTAAAGGATTCTATACCTTCCGCTTTGATGTCATATTCTTCGCCTTCTTCGTTGGCAAAGGGCGCACCATCCACGATGAAAACCCTGATGTTTTTTCCAATTTGAGGAGCCGCTAAACCAACCCCTTTGGCGGCGTACATCGTTTCAAACATATCATCAATTAGCTTTTTGAAATCGGGATAATCGGCTTCAATTTCTATTGATGGCTTCTTAAGGTTTGGGTCTCCGTATGCAATGATGGGTAATATCATAGGGCAAAAATAGCTCGAATTATGGATTGCGCAACGATAAAAAATCTTGAAGAATTATGGCCGCACTTACCTTATCAATTAATTCCTTAGACTTTAATTGTTTTTTCTTCCCACCAAGGTAGATGGCTTGTTGTGCTCTTTGGGAGGAAAATTGTTCGTTTTGTAAATGTACTTTGACTTGTCCAAGGGTTTTTATTAACGCTTCTTGAAGAAGGAGTACGTTCGGGGTAATGTGCGTGGGTGATCCGTCCAACGAGGTGGGATAACCCAATACAATTTCGGTGATGGATTCCTCTTGAACCAGTATTTGAATTCGGTCCATCAGTTTTTCCGATGGCACCGTCTCGAGTGGAGAAGCCAAAATCTGCTGGGAATCAGTGATGGCCAAACCGGTTCTTTTCAACCCAAAATCGATGGCTAGTATTTTAGACACAGAACAAAACTACGGACTTTAGGGTTTAAACCAATGTTGAAATCAATTTCCATGAAATATTGTACCTTTGAATTCTAATTTAGCCCCATGTCCTTTGAGCGTTTTTTTTTGGTCTTGTTAATTCTCCTTTCGTTCGCATCTTGTAACGATGATGCTGTGGAAATTTCGTCCAGTAATGGTAAATCTCCTAAGGATAGTACTTCCCAAATTCGCAAAGGCATGGAAAAACCAGAATTGTTTCCTGGGCAGCGCATCAAGGATCGAACGATTACCGATATTGATTCTAATAAAGCGTTAATTGCTTTTTCTAGTCTGAAATATGTTAATAATCAGAACTTTATTATCGGAGCCTTGGGGTTAATGGATAAAAACCGAAAAATACGAAAGATTACCTTAGAACAAGCATTGGCTACTGAAGCAAATTTGACCGCGAAAACATCTTTTTATTACGATACTACTGGAGCATTACGTATTTCAAGGCATCTAGCCACAGACAATCGAAAAAAAACGAACGGTATTTCGGAAATCACTTCGTACTACGAAGGAGCCCCTGGAAATATTACCGTTTTTGCTACCGTTGAGAGGATTTCGAATACTTTGGACTCGCTTGATTTCGCTCAAGGAAAACAAATCGAACTGAAAGCCTTCTCAGACGAAACTGCCAGACAAGTAATCAACCAAATGGGCGGTTTTGAAACTCGGTTTTTAGGTACAATTAAAAATGGAGAGTTGAATTTTATTATTGTAGGAACGAATGGTCAGACTGGACATCGAAGTACGCTCGCCTTTGATGAAAGCAATAAATCCGTTCAAACCTTCATCAAAAACGAAAAGCAATATTACAACCGCAAGATACGCGTAGAATTTGGCAAAGGGCTAGACGAAAGTGGAATGGAAATTCAAACCCTTCAAAGCATCCAATTAATCAATGAATAAAGAAACTACTCTCCATTGGCTTCGTGCCGCAATGCTCTCCTTTTTCGCGCTGTTTATTTTTTCCGCTAATGCCCAAAACATTAGAATTCAAGGTTCCGCCTATGACTCAAGTGGCGTTACTCCGTTGACAGGAGCTGTGGTCACGGCCTTTCGGGCTTCGGACTCTGTCTTAGTATCCTACGTGCGGTGTTCTATCGATGGATCCTTTTCCCTATCCTTGAAAAACGACACCTATTTTGTTTATATCGAACATCCGCGTTACGAAGACCGATTGCTTTATTTATCGCCTCAGGACTCAGAAGAAACGATAACGTTAGGAAAAGTACTGATGGGAATTCCCGTTAAAACGATTGCTGAAATTGTTGTCAATTTGAATAAAAATAGGGTTTATTTCAAAGGAGACACGATGGTGTATGTGGCGGATAGTTTCCAAGTCGCGGAAAACGCCGTGGTGGAGGATCTATTGAAAAAGTTACCCGGAATAAAAATCGATGAGAACGGCCAAATCACCTCTCAAGGCAGAGAAATAAGCCAAGTTTTGGTGGATGGGGATGAATTTTTCGGCTCTGATCCTACGATTGCTACAAAAAACTTAGGAGCGAAAAGCGTGCAGTCTGTGCAGATCTATGAGAAGAAGCAACAAGACAATAAATCGGGAATGGACGAAAAGATTCAGGTGATGGACTTGAAGTTAAAGGAAGACGCCAAGCGGGGTTATTTTGGTAAATTTTCATTAGCATCCGATGGTGGAATGATTGGTAACCCTACGACCAATTTCCCCTTCTATGAAACCGAACTCTTGTTTAATCGGTTCGATAAAAAGCAGAAGTTTTCCGTTTTTCTTCTGAACTCAAATACCCCAAGGTCAAATTTTCGCTTTGGCGACATGAATAAATTTGGTCTGGAGAACGAACGAGAAAGCAGTGGAATGAGCATGTGGGATCAAAGCGGACAACGCAACAACTCCGGAATACCCCAAACCTTAAAAGCAGGAATTTATTTTAGCGACCGGATCAAAGACTGGGGCAAAGTTGGTTTTAATTATAGTTTTAACCGGAACCAATTGAACG
>JBJTWF010000092.1:0-4841 GCA_046081565.1 Flavobacteriales bacterium | reverse complement strand
ACAAAAACTAGAGGATTCCTCGTTTGGGTGGCGTTTTATTAATCCGGTGATGGAGAAACAATACGGTGTTGAAAGCATGGGAATGACCGCTGAAAATTTAGCCGTAGAATTTTCCATCCATCGGGCAGACCAAGATCAATTCGCATGGTGGTCTCAGCAAAAAACAAAACAAGCACAGGAATCAGGATTTTATCGCGATGAAATCATCCCTGTACCTATTCCTCAGCGTAAAGGTGAGCCTCTTTGGTTTACTACCGATGAATTTCCCAAAGGTCAAACGTCACTCGAAAAGCTCTCCGGTTTGAAACCTGCCTTCAAGAGCGACGGTACGGTTACCGCTGGAAACGCCTCTGGACTTAACGATGGAGCTGCGGTTCTCCTGATCGGATCTGAAACAGGATGCATACAAGCAGGGAAACAACCGCTCTCGCGCATTGTGTCAGCGGCCGTAAGTGGCGTAGCTCCGAGGATTATGGGAATCGGTCCCGTGGAGGCGAGCAGAAAAGCCTTGAATCGCGCCGGACTCACCCTAGATCAAATGGATGTAATTGAAATTAATGAAGCATTTGCCGCACAAGTATTGGCATGCACAAGGGCCTTAGGACTGGCAGATAATGACCCTCGTATTAATCCCAACGGTGGGGCTATTTCGTTAGGGCATCCCTTAGGTATGACCGGGGCTAGAATATTGTTAACGGCATCACGTCAACTGAAACATTCTGGAAAACGCTACGCCTTAGTTACGATGTGCATCGGTGTAGGGCAAGGGTATGCCACCATAATAGAAAACGTATCATGAAACATTGGATTTTGGTGCTGGGGATGTTATCCCTTTTTGTCGCTTGTAAGAAAAAAGCAACCCGTTGGGATGTCGAATTGGGTGCTCCCTTGGTTAACGACACCTTGGATTTAAACCACCTCGTTCAGAATCAAACCTTGGTGCCCAATGGGAACGGAACCTTGGACCTTGATTTCACAAAGACCATTTTGGATATCGGACTTACGGATTTGGTTGCGCTTCCAGATACGATGGTGGTGCAGTCCTTTAGTCCCAGTTTAACCCTGAATGTTCCTCCTGGATTCAACGTGTTTAATGAAACCAATGAACATCCGATTGCTATCCCTCACGTTCAACTCAAGAAAATTAGGGTTTCAGGCGGAAAAATACAGTTAAAAGTATTTAATCCCCTTCCAACCGACGTCATCTTCGATGTATTCTTGCCCGGGGTTTCCGCAAATGGCATTCCTTTTCAAGCTTCCTTTTCAGTTGCTGCCGGAAGCCAGTCAAATCCCACCGCCGGTGAAAGCGAATTGGATTTATCGGGTTATGAAATGGATTTACGTGGGATTAACGGCACCTCCTTTAATACCCTACAATCTCAAGTGTTAGTCAAAACGAATCCCTTAGGGCCTCCCGTTACCGTTTCTCCGTCAAACGTATTCCATGTTGAAGCTTCATTAAAAGATATTGCCATGGACTATGCCCGAGGTTACTTTGGTCACCAAGTGTTTTCGGATATAGCCTCCGTACAAGTAGAAGCCTTGAATCACGTGCTTTCGGGTAATGTGGACGTGCAAAATGTACAACTTAACGTTAGCCTTTCCAATGGAATGAAAGTTCCTATTAAAACTAAAATTACGCAAGTTCAAAATACAAATAGCCAAGGAAATACGGTGAATTTGAATGCACCATTGATTGGACAAGACACCTATTTAGCGCCTGCTACAGGCTCTTGGGATGCCTTGAATCCATCAACGCAACAGCTTACGGTTACTTCGTCCAACAGCAACGTTGAAAACGTTCTAGAGAACTTGGGTTCGACGTTAAACCTTGGATATGAGGTTACCATCAATCCCAACGGTAACGTGAATGGGGGGTGGGATGAGATTTTCTCTACGAGCCGATTGAAAGTTGAATTACATGCCCAAATGCCTTTGCAGTTGCAAGCGGACCAGTTGACTTTAGTGGATACCTTTGCCCTTTCCTTATCGCAGAATAATGAAAAGTCCCATGTGACTGGAGGGTATTTTCAGGTGGACGTCCAGAACGCTTTTCCCCTTCAAAGCCAATTAAAACTTTCGTTTCTTTCTGCAAATCAAAACATCATTACCGAAATCATCGGAGATGCTTTAATTCTGAGTTCTGTAGCAGGAACCGCCAATGCCAATGGACTTTTGGTGAAAAAATCTAGCCTACAATTTCCACTGAATTCCCTATTAATGGATAAGATCAATGACGTTAAATTCGTTCGGGTAGAAGCCATCTTGGATACCCCAAACCCTACGGGTTCGTTGAATCAGTCCGTGTCCATTCCCGTGGGTGCCTTTATCCACGTAAAAATAAAAGCTAAGTTAGATACGCAAATTGTTTACTAATGCATTTAAAACCTACGCTACTCCTGCTGATCCTCTTTTCATGGCTTAGTGCTAGTGCACAACTGTTGAGGTATTTTGAAGGGGACAGTATCGTGGATCCGAAATCGATTTTGAGGGTTTCGGGTACGGTAGATTATAGCGCCTCCTCCATAGAAAATTCCGTTCTAAATCCCTTGGTTTTCGGCGGATATATTGGTCCCGAAGCCAAAGAACAGTCGTTAGAAAACCATCGAGGCTTTCAAGTTCTTGGCGCTGAAGCCCAAGGGGATCTTTTTTATTATGGAAACGTTTCGCGCGAAGGAGGCTTTTGGAAACGATTTTTACCTGGGTTTCATGTTGGATATACCCAGGTAGCTTCGCTTGCTTATACGTCAGACCTCTATCGATTAACGTTTTTTGGAAACGAAGCCTTCCGCGGTGCCTATTGTGATTTGACTGGAACCCGCCTGGCCTGGAAGGGCTTTCAATCGGCTGGCATTACCCTTTATGACAAAAAGAATCGTGCTTCTTTAGGATTAAATGTGGTAGGCCTAACGCATTATAATGCTACCGACATGGGTGACTTACCCGGCATGCGGTTTTATTACACGGAAAGCGGTGATAGCTTGTACGGAATCTGTAAGGCTTCAACATCCTATTTGTCGAATACTTCTTATGTAAAAGGGTTGGGTCTATCCTTGGACTTTGATTATCAGTTTAGCGTTCAGCTTTCCGAGGAACAATCGAGTCAAATGAAGTTGAGCGTTCGAAACCTTGGCTTTGTGTCAATGAAAAACGTTCAAACCCAGACCTTGGACACTTCCTTTGCGTATGGAGGATTTACGATTTCAGAAATAATTCAACGCGATGGATTGCTGGCTCCTGGTTTTTCTTTTTCCGATAGCCTAACCCGGACCGTTTCAGAAAACCGTCGCATGGCACTCCCAGCAAGTCTTCAACTGATGAGCATGTATGATCCCACGCGTATGGTTCGCATTCAACCCTTGCTCGGACTTCGAATGATGTTTATTCCGGGGTATATTCCCTTTGTATATGTTGGGGCCAATGGAAAGCTTCATAAAAACGTCAATGTAGCGTTGTGTGGAAGTTATGGAGGATTTTCAGGGTTTAAACTGAATGCTGCCTTGCACTTCCAAAAAGGTCCTTTAGCGCTTGGTTTAGGTTCTGATAATGTATTGGGTCTTTTTCTTAAACAAGCCTTTGGAAAGGCCATTTCAATTCAGTTGCGATGCGTATTCTAGTTTATTTGGTTTCTTTGGTTGCGCCCCTTGGCTTCTTAGCTCAGGGAAGTTTTTATAAACAATATTCAGGAACCGAATATGACCGAGGCCATGGCATCGTGCAATTACCAGATTCTAGTTATGCCATTACCGGGGTAAGTGGCAGTTGGGGAAATGATGCGGAAGCATTTTTATTGAAAATCAGTAAAACCGGTGATTACACGTGGAGCCAACATTATGGTGGATATGAATTCGACGAAGGCAGACGGGTCTTATATCACCCTTATACCCATTATTTCCTGGCAGGCAGCAGCCTAACCAATGCGAATACGGCCTACGATGTTTACTTAGTAAACGTGGGTAATACTGGGAATTTAACCTGGGAAAAACGATGGAATTTAGGGGGGTGGGAATTTACAAACGACGCAGTAATGACTTCTGATACCGGTGTGCTAATGGTAGGAAAATCTCAGGACCCTAACACTGGGTTTTGTCGGGGATTCTTGATGAAAACGAATGCAGTGGGGGATACCTTATGGACTCGATTCCTAGGGGACACCGCATTCAATTCCGTAAATACGGTCCTTGAAATTCAAGACTCTATCTATGTGGTAGGTGGGGAGTATTTTAATGCAGACTCCCTTTTAAGTAAAGGATTTTTAGCCGCTTATCATGAAAATGGGAATTTACTTTGGTTTACATCCATCGGGGCTTCAGGCGCCTTTGGTATTACCGATATGACCATTAATCAGAACCGTTTTAACCTGACCGGATGGAAATACGATCCTGTTTTACAGGAACACGATAATTACACAGGACGCTATGAACTTAATGGCAGTTTATTTTACGAGTCCGTCTATGTGAATCCAGGGGATGTTATTTTGGACGAAATCACCTTGAATGGGGCGCAAACCAAACTTTATGTAGGGTATAGAAATGAAAACCTAAGCAACCCAACCTTTGCTTTAGACATTACCTTGGGGCGCTTCAACACCAACTTCGATTGGGATAACGGGCCGATTTATATTAATCACGGAGGAGACGAAAAGGTGGAGCAATTTATACCAACCTTGGATGGAGGCGCCTTGGCGGTGGGATGGATCACCTATCCCATGAATGGCGGTTCTTCGGTCTTTGCGATGAAGATCGGGCCTAACGACGAATTCCAAACGGTGGTAGGGAATGAGCCGATACTGCCTTTGGTGGCTACTGCGCAAATTGATGGGGTGGGTGTTTCCTTATTCC
>JBJTWF010000091.1:0-15760 GCA_046081565.1 Flavobacteriales bacterium | reverse complement strand
TATCCAGCCGCTATGAGCAGGTCAAATACTTTCTGCTTTAGCTTTCCTTGGATAAGAATTTCGCCATCTTTAGCAGAACCTCCTACCCCACATTTTGACTTGAGCAATTTACCAAGCTCCTTCAGGTCATCATCACCCCCTATAAAACCCTCTATGAGGGTGACTTCCTTTCCAGCTCTTTGTTTTCGATCAATTGAAACATAAAGCCGCTGTTGCGAAGGCACTAAGGTTTCTACTTGATCAAAGGATTCTTCTTGGTAATTGAAATCAGGATTTGTTGAATAAACAACATTGATTCGATTGGATTTTTTTTTACTCATACCATTACATTTCAGTGCCACCTCCCCCGTCTTGACCAGGCTTGGGTTTTGTCATTTCTAATTTACCGAACTTGTACGAAACGTTGATATAAAAACGACGGGTTAGCCATTTAAATTCGATATCCTGAGTAATGGTCGGCTGTCTTAAATAAGCGTAAAATCCTTGACGATTGAATATATCCGTTACCTTACAACCAAGGGTCCAATGTTCTCCAAGGCGTTTATCGAAAGCGATATCGGTTGCTCCGCGGCGTTGAACGGTACCAAGAATTGTAATGCGTGGCGCAATGTAATTTACATTAAGCTGTAAGGTGGCTGTTTTTTTCCAAAAATCAACGCTGGCATTACATTTTGCACTCCAGTTGAATCCAGAACGATTCCAACTTGCTATATCGGTTTGATATTGAATGTAATTGACGTTAGTGGACAAGGTGGTTCTAAACCATGACAAGGGTTTATAATTGAATACTAACTCAGACCCAAGGCTGTTCGCCGCATTTAAGTTGATGAAGGTTTGAACGGAAGCGTTGTCTTCTGCAAATAAGCGCACTCGCGAAATCATGTTTGTGGTTCTCCGGTAGAAAAGGCTCGTGGAGAAACTCAGTGCTTTCCCTTCCCACGTGTAAGTTAGGTCGTATGAATCGATGAACTCAGGTTGTAAATACGGATTTCCACGCTGTAAATTAAGTGGATCGGCGTAGGAGGTAAAAGGATTTAAATCAGAACTAGAGGCGCGGGTAATGCGGCGGCTGTAACTCAACCCGAATTCTTGCCCCGTTTTTGGTACGTAACGTACATGGGCGGAGGGAAAAACATTGAAATAGTCATTAACGATACGAATAGAATCGCTTATTAAATCCGGAATTTGGAAGGCTTTTTCTAGGCGAATCCCAGCTTGATATTTAAACTTGCCCCACTGATGTGCTGCTATACCGTAGATACTGAATATTTTCTCGTCGTACCGATACAGAAAATTAGAAAGGGTATCCTCGAGAAATTGAGACGAAAGGGTGTCTCTTGTTTCTGAAAACGTATTCACCTCCTGTTTTCTCAAAATTCCTTTCATACCAAATTCCGTACGAATAAACTGATCAGGCCAAAGGTAAACCCCATCGGTTTGAAACGTGGTCACACGATTCGTTTCTTTGTTATTAAGCCTTTGGTTCAGGGGAGCAATCTGAGTCAGTTCGATGGTATCCAATCCGTAGGCCAACTGGTCATAAAATCCTTGAATCCTGTCTACCCCCATGCTCTGGGAGGCATCCGCCGTAATATAACCCCGATTGCTTTTAAATTGCTGTCGAAAATTAACACTAAGGTCCACGTTTTTTTGCTCACTTGGGTCGTACGAGATCCTTCTCCAAAGTTGCGTCGGGCTAAGCTGTCCAAGGGAGTCCTCGCTGAGTCGAGTATTCCATAAATCACCTGTACGATCTCGCTGTCCCATGGACGCGGTTGTAACGAATGATAGGCTTCGATTTTTTTTAAGAACCCAATCAGCACCCGCTCTAGCGGTATGCCCTGCATTGAGATCCGTACCCAATCGGCTTTGATCCAGAATGACTATCGAATCGTTGGAGGCAATCTGTCGGCTGTACATAAAATTATTGCGATATCCGGTAAGGTATCGACCGTTGTAGGAGGCAAAAGTATTAAAGTTTGCGTTCCTGTAGCTGATAGAGGCACTTTCATCGGCTACATTGCCTCCTCGGAAATTGCCACTGCCTAAATTAGCGGTTATCAAGCCATTAAAGCCTTTCAGTTTATTTTTTTTTAGAACAATATTAATAATTCCAGAACTTCCATCTGGGTCATATTTAGCGGAAGGATTGGTGACGATTTCCACCCGTTCGATGGAACCCGCAGGCAAGGCATCCAATAAGGTTTTACCATTCGACCCGGTAAGGGAACTGGGTTTTCCATCGATTAAAATATTAACTGATCCTTCCCCACGAAGCAAGATTCTACCGTCTTGATCCAAGTCGATCGAAGGAAGATTTTTTAACACATCGTTGGCCGTACCTCCCCTAACCGTCAAATCTTGTCCTACATTGTAAACTTTCTTATCGATTCCGCTGTAAAGTATTTCTTGCTTCCGTTGTATGGTAATTTCATCGGTAGTTCGTTCGTTTTGCGCCACGAGCTCCAATGATCCTACGTTTACGATACGAATGTCTTTTGTAGGTTGGATATCCTTAACCATCAGTACATTATACCCATTGGAATACACGGACAACCAAAAGATTGAATAGGCTAAATTTTCGAAGCGAAAACGCCCGTCAACATCGGTGTATTGCGTAAAAACTACGGAAGAGTCACTGCTCTTGAGCAATTGAATCTTAATGTACTCTAACGGTTTCTTGGAGGACGCCGAAATAATGCGGCCAACGGCCATACCGTCGTTCGCCGGTTTTTGAGACCAAAGAAAGAACGAAAGAAGAACCGAAATAACCGAGAGTATTGGGCGAATCATGGTGCAAAAGTAACACATTCAGCGCATAAGGATATACGTACCAAGCGCTAATGAATCCTTATCGTTTTTTTAACACGTTAGCGTGGATGAAATTCCTATATTTGTTTGCTTTTGACCACTACTTAGTGTAAATTTGACACATACTATTAATCCCATGAGTAAAAAGTCATCTGAGCAAGAAAAATTTAGCAATTTCAACGTAGTCGTTTTTGGAGGGGATGGAGACCTCGCCTTTCGAAAAATTTATCCCGCGTTGTTTCACCGCATGTTGGATGGTCAAATCGACGAGGATTTTAATGTTATTGCTATTACCCGAAAGGAACCTGACCACGATGCATTCCAAACAAAAACACGCAGTTTTTTGCTTACGCAAGACGGCAAACCTGTCACGGATGCACAATGGGAAAAATTTCAAGCCAACATTGCGCTTATTCGGGCGGAGAAACCGGATGTAGCCAGTTTTAATGACCTTAAATCCTTTCTGGCAAAGCGTCCTGGTTACGAAACCATTTTTTATTTTTCCACACCCTCCTCCGCTTTTGGGCCGATTTCACAAACGCTAAAGGCGTGTGGACTCATCAACGAGAAAAGTAAAGTGGTCTTAGAAAAGCCCCTTGGAAACAGTTTATCATCCTCACAGCAGATAAATACGGAAATTACCAAAGCGTTTGACGAGCACCAAGTGTATCGAATTGACCACTATTTAGGAAAGGAAACGGTCCAAAACCTCATGGTACTTCGGTTTGCCAATAATTTGTTTCAACGAACCTGGGACGCGATCAGCATTGACAACATCCAAATTACGGTTTCTGAAAGTTTAGGGGTTGAGCAACGCGCTGACTATTATGATCAAAGTGGAGCCTTGCTTGATATGGTTCAAAACCACTTGCTTCAGTTGCTTTGTTTGGTTGCCATGGAACCCCCACATATCATCGAAGCCGATGAAGTTCGAAACGAAAAATTAAAAGTACTCAAGGCTTTGCGTCCATTCACAAAAGTTTCGGTTCAAACCGACACCGTGAAAGGACAATATACCCGAGGTAATGTGCAAGGTGCAGCTGTAAGTTCGTATTTAGAGGACATTGGGAAGTACAATTCGAAGACGGAAACCTTTGTAGCGCTTAAAACCTACATCGATAATTTTCGATGGAAAAACGTACCTTTTTATCTGCGGACAGGCAAAAGGATGAAAAAACGATATTCTGAAATTGTTATCAATTTTAAAGAAATTGCCCACAACATTTTTCCTTCTAAAGAAAAACTGAATAACAATAAACTTATCATTCGCTTACAACCGGAGGAGCGGATTGAATTAATTCAGATGACTAAGGTTCCTGGCCCGGGAGGTTATCGTTATAAACCAATCGCTTTAAGTTTAGATTACATGGACTCCTTCAAGGAGCGCCTACCAGAGGCCTATGAACGATTACTCATGGACGTAATTCGAGGAAACCAGACCTTGTTTATGCGCCAAGACGAGTTGCAAGCTGCATGGACTTGGATTGAAACCATTACGGAAGGATGGAAGCAGAGCAACCAACCCAATGTGCTATATGAGGCGGGAACTTGGGGCCCTGGTGATTTAGTGTTAGAAAAAGGAACGACGTGGATAACAAAATCATGGAAAGATTAACCTCATTCACATCCCGGGAGGAGGCTTTTGATGCCTTATCCGCTCGGATGGAGTTCATTATGTCCGAAAAAATAGCTGAAAAAGGTGTAGTGAAGGTGTTACTATCGGGTGGTTCCACACCGCTTCCTGTGTATCTGAGGCTGTCGCTACGTGGGCTCAATTTTAGTAACGTATGGTTTGGACTGGTAGACGATCGTTTTGTTGGCGTGGATGACCCTGCTTCAAATGAAGGGGTAATTCGAACCCTATTTAACCATGTAGCCTCGTTTAACCTTGAGGGAATGGTTTCAAACCCTTTAGATTATCAAGAAAGCATTTCCCGATGCCATGAAGCGTATCGCTTTTTTCATGGGGGTGATATCGCCCTTTTAGGCATGGGAAACGACGGACACTTTGCATCCCTTTTTCCTCAAGACGAATCTTCTATGCGCGGTTTGACCGAAACCCAAAACGCTTGCATTGGAACTACGGCCCCTGCTCACCCCGTACAACGTATTTCATGTAACCTGAGCTTCCTTAAAACCATTCAACATCGGATTTTACTGATCATTGGAGAAGATAAAAAGGAAAAATTGCTTGCATGCCATACGGAAAAGACCCCTATTTCTTACATTTTAAGTGATTTAACGGAAATTTTTTACGCCCCATGAAGGTACATCAAACAATAGCTACGGTAACTGAAGAAATCATTAACCGGAGTGCAGCATCCCGAAAAGCCTACTTACATCAAATGGAACAGGCCCGGCACGAAGGGGTTGCACGTGCTGCCATGAGTTGTGGAAACTTAGCACATGCCTATGCAGGATGTAATGCACATGACAAAGCTCATTTGGCTGGAGATTCATTAAAGAACCTTGGTATTATCACTTCCTACAACGATATGTTGTCAGCTCATAAGGTCTATGAGCATTATCCTGAATTGATACGCACGTTTGCAGCGAAACATGGTGCGGTAGCGCAAGTTGCCGGAGCGGTTCCTGCTATGTGTGATGGCGTTACCCAAGGGCAGACCGGAATGGAATTATCTTTATTTTCCAGGGATGTAGTGGCGTTATCAACGGTGGTTGGTTTATCACACAACGTGTTCGATGGCGTGCTATGCCTAGGTATTTGTGATAAAATTGTTCCAGGACTTCTTATGGGGAGCCTACGTTTTGGGCATCTTCCCGTTGCATTTGTACCAGGAGGACCTATGCCATCCGGCATTTCGAATGACGAAAAAGCCAAAATCCGACAGCAATTTGCCGAGGGAAAGATTGGCCGTGAAGAACTTTTGAAAGGGGAATCTGATTCATACCATTCGCCGGGTACATGTACGTTTTACGGTACAGCGAATAGCAACCAGATGCTGATGGAAATCATGGGGCTACAACTTCCTGGATCTAGTTTTGTAAATCCTGGGACCCCCTTGAGGGATCTCCTTACCGAGGAAGCTGTTCGCGTTGTTTCCGAAAATGCAAAGGAGGGTAAAAACCTACTAAAAGACATCGTTTCGGAAAAAAGCATCGTTAACGGAATTGTTGGACTTTTAGCTACGGGAGGATCTACGAATCACACCATTCATTTGATTGCCATGGCGAAAGCGGCAGGAATTCTCATCAATTGGGAGGATATGTCTGCCTTATCCGAAGTGGTTCCGCTGATCACACGGATGTATCCGAATGGGGCTGCCGATGTTAACCATTTCCATGCTTCAGGAGGGATGGGATTTGTCATTCATACCTTGCTTGAACAGGGGCTATTGCATGAAGAGGTCTGTACAATCTTAGGTAATGGATTAAATGCCTACACCCAAGAACCATTTATTCAATCCGATCGACTTGCTTGGCGTGAGGGAGCAAAAACTTCTTTAAATGAAACCATTATGCGGCCGGCATCCAATCCTTTTTCTCCGAACGGTGGCATTAAAATCATCAAAGGAAACGTCGGAAGAAGCGTAGTCAAAACGGCTGCCGTATCCGAAGAACATTTTATTATTGAGGCCCCAGCGCATGTTTTTCATGAACAGGCTGACTTAATTCGCGCTTTCAAACAAAATGAATTAAACAAAGATTTTATCGCTGTACTCCCTTTCCAAGGGCCTTCCCACAAAGGAATGCCTGAATTACATCAATTGACACCGACGTTAAGTATTCTGCAAAAGAAAGGTTTCAACGTCGCATTGGTTACGGACGGCAGGATGAGTGGCGCTTCTGGAAAGGTGCCGGCAGCTATACACATGACTCCAGAGGCAAGTCATGGCGGAGCCATCGGGAAAATAGAAACGGGAGATTTACTTCGTCTGGATTGTACCTTGGGTACCCTCTCGTGCTTGACCCCCGGTTTTTCGGAACGACCTAACCCTCCAACGCCAGAACCTTCTTCGCTTGGTGTAGGCCGAGAGCTTTTTGAACTTTTCCGAAATACGGTGAGCAGTAGTGAGGAAGGCGCCTGTAGCCTTTTTTAAAGGGCATAGAACTCAACTTAAATTCCTTTTGTTGTTATAGCACTTAATGCTTTTCTATTGTTTTCGTACTCCACCATGAGGCTGCTATAGACAAGGTTAGGGAAAGTACAATAACCGATAGCGAAACCACGGTTTCAATGTGCATCCATGGTGCAATGATCATTTTTATCCCTATGAATCCTAAAATGATTCCAATTCCATATTTTAACGTAGAAAAACGATCCAAGGAATTAGCCAAAAGAAAATACAAAGATCGTAAGCTGAAAATGGCAAAAATATTCGAGGTATACAGAATAAAGGGATCTTCAGGAGCAATAGAGAATATGGCGGGAATAGAGTCAATAGCGAAGAGTAAATCCGTAGTTTCAATGATTACTAACACCATAAACAAGCGCGTAAAAAAAAAGGTGCCGTTTCTCCTAATCCAAAACTTGTCCGAACTATCTTTGGTGAGTACGTTGAAATATTTTCGCAATATTTTAACTACAAAACTTTTGTTATAATCGACTTTATCTTCTTCCTCTGAGGTCCACCACGTTTTTATGGCGGCATAAAGGAGCATGAAACCAAAGAAGGTAATAAGCACATTAATTTGGTAAAACGATCCTGGCGTTCGGGGGAGATGCGGGTCTTGATTGAAAATCCAAAAAGCTGGTAAATACGTTAATTTAATAAGCCATGTACCCGCAAAAATAAAAATAGCCCGTAAGACCATGGCTCCTAGGATTCCCCAAAGCAGAATTTTATGTTGTGAGGCTCCATTGATTCCAAAAAATCCAAAAACCATTAAGAAAACAAATAAATTATCCACCGAAAGCGATTGCTCGATCCAATAAGCCGATTGAAATTGGCTAAACCGTTCAAATCCGTTTTCATACCAAATGAACGCAGAAAAAATCATGGACGTTGAAATCCAAATCAAGGTCCAAATCACCGCATTTTTTGTACGTGCTGCGGATGGTTTATCCTTAAACAAACTGCGAATATCCAAAATCAAGAGGCAAGAAACCACAAGGGCAAATACGACCATAACGATTTGGTTGGCATCCATAGGAAACAAAAATAATAGGAAAAGCAAGAACCAAGTACAATAAGTTTATAAATTTGAAAAGAATGATAACGTACCAAGTCAAACCCTTTTCTACCCTAGAAACCGAAGAACTCTATCAACTGTTACACCTTCGAAACGAGGTCTTTGTTGTAGAGCAACAATGTGCTTATCAAGACTTAGACAACAAGGACCAAGCGAGCCTACACGTGTTGGGTTATCACGATTCCCACGGACTTGTTGCTTGTGCTCGCATTGTACCCCCTGGCCTTTCGTATATTGATCCTTCGATTGGACGTGTGCTGGTCCGAAAGGATTTCCGAAATACGGGGGCAGGACAAGAACTCATGCGCTTTAGTATCGAAAAAACGCAAAGTAACTTTCCTGAGCTCTCCATCCGAATCTCAGCTCAAGCGTACTTGGAAGGGTTCTATCAATCGCTGGGCTTTCATTCGACACAAGAACGTTACCTGGAGGATGGTATCCCCCATCTTGCTATGGTTTTAAACGGATAAAACATTGGTATTACCTCAAGAATTTGCCCCCAAATCAATCGTCTAAGTCAAATTTTTGGTACGTTTTATCCTTGAACAATTGGGAAGCTTTTTGAACTGCTTCGTTGAGATCATTGAATATTTGATACGATTCACTATAGCCAAAAAGGTCTTGAGCGATATTCGATTTAAGCCGCGTACGAATGGCATGACCACTTATTTTATAGGCCTCCGCGTCGAAGGTTAACTGCGCATTTTCCTTGGTAACGTAAGCAAAAAAGGAATCCATCATGGCTTGGTCCATGGAAAAGTTGGTAATAAATGATTTTATATCGGGGTAGGACTTTTTTAATTCCTCTCTACGGGTGTTTACGTATTCTAGGCTAAACGTATTGACGTGACCTCCACGAATTAATCGGCTATAAAATTCGGTTACATCGGTAGTATCCAGGGGCACAAAAACATCGGGCATAATACCCCCTCCACCATAAACCAATCGGTTTTTAGTCATCGTGTAGAATTTCAACGAATCAGGCATTTTGATGGAATCCGCGTGCTGAAATTCACCGTTTAGGTAACGTTGGGTTAGGTCTTTTCGGTACGTCTCTGCATCTTGATACGGTTTTTGAATGAATCTACCCGTGGGGGTATAATATCGAGCAATGGTAAGTCGAATCTCACTCCCATCGGACAAAGGAATGGGTCTTTGCACCAACCCTTTTCCAAAGGTTCGACGGCCCACCACTAAACCACGGTCCCAATCTTGAACAGCACCCGAAACGATTTCACTAGCGGAGGCTGTGTATTCATCGGTTAACACAATCAGACCACCTTCCTCCCAAAGGCCCTTTTCACTGGCGTTCAAATTAATTCTCGGCTGGACCCTTCCGATGGAATAAACCAACAATTTGTTACCCGAAATAAATTCATCAGCAACACCACGGGCGGCATCTAACAACCCTCCCCCGTTTCCTTGAAGGTCGAAAATTAAATTCTTCATCCCCATCCCTTTTAAGGTTTTTAGGGCTTTTTTTATTTCATCGACGGTTGTCTTCGAAAAACTATTCAACTTGATATAACCTGTCTCTTTATCGATCATGTAAGCGGCATCGACAGAGAAAATTGGAATTTTATCTCGAGTAATGGTAAACGTAATGGGGTCCAATTTTTTTCTTACCACCTTTACTTGAACTTTTGTCCCCAATTCACCCATTAATTTCGAACGAACTTCGTTGTTTTTCAACCCAATCCCTGCAACGTTTTCTGCATCCACACCCACGATTTGATCACCGGCCAACAAACCCACTTTCTCACTCGGCCCGCCAGGAATCGTTGCCACCACCATTAACGTGTCCTTAACAATCTGAAACCGAATCCCGATTCCAACGAAGCTTCCGTTGATTTGCGATTGGGCTTCATCGGCCTCTTCCGCTGGAATGTATGTGGAATGCGGATCCAATTTTTCCAGCATGGCCTCAATGGCTGTTTCCGTTAACTTTTTAGCATCCACTTCATCCACATAGCCGCGTTCGATGTTGGTGATGACCTCTTGAAATTTTCCATAGGTTTTTAGTGGAACCTCTTGCCCTAAAACGTAGGAGCAGAAAAGGCCACAACATAGGAGCATTGGAATGTATTTTATCATGGTAGTTTTTATATTAATAACGGTAGTCTTCAAAGGTAGTAACAAGTTTTCATACGCATTGTGTATCCTTGGAATTAAGTTCATGGAAACATGGACTTGTTTCAAAAAATGCTTTTTGATACAGGAGGCAACGGTTGATGAAGCTTACTTCTCGCTTTTTTGTTAGTTTTGAGTAATGGAAGCCTTTAAATCGCTAAGACCGTATAACACCTTTGGGTTGGATGTCAAAGCAAAGCAATTTTCTACTTTTTCCGATATAGAGGCCCTTTCAATGCTGCTTCCATCCATGCGTGATTTGCCTCGGTTAGTGATCGGTGGTGGCAGCAATATGCTTTTCACTCAAGATTTTGAAGGTCTTGTGGTAAAAAATGAAATTAAAGGAATCCGAGCGGTTTCGCGAGATGCCAAGCATGTTACCCTTGAAGTAGGCGCGGGGGAATCGTGGCATGAATTCGTAATGCATTGCGTTGCGCTTGGTTATGGTGGCATTGAAAACTTAAGTTTAATTCCTGGATGTGTTGGTGCTTCACCGATGCAAAACATAGGGGCATATGGCGTTGAAATTAAAGACACTTTTGCTCATTTGGATGCCATGGAGATAGCCACAGGTACCATGCATCGATTTTATAATAACGATTGTGCTTTCGGATATCGTGAAAGTATTTTTAAAAGCGTTTTAAAAAATCAATTTGTCCTATGCCATGTGGCCTTTACCCTGCAATTGAATCCTGAGGTGAACACCTCCTATGGCATCATTAATCAAGAATTGGAAAAAATGGGGGTGGATTCACCAACGATAAAAAACGTTAGTCAAGCGGTAATTAACATTCGACAATCGAAATTACCGGATCCGAAGGTTTTAGGTAATGCAGGCAGTTTTTTTAAGAACCCTGTCGTACCAACCCCTCACGTTGAAAAGTTAAAAGCAGAATTCCCAGATTTACCAACCTACCCGATCGACGAACACCATGTAAAACTTCCCGCGGGGTGGTTGATAGAACGATGTGGATGGAAAGGAAAAACGGTTGGTGCATGTGGCGTACACCGCATGCAAGCGCTGGTATTGGTAAATTATGGCGGTGCGACAGGGAAGGAAATTTATAACCTGTCCGAAGCGATTTTAGGTTCCGTCTGGGAAACGTTCCAAGTACGCTTGGAGCGAGAGGTAAATATCTACTAGTTTTTTGTAAAAAAACTATCGGCAATACCCTTATTGATGGCGTAATTACTAAAGGAAATGGTAATCGTTCCTTTCTGGTCTTGATTAGCGGGCTTTGCCGTGCTAGAACTTCGAATGTTGGAAGCAACGCTTTTGGGCATTTTAAATTTTTTGACGTCAATGGTAAAGACCATTCGGCTGGGTAATGCGTATTTTTTTGCGTCTGCATAGGAATAATCAATGGTGAAATTACCACTGCTTTTGGTCGTTATAATCGCTTTGTACAAAAGCGGTTCCGCGGTTGCCACATACAATTTAGCCAGAATAATTTCACTGGTTTCTTCATTGGGTAAAAGCGTAATCAATTGTGTTTTAATGCCATTAATGGATTTAAATTCACCGGGAACTTGGGTATATTTCTTAGGATTGGCAAAAAAAGCATTGAGGTCACTCATCCCCTGTTTAGGAAGAATAACAATGCTATTGGAAACCACTTTAAATTTCGTGGGCTTTTTAAAATACACTTTGGCGTTGGTAACAGGAATCGAAATGGAAGGTATTGAGGCCTTCACATTTACATCTGCCTTATAATCAGCAACCGCATTTAATCGATTGACATAGCCTTGAAGGCTTGCTTGTTGGGAGAATGAAACGGTTAAAAAAGAAATGCCAATAAAAAGAAAAATCGTTTTCATGAGGTAATATCTTTTCGGTTGAAATAAAATAAGGTAAGGCCAAGTAACCCAACGATGTGCCCTACAAGAACCCAAACCGAATGAAGAATATCCTCTTTTGGGAAAGGATCTTCAAAAACAATTCTCCATGCAGCCATGTGGGTAGTAAAAAGATAAAATTTAACCTCATCAAAAACCGTAACGTCTAGGGTGCCAATCAAGGTAAATAAAATGATTACTGCCATCGTAATAACAATGGGGCCTACACTGTTTTTTGCCAACGCAGAAAACGCTAAGGATAGGGTTGCAACCGTCCAAAGGGCTAAAAAGGCGAGTCCCATGGCAAGACCAAATCGCCACAACAAGTCTGCTTTGGGTATTATTAATAATCCTTCCGGATTTAAAACAATGAGGTCCCCAGCGCCAAAAATCCATTGTGAAACCACCAAGCTCAAAAAACCCATCCAAAGGGTCATGATAAGGGTGTATATCGTTGCGGCAAACCACTTGGAAAGAACAATCCCCGTTCGCGAAATAGGTTTGGTTGCTAGCATTCTTATGCTTCCGGTTGCCGATTCTCCGGACAACAGATCTCCGGTAACCAAGGCAATGAGCAAGGGCACGTGCACAATCAACATTTGCATGATGATAAAGGCAATCAAGTTACCATTCAGTATATTTCCATTAAAACTCAGCGTCTGTTCAAACGAACCCGTAACAAAACCCAAATAGGTTTTACCATCCGCTTTCATCGCGAATATAACAATGAGTACGAGTACGGTTAGTGCACCAATGCCAATATAACTGCGAATTTTCGAGGTAATTTTCAGCAATTCATTATAGGTGTTTTTCCAAAGCATTATGAACCTACCATTTTAATGAAAAAATCTTCGAGACTCCGCTTTGGAATCAACGATTTCAAACCGCACCCCGTCGACACCATCCGTTCCACTAATCGGGATCTAATGTCGGTTTCCATTTCTAGGAGATAACTGTTTCCATACAGGTGAACCGCTTTTAGTTCGGGGAACTCTGTACTCAGCAAGGTATGGAACGCTTCCGAATGGAGTATTTCTACTTCGATGTTTAGGCTTTGTTTTTCCAAAAGGGCTTGCACGTCCCCTTCTACGATTGTTTTTCCTTGATTAATGATTACCATTCGATTGGCAATGATTTCGATTTCAGAAAGTTGATGAGAAGAAAGCAATACCGTTTTTTGATGTTCATCTCGAAGCCTTAATATAAGGTTTCTGACATCGATAATTCCTTGTGGGTCAAGTCCCGTTGTCGGTTCATCCAAAATAATAATGTCCGGATCGTGAAGCAAGGTTTGTGCAATGCCCAGGCGTTGTTTCATGCCGTGGGAAAACCCGGCAACTTTATCGTGTTCCCGTCCTTTTAAACCCACAAATTCCAACATCGCTTGCACTTGTTTTCGGTCTATGTTTTTACCTGAAATACGACCAAAAATTTCTAGGTTTCGCTGCGCCGAGGCGTATTTATAAAAATCTGGTTTTTCAATGATGCATCCAACTTTTGACAGAACAGCACTCCGATGCTCCGTTAACGATTGACCAAAAAAAGATATCGTTCCTGCACTGGGTTTGATCAAAGACAATAAACAGCGAATCGTGGTGCTTTTACCCGCTCCATTTGGACCAAGGAAACCGAAAACATCTCCTTTGTTTACGTGAAATGAAACGTCTTGTACGGCCTTAAACGAACCGAAATTTTTAGCGAGATGGGTGACTTCTATCAAGGACATGCAACGTTCTAACACACCAAAGATACAAAGGTTGAAGGGGCGAACGCATTCTTTTTGTTACCTTTGAAATAAAAATTTGAAATTTTTAACTGCATTTTTTTGTTTATCCCCGTTTTTATTGCTTGCGCAAACGTTCGTAAATAGAACCTACAGCGAAATGTATGATGTTCAGGCCAAATCAGCCGTTCAGATGGGAAATGGCTATTATTTAGTCACGGGAACTCAGGCTTTTTCGAATGGATTTCTTAGCGTTCACGCGTCAAATGGGCTTTGTATTAACACGACTTTTCTGAGTCAAGGAGCGCTTTCCAGTTACTCAGAATTACATCAAATCACTAAAATCAATGACACCCTAGCCCTAATCAGTGGTAAAATTTCCCTAGCGGGTGGACCTAGTGAGGTGTGGAAAGGGATCACGATGGCTGTCAATGATCAGGGACAGCAACTTTGGTCTCTAACGTTTAATCTAAGCGATGCAGCATTGGATGCAACCATTACGGATGTCGAACGAAAAACAGATAGTACCTTTCTTGTGCTCTGTTCAAGCATTGGAAATTCTCTGAATACGTTAAGTGAAATCGACATCCTTGGAAATGTTCAATGGACAAAATCGTATGAAACCAATGACCCCGGATTTCAACTATCGGATGTATGCATTCAAGACTCCCTCGTTTTTGCTTGCGGAAATCGATACAACGTAGGGGTACATTCAGGAATAATTCTGCGGCTAGATTCCTTGGGAAACCTTGAAGACGGATGGAATTATACCCACAGCGTTCAACCCGATTTCATTCAACTTCTCGCGAGTAATCAAGGCCTCGTTGTTGCCAACCGTGGTCATGCAATGAGTGCAGTTGATGTCCTTAAGGTAGATTATTCTGGAAATGTGGTTTCGCAAAAATCCTTTCCAATCAACATGGGCATGCCCGAAGCCCAAGCCCTAAAACCCTTGGCCTACAAGGACTCATTGGAATGTTGGTATTGGAGTGGAGGCGATTTTGGTTCGTACGCTTATTTGGTAGATGTAAACAGCTTATTACCGATTCAAGGAATTTCACATATGGGAAATATCCAAACGATTATTGATCACGATACGACGTTACAGATTTTGGCTTCAGGCCCCTTATATGGAATTAAAAACCAGGTAATCCTACAAAAGCACTATGCAATCACCTCCGCGGATTCCTTGGAGTCATTATATGCGTTTTGTACCTATCCTACCAATGAGCAACCATTGAATGAATTAGCTCCCGTTAAAATTAGTTTTTCTCCAACCGTTGGTATTGGAACTGCTCCCAATCCATTTTTTTACCCATTGGTGCAAAATCAACCTTGGATCAACGAACCGTTTTGTGTAGAAATGTTGGGGGGAATGGAAGAAGAGCAGCTTATCTATGGTCCCAATCCTTGCGACCCCTTCATCACCATAATGGAATATCCTAACCAACCCTATACTATCCTTACGCTTATTGGTCAGTGTAAAGCATCGGGGGAGACGGATTCGGAAGGTCGAATTCAAACCATTGCATTGCCTTCTGGAACTTATTACCTGAAGGTAGGTAATCGTAGCCTTCCGCTACAGGTTCAACATTAATTATACGTAAAAAATCTTCTTAAGGACAACCAAAATACTCTTCTCCGTAGGAACCCACGTAGGTATCACCGTAGGCACCCGCGTAGTCTTGTTTTATCGTAAAGTAAAGGACTTTACAATATCCGTGGTCCCACGTTGGATTCTTAACATACATGGCGCCATATCGATAACGGTATTTGGGAATGCCTGAACTATTGGTTTCAATTTGCCAGATTTCATGTTTTAACCCGATTTTAAACGTAGTTAAACCACCGGGATTTTTCAAATACGCTTTCATTTTAGCCTCCATCGTAGGGTAATAAAGGCTTTTATATCCTTCTGGGTTGACAAGAAATATCTACTGAACATTGTTTTTTGAAGAAACGCTTCAAAACTCGTAAAACGCAAGCTTTTTAATTGTTTTGAACGAAGTTTTAACATTAGTTCATTTTTTGCCATATCCCGATAGTTTTAATACGGTGTATTATATTTGTTCTTTATCATAATTACTATGGATGGAGAACAACTTA
>JBJTWF010000090.1:0-2082 GCA_046081565.1 Flavobacteriales bacterium | reverse complement strand
GGTTTATTTTTATCCAAAAGACGATACCCCGGGGTGTACTGCCCAGGCTTGTAGTATTCGAGACGGTGAAGTAAAATTAAAGAAATCGGGGATACAGGTGATTGGCGTTAGTGCCGATTCCGTTGCATCACATTCCAAATTTTCCAACAAATATTCCTTGTCTTTTCCTTTAATTTCTGATCCGAACAAAGTGGTAATAAATGCCTTCGGTGTATGGGGAACTAAGAAATTTATGGGAAGAGTTTACGACGGTATCCATCGAAAAACATTTTTATTTAATGCCGAAGGGAAGTTGTTTAGTGTAATAGAAAAACCCGACACAAAGAATCATGCACAAGAAATAATGGATTTATTTACAAAAAATGACTAACCGTAATTACTTTACGTTTAGCCTGTGGAAATTTGTATTATTAAACTTTAAAAATTATGTCAACTAAAGAATTGCAATCAGAAAAATTAAAAGCGCTTCAATTAACCATGGAAAAACTGGATAAAACCTTTGGTAAAGGTGCCGTCATGAAATTAGGCGATAGTCCTGTTGAAAAGGTAGAAGTTATTCCTACAGGTTCATTAACGCTAGATTTAGCATTGGGAATCAACGGTTATCCGAAAGGCAGAGTCGTAGAGATTTATGGTCCAGAATCCTCGGGAAAGACTACCTTGGCAATTCATGCCATCGCCGAAGTTCAGCGCCAAGGGGGGATCGCAGCGTTTATTGATGCAGAGCACGCTTTTGATCAGTTTTATGCTCAAAAGTTAGGTGTAGACGTTGCAAATTTATTGATTTCACAGCCAGATAATGGTGAACAAGCGTTAGAAATCACGGATAACTTGATTCGGTCAGGTGCGATTGATCTTATCATCATTGACTCGGTTGCGGCCTTAACGCCCAAAGCAGAAATTGAGGGAGAAATGGGAGATTCACAGATGGGTCTTCAGGCAAGACTAATGTCTAAAGCGTTGAGAAAACTCACATCCTCCATCAATAAAGCAGGTTGTTGCTGTATTTTTATTAACCAATTAAGAGAGAAAATAGGGGTGATGTTTGGAAACCCAGAAACAACAACAGGAGGTAATGCCCTGAAATTTTATGCTTCAGTTCGTATTGACATCCGTAAAGCCACGCAAATAAAAGATGGCGAAGAAATCGTTGGAAATCGAGTCAAAGTAAAAGTGGTAAAAAACAAAGTAGCACCCCCTTTTCGAAAAGCTGAATTTGATATCCTTTACGGAGAAGGTATTTCTAAAATTGGAGAGATAATAGACTTAGGTGTTGAGCTTAATATTTTGAAAAAAAGTGGTTCTTGGTTTTCTTATGGCGAAACACGATTGGGACAGGGAAGAGATGCTATAAAATCCTTATTGTTGGACAACCCTGAATTGTCCGAGGAACTAGAACAGCGAATAAAGGATCAATTAATGGCAGGTACAGAAAGTGTATTGCAAGATTAATTTGCAATTCTTTGAGGAAAAGGCGGATGTTTATCCGCCTTTTTTTTATATTTACTCCACCAAATCTATTAAAATGAAAAAATCACTGTTTTTTTTGATGCTCGGAATAGGCATCTTTGGACTAAACTCTTGTAAGAAAAAAGGTTGCATGGACAGCACGGCTGTAAATTATAATGCAAAAGCTAAAAAAGATGATGGTTCTTGTCTGTACAAACCTACCATCACGTTAAATGGTCAAGCAACGGTAAGTGTTAACGTAGGTTCAAGTTATACCGATGCTGGAGCAACTGCCACCAACAAAGACGGATCTTCCGTTGCTGTAACCACTGACAACCAAGTAGACAGCTCTACGGTTGGGACGTATTATGTAAATTACTCAGCGACCAACGCTAACGGAACTACAACCGCGAAAAGAACCGTGAACGTGGTCATTGGCGCAGAGAACTGGACGGGACCCACTTGGGCCGTAACCTCTACGTGCAGCGGAACCCAATTCCCCGTGTCTGGAAGTCCTACCATTACTGCAGGTGCTACGGCTGCGGACATCAACATTGAGAACTTTTTCAACCTTGCTGGTGGAACCGCTACAGGGACTATTAATGGCGCAGCGGTTACCATACCGCAGCAAAC
>JBJTWF010000089.1:0-9105 GCA_046081565.1 Flavobacteriales bacterium | reverse complement strand
AAATCGTTGATGTTTGGTGAGCCTTGCTCCACCGTACCAATTTTTAAGCGCAACGCATAGCTTAATTTTCCATCAAAAGCCTTTTTTATCGAAGTAAAAATCCCATCACTTCATCGAAAAACATCTCTGGTTGCTCGGCGTGAAGCCAATGCCCTGCTCCTTCCAAGGTTTTCGTTTGGCTATCCGGAAACGATGCTTCAATGTCTGGCAAGTCTTGATCTAGGATATAATTGGACAAACTACCTCGCAAAAAGAGGGTAGGAATCCAAGATTCACCGGGTGGAAGCGCGCGAAAAATTTCAGGCATGGAACGTTCCAATGCAACTACATTCATGCGCCATGCAAAGGAATCCTTGGTTTCTCGGTAAAGGTTTTTTAAAAGAAACTGGCGTACGCCAGCATTTTCCAAATGGCGTTCAAGAATGTGTTCCCCTTCGACCCGTGTTTTCAATTGGGTTAAGTCCAAGGCATGAATCGCCGAAAGCACGTGTTGATGATGCATCGGGTATTCCTTTATTCCCATGTCCGCTACCACTAATTTTGAAAGAAATCGAGGATGCTGTTGGGAAAAAAACATGGCAACCTTGCCTCCCATGGAATGGCCCAACAGAAAAGCCTCTGCTAAACGATGTTTTTCGAAGTAATCTTTAAGGTCTGATACCATCACCTCGTAGGTATGAACATCACTCCAAGGGGATCTACCATGATTTCGTAAGTCTAATAAATGTACTTGGAAAAAGGAAGAAAAGCGCAAGGCAAGGCTTTGCCAATTGTCAGACGAACCAAACAATCCGTGAAGGATGACCAGCGGCCGCCCTTCTCCCATCGTTCGGCTAAACAATTCCATGGTTATTTCATCACGGCCTGTAATGCATTTGCATCAAAGGCTTCTTTTCGAACCCCTACCACTGAAAAATCACCGTCGTTAATCGCCTCAATACGCGCCGTCAATTTAACAGGATCTGTTTTTTTTGCATCGTAATAGACTACAATCGCTTGTGCAGGTAAATCTTCTTCAAAGGAAACATCAACATATTCTACCGCCCCTGTAGCGGCTAGTTCTTTTTTAATGGCACCGCCACAGCCCATTTTACATACCATACCCGACACCTGGAATTGAACCGTTGCATTGGCTTTTGCCGTTCCTTTGGTAGATGGTTCCTTCGCCTTGGTAGCAGTTACCTTCGCCTTGGCTCCCTGAGGGGTAGCCTTTACGTTTTTCGTAGATAGTGATTCGTTTTTACCAATACAAGAACCGAGAAGTAATAGCACTAAAATAAGGGAAATGGAATTTTTCATGTGGTTTTTTTACAAAGATAAATACAAAGACGAAATCAGAGGGGTAAACCACCGAATTTATAGGGATAAAGCGGCAAAATTTTTTCTACGTTCTTGCGCACGTTCCTTGCAATGCATCGTGCATTAGTAAAAATGTTGTATTTTTGATTTTAATAAATGCATTTATGAAATATTTTACCTACTTCCTTATGTTTTTTGGTGTATTGTTGGCTTCTGTTTCCTGCAGCAAATACCCTCAAGGTTCTAAATTCACCCTGCTTTCAAAAGAAAACAGAATGGTGAACGAATGGAAACTCACTAGTTATACCATCAATGGAAATGAATTTATTGCCTCTCAGCCAAAGGTCAAAATGGCCATAGATAAGGACGGAACCTATTCGTGGTCTTCTACAGCAACGGTACTTGGTCAGACGCAAAGTACGTTTGAACATGGGACTTGGATGTTCAGCGATGATTTAACGGAGTTCATGAAGTTGAAAGACGGTGAGGACATCCCAGTTGGTTATACCATTTTAGAATTACGCGCCAATAAATTGGCATTGCAGTATTACGATAAGATTACGAATATCACGTACATCAGTACGTTCGAAACCGATAAATAAATCGTTAAGCAAACCGTGGGTCTGTCGCCATGACGTGGCCGCATTTTTCACAGGTCCGCATCTCTTCTGAACCATAAAATTCTTTAAACCTTGGGATAAAATCTTTTTCGATATTTTCCAAGAAAAATCGGTACGATTTAAGTTCGTGGTTGCAGTTCTCACAAAACCAAAACAATCCATCTTTTAGCGTGGTGCCTTTTCGAACCCGTTCAATGACAAGGCCCATGGTGTTTTCTCCACGCATTGGGGAATGAGGAGTTTTGGCAGGAAGCAAGAACATTTCACCTTCCTGAATTAAAATGTCTTTTGGTTTTCCCTCGTGTTGTATTCGGACCGTAATGTCTCCTTCCAGTTGAAAAAAAAGTTCTTCGCTTTCGTTGTAATGGTAATCTTTGCGCGCGTTAGGACCCGCCACGACCATTACAATAAAATCCCCGGCCTCGTGATAAAGGTTTTTATTGGATACGGGGGGTTTTAGTTTATCTCGATTCGTATTAATCCAATGTTTTAGGTTGAAAGGAGGAAGCATTGCTCTAGGTTTATTACTTAAAGGTAACTAAATTATTTTGCGTAGCGATAAACGGTAAAGCCATACGGATGCTTTACGTCGATGGCTTGTTCAAAAAGGGTCGTGATTTTCCATTGGCTTTCATCGAAAGACGGAAAAAAAGTATCTGCATCAAAAACATGGTGTACCTTGGTGATGTAAAGCGTATCCAATGTCAGGGTTTTCATTGCCAGCGAATAAATTTCACCGCCTCCTATGATGAATAAGGTTCTTGGATCGTTTTGGAAATGTGAAATTGCCTTTTGGAGATCATTAAAAACCAAACAAGAAGGGGTGTGGAATTCCTTATTTCTCGTAATAATAACGTTTTCTCGGTAGGGCAAGGGGCGAAATTTCGGTGGGATGGATTCAAAGTTCTTTCGACCCATAACCACGATTTGGTCTTTCGTAGTTTCTTTGAAAAAAGCCATGTCATGGGGTAGATGCCACATAAGATCATTATCCTTACCAATCCCGAAGTTTTGATCAAAAGCTACAATTAATGCAAGTTTCATTAGACGGCTACGGCAGCTTTAATATGAGGATGCGGATCATAGTTATTAAGCGTAAAATCCTCATAAACGAAATTAAAAATATCCGTAACGGAAGGATTGAGATGCATGGTTGGCAAGGGGCGTAGGGTTCGGGACAATTGAAGTTCGGCTTGCTCTAAATGGTTTAAGTAGAGATGAGCATCCCCAAGGGTATGAATGAAATCCCCTGGTTCCAGATTACATACCTGAGCCACCATGAGCGTTAAAAGGGCATAAGAAGCAATATTGAAAGGAACCCCAAGAAAGGTGTCTGCACTGCGCTGATAAAGTTGGCAACTTAGTTTATTATTGGCCACATAAAATTGAAACATGGTATGGCATGGAGGAAGTGCCATGTCTTTAACACTCGCCACGTTCCAAGCCGAAACAAGCAGTCTTCTGGAATCGGGATTGCGTTTAATTTGTGCAATAAGATCCGAAATTTGATCGATGGATTGACCATCGGGTGTTGGCCAACTTCGCCATTGATACCCATAGACGGGACCTAGGTTTCCGTGCTCATCTGCCCATTCATCCCAAATGCTAACTTGATGGTCTTTTAAATACTGTATATTCGTGTCTCCCTTTAAAAACCAAAGTAATTCGTGTATAATCGAACGTAAATGCAGTTTTTTCGTGGTAACCAACGGAAATCCTTCTGCCAAATCATATCGCATTTGATATCCAAAAACCGAAAGCGTTCCAGTTCCAGTTCGATCTTCTTTACGAACCCCTGTATCAATGATGTGCCTTAGTAAATCGTGGTATTGCTTCATGCTCCAACGAAGGTAATATTATTCCAAGGTTGATGGATTGCATGATGAGAGATTTTATCAACTAGAATTAAACAAGCGTAGTTTTTTGCTTACTTTCGCTACATGAAAGCCCTTTTCACACTTGGTGTTTTAATCTTTTCCCTCGGTGTTGTGTTGAGTCAAAAGAACCTTAAGATTCCCAAAAAGATACGGGGCGCTTATTCGGGATTTCAAGCGGCTTACCTGGCAAATAACGTAAACGTTTCGATGGCATTCCCCTCCGTTGAAATGAAGCTTATTCTGGATAAATCGAGCATAACCCTTTGTTACACGCTAACAGATGCATGCTTGCTTTCAGGACAGGCGATCACGAGCATTGAAAAAATAAAGAGGAATAAAGCAAAAGTTTGGATCATTGAA
This sequence comes from Flavobacteriales bacterium, assembly GCA_046081565.1. Lineage (GTDB taxonomy): Bacteria > Bacteroidota > Bacteroidia > Flavobacteriales_D > Crocinitomicaceae > UBA952. The sequence continues at coordinate 4,949 of JBJTWF010000089.1, read as the reverse complement.
CCGAAAGGACCAGGGGCAACGGTTCCCGAACATTTAGAAATATTATTCAACGAAAAAAAAATTGTTCGACAGGGGTTAGGGGCTCAGCCCGATACCGAACTATTGCGCATTGGGAAGAAACAATGAGAATTTTGAACCTTTTCCAACCTGGCTTTTCAGTTGAACCTTTCCGTGGTGGGCTTCCATGATCAGTTTTACATAATAAAGGCCAAGTCCAAACCCTTTAACGTTGTGTATGTTTCCTGTCGGCACCCGATAGAATTTATCAAAGATGAACGGAATGTTTTCTTTCTTAATGCCTATCCCATTGTCTTCAATTTCAATCCAAATTCCTTGCCTTTCGTTTCGGGTAATAATTTCTATTTGGGGTTCTGTTTCACAGTATTTTACAGCGTTTTCGAGTAAATTGTATATCACATTCGTGAGGTGAACAGGATCTACCGTAACCCGATGCAACGTTGCTTCCGTGACTACGTGAATACTCCCCCCTTTTTCGAGTTGATGTAACTCAAAATTATCCTTTACTTCATTGAGCAATACGTTAATATCGAACACCTCTACGTTTAATACCACTTGATCTTTATCCAATTTTGCCACATTGAGTACCCGTTCAACTTGGTGCTCCAGACGCTTGTTTTCTTTGTAAATGATTCCGGCGTATTTATGCATTTGATCAAGGTTTACATCTTTTAATCGCAACAACATCTCTGAAGACAAACTGATCGTGGAAATGGGGGTTTTCAACTCATGGGTCATGTTATTGATGAAATCGGTCTTTACCTCCGCTAATCGATTTTGACGAAGAATGATGGTAGTTGAAAAGGCAAAAAATATGGCGATAACAACAAGCATTAAAGCCAGGTATACCCAAGGGGTTTTATCTTGATTTTTGACTATTATTTCTTTGGATTGCTCAGGAAAATAAACCGTAAAATAATGACCGTCCTTCTTAAGGTTTAGTTTTTCAATGGTAACCTCCTTAGATTTCTTTGTTTCTGTAACGTAGGTTGAGTCTTCCTTGTAGGTGACTTGGTTGGATAAAAAAAGCTTCTCGGTAAAACAATCGTAAATTCCATAGTAGAAATCTCGTCTAATTTTTTGCTCGTAAAACTCCCGTTTTAGGAGCTGTTCTAAGTAAAAAGGATCCAAATCCTCGTTAAAGTCAACGATAAAATGGTTTTCTTTTACTTTTTTAACCGTTCCGTAGACGTAGGTGGGTTCTCCCGTTTTCTTCTGGATTTTAGCTAATACATTGATTAACGAAGCATGAACATGGTCTTCGAATTCTTTATGGTTTAAGCTATCCTCTCTTTTTTGAATTTCAACGGCATTTTTTTGAATTGCGAGGGTATTCTTGATCCAAAGCCATTGTATTCCCAAAATGACGACCATGGAAATAAGGCCGAATAAAACAGCCCTTCCAGCGGTATTTTTCCTCATATTAAAAGCCTTGAACACCATTTACCGTAGTGTACTTTAATACGTTTTTCTTTTCAGGATGAATTCGGGAAAAGGCCGATTGCACGGCAAGCGTACCTTCATGGAAACCGCACAGAATCAGTTTCAACTTGTTTTCATAGGTATTCACATCGCCTATGGCATAAATACCAGGAATGTTGGTTGCGTAATCCAAGGTATCGACCGCTATGGCACCCTTCGAAAGGTTCAGTCCCCAATCGGCGATGGGACCCAAGCTCGGCTTTAATCCAAACAAAGGAATAAAATGATCGACGGTTTTGAGGATTTCTCCTTGGCTTTGGTGGGTAATGGAAACGGCTTCTAAGCGGTCCTTACCGATCAATCCAGTGACCTCTGCTTCGGTAATTAACTCAAGTTTTCCAGCTTCTGCTAGATCAATGACTTTTTGTACCGAATCGAGGTGTCCACGAAACGATGCGCTTCGATGCACGAGGCTAACCTTCGATGCAATGTTGTTTTCTACTAAAAAAATCGACCAATCCAAGGCTGAATCTCCACCGCCCGCTATTACACATGCCTTACCTTGGTAAAATTCCGGGTCACGAATGATATATTCCACCCCTTTATCCTCAAAGGATTCAATGTTATCAATAGGAGGCTTTCTTGGTTCAAATACCCCTAATCCTCCGGCGATCATTACAATGGGTGCATGGTGTTTTGTTCCTTTTATTGTGGTAACGATGAAGGAGCCATCGCCCTGTTTTTCTATGGTTGTAGCAGCCTCTCCCAAGGTAAACCCGGGCTTGAAGGGTGCGGCCTGTTTCATGAGGTTGTCCACCAAATCACCCGCTAAAATTTCTGGAAAACCTGGGATGTCGTAAATCGGTTTTTTCGGATAAATTTCAGAACATTGTCCACCGGGTTGTGGAAGGGAATCAATTAAATGACAACGCAATTTTAGGAGCCCCGCTTCAAAAACGGTAAATAAGCCAACAGGACCTGCCCCAATAATAATTATGTCGGTTTCAATCATGAACGTGTAGGATTCTAGCGTACAAAAGTAATAAATCTAAAACAAGCCGTCTCTTCTTTTGTTTACCTGGCTTAATAGTCGGGCCTTCGAGGCGTATTTTGCATGATGTTTTCTATCGCCTCCATGACCTCTGAAGTCAATAACCTCACGGCAGTTAACGCGGTCAGGTTTTCGGTTAATTGTTCGGTTTTACTTGCGCCCAAAATAACGGTACTTACGTTTGGATTTTTCAAACACCAAGCTAAACCAAAAACCGCCAAACCTAGGTTTAACGATGAAGCTAATGCTTCTAGTTTCCTTACTTTTTCTATACGCGATTCGGTTAAGTTTTTATCCTTTAACCATTCAAGACCATCCATGCCTAAGCGGGTATCAGTTGGGTTTTTATCGAGGTATTTTCCTGTGAGAACGCCTGAAGCAAGCGGAGACCAAGTTGTCGTTCCCAAGCCTACCGTTTTGTAAAGTTGGTCAAATTCCACCTCCACTTTGTCTCGGCAAAACAAGTTATACTCAGGCTGCTCTACCACCGGACCTATGAGATGGTTTTGCTTGGCAAACATGTGCGCTTCCATGATCTCTTGTGCACTCCATTCGGAGGTTCCCCAGTACAAAATTTTCCCTTGCGCAATTAAGTTATGCATGGTCCATACCGTTTCCTCGATCGGGGTGTTTTTATCGGGACGATGACAAAAAAACAAGTCTAAATATTCCAGTTGTAAGCGTTTAAGCGCTTGTTCACACCCTTCCATTACATGTTTTCTAGAAAGCCCCCTTTGGGTAGGAAGTTGACCCCCCGTCCCAAAGAAAACCTTACTACTAACGCAATAGCTGTCGCGTGACCAGTTCAATTTCTTTAAGGTTTTTCCCATCACGATTTCACTCATACCGCGGGCATAAATCTCAGCATTGTCAAAGAAATTAATCCCGTGATCGTAGGCTATACCCATGAGTTTTTCCACCGTATTGTCTTCTATCTGTTTGCCAAAAGTTAGCCATGACCCCAAGGATAAGCGACTTACGTGTAATCCTGTTTTTCCTAGCGCGTTGTATTCCATTGTTTTTTGTTTCAAAGATAACCAAACGACGGAAAGTCTATTCTTCCTGCTTGTAATTCCTCAGTAAAGCTGTATCTTTGTTAATAAGATAAAAACGATGTACGGATTAGTAAACAAAGCCATTAAAGACCTGATTGTAAGTAATCATGGCGAAGAATCTTGGAATGAAATTGCAAAACGATCCGATTTTCACGATGCGGACTTTGTGGGTCTACGTACGTATGAAGACGCACTGACTTATCGTTTGGTGGGTAATGCTTCCGCGGTACTCGGGGCAGATGCCAAGGATATTCTGGAGTTGTTTGGTGAATATTGGATAACCTACACCGCCGATGAAGGGTACGGACAACTCATGGAGTTGTGTGGAGATACCTTTGTTGAATTTCTTGGAAATTTAGATATGCTACATCACCGGATGAACAGCATGATGCCTCAATTGGCCCCCCCTCAATTTACCACACGAAACGAGAAGGAGAATTCGATAGAACTACTATATCGAAGCCATAGGGAAGGGTTGACTCCAATGCTTTATGGCTTAATTCGAGGCTTAGGAAAACGCTTCGGATTGACGTGTACGGTGGAGCAGCTTTCTTCTAAGGGTGAAACCCAAGATTACGATTTGTTTTTGATTTCTTGGTAATGCATCAACCGCAATTTGATTTGGACGATTTATTCGATGCGTTAGTTTTTGCTAATCCCCATACGCTTTTCATCGACAACGATAGGACCATCTTGAAGGTGGGAAAGGCATTTCAAAAAAGTAATAAAGCATTGGAATCTGGGAAGGCATTTGATGTCTTTTTTCAATGGTTACCCAATTCAGGTTTTGAAGCACTGGAAAAAAATGAATCCGGGTTATATTTTTTTCAAGCGAAACATGAAAACCAACGGTACAAGGTTTCTGGCAGAAAGACGCACTGGGGTTATGTGTTGCATGCTAATCCCGTGGTCAATGCGGAGTTTCAAATCAGTAATTACCACCTAACCCTTAAGGATTTTTCGCAACAAAATTATATTGCAGAATATCTTTTTCTACTGCAGTCCTCCTCAAAAGCCTTGAGTGATTTAGAAAAAATAAACGAAGAGTACGTTGCTAAAAACATGGCCCTTGAAAAAAGCAGGGAAGAGCTAACCTCTACGGCATTGTTTCCCAACGAAAATCCTAATCCGGTTATCCGACTCAGTTCCACTTTTGAACTTTTATATTCCAACCCCTCGGCTATTCAGTTTTTATCGGATTTTCGTATTTCGAATCACTCCATTGAAGACGACGAATTAAAGCATAAACTTGAAGAAATTGCATCCCAACGCACTGAAAATTCTTCCCTTTACATTTCAAGCAACAAAAACACCTATTTGGTTAACGTGCGCAAGGGCTTGAACAGTGATTTTTTTAACATCTATGCTGCAGACATTACTCGATTTATTGAAGAGGTCAAAGG
>JBJTWF010000088.1:0-4395 GCA_046081565.1 Flavobacteriales bacterium | reverse complement strand
GAAACGTTCCTTTGATTTTGAGTCCATCGATTTCGTTGGTTACCAATACTTGTGCTCTAGCGGGTTGCACCGGTAAATCAACAAGGGTAGCTGCGAATCCATTGGTGCATAAGGCAAGCTGGTTGGTGTGCAAACAACCGTGATTCGTTTCGACCAAAAAATGATTACCATAATGCTCATAAGACAAAACCTCGGTACAAAACAAAAAATGAATTCCCAATGAAATACAAAGCGCATGCAATTGCTCCATAAGGTCGCCCGTATTCAGCGCCCCTTCTGATCGATTTTTGTAGGCGGTACAAAACCCTTTGAACCCCATTTCATGGAGGGCTTTATGGTCTTCAAGATAGACAGCCTCTTCCCCAGAAATCCTCGCTATTTCTTGATTTAAATAGGCCAAGCGATCATCCTCAATTTCTTCTTGACCCTCGCGTAACAGATCCCAAGATCCACAGGATTCATATCCAATTATTGCAGGATTTACCAATTCAAAGAGCCTTTTCAACCCTTCATAACGCATTGCCACGGTATCCCATACCTTACGTTCTTCCATTTTCGTTAAATCATCCAAGATCTCAGTTGGACTACCAAAACATGCAAATCCAGCGTTTTTTGTGCTCGCCCCCGAGGGTAAATAGCCGCGTTCAACCAAAACGATTTTTTGATTTGGTTTCTGTTTTTTTAGGTAAATCGCCGTCGTCATTCCTACGATACCCGTCCCTACGATTAACGCATCGATGCCTTCGAGCTTCGTTGTTTTTTCCCAATAACTGAGGCGGTCAAAAGGCAACATTTTATTTTTTCACTTAAATTGTCGAAATTTGTTACAAAGTAAACACAAGTTAAATAATGTCGTTAAAAAGCAAAGATTTTTTATCGGTTTCACCGCGGTTCGTATCGAGCTTGTTGCTCCTGTGTTTACCTTTCATCACCTTCGGTCAAATCATTGTTGCGAACATTAGCGGAAACGTGATAGACTTTGAGACCCGTAAACCGCTTTTAGGGACTACCCTTTACCTCACTGAGGCAGGAATTACGAAAGGAAAAATAGTCAGCGATGCCAGTGGTGCTTTTTTGTTGAATGGACGCATTGGAAAGGATACGGCTTTTATTATTCAAGCGTCTAAACCAGGATACGTAACGAAGAACGTTTTGGTTGATTTGAAAAAAATGAAATTAGCTAGGAGCGTTTCTACCATTGTTTTGAACCTTATGGATGAGTTCAAGGTTGAAATGATCCCGCTCAAATCGAATGTCTCCATTCCCATTGGAGAAAAGCAGTTTGTCGAAAAGTTCGTTTGGGATCAAAATACGTCTACCTGTGTTCCCGATGAGAAATTTAAAAAAATTCACATTGATACCATTGTTAATACCTACCGTCGGGCGGAACAACAAGCTAAATTAGATGCCTTTAAAAAGAAAAGTGCTGAGTTTGAGGCTGTGAAAGATTACACGCGGGCCATCCAATTCATTGATTCGGCGGCAAAGGTAGGGCTGAAAGACGATGCGGTAGGGAAAAAGAAAAATGATTTGGTCAAACTGAAAGACCTTCAAGACAAGGAGGTAGCAAAAGCCCAAACCATTGAAAAATTGGTTTTTCAAGGGGATTCTCTTCTCGCCTTGTTTCTATGGAAGGATGCAGAAGTCAAATACCAGTCGGTGTTAAAATTGGATCCAGCCTCGGCGAAAGCGAAAGCAAAAATAGCTTCGATTAAATCGTTGAAAGATGCGGAAGACAAACGAAATAAAGACCTCGCCACCTATAAGGCGAACCGAGAGGCGTGTACCAAAGCAGCAGCATCAGGAAAATATTCCGAGGCTTTAACGGCTATTAAAAAATGTAATTCCTTAACCACACTTCCCACAGTGATAAAGGACCAACTTCCTAAAACCATCGATTCCCTCGATCGATTACTCGCCGAGGATAATCTTAAAAATTCCATCAAAAAGGAAATACAAAGTACTCCGAAAGGGAAGACGACGGACATTACAAAATTGAAATCCAATTATGAGCGTATCACCTCGCTTATCCAAAACCTTAAAAATCCGACAAGCCAAACCGAGCTACATCAAGCCTTAGATAAATTAATTATTGAAGGGATAGAAGGCCAGATTTCGCTAGCATATGATTTTCATTCTAAAAAACAGTATGACAAGGCTATGGCATCTTATGAAGGCATCAAGCCCCTGATAGAATATCTTGTATCAAAGGAGTCTAAAGCCAAATATGCAACTGACATTGAGGACAAAATTAACGATGTTAAAAAAACAAAAATTCAAGACGAAGCGGATTTAGCGATGGCGCTGACGAAAGCCAAGAATGCCTTGGATTCCGCGAGTTTTTCGCCGTCAATGGCCCTGAAAATGGATGTACAACTTAATAAGGTAGCGACCTTGTTGAAAACCGAGCCCTTCAAGTCCCGCGCTAGTTTGCCAGAGGTTAAGGCGATCAATGATAGATACATGAAAATAAGTTCCTATTTCAAGACGAATAATCCTAAAGTTTCGAAATTGAACGATAAGGATCCCAAAATTGCCTTAAAAACAGCCGATGAGATGTTGGCGCTTGCAGGAGGAGCCATGGTCGGTTCGGTTGAGCTAAACTTTTTAACATCAAAACGCGAAGAGCTTAATGCCAAGGTAAATCCAACGGTATCGAACACGGTATCAAACAAAGGGGCAGGAACGATTTTAGCGGCACCAGGTAAAAAAGTATCTGATGACCTAAATACCATGATTGGAAATGTCACGCTGCAACATCAGATTCAAGAAAACAACGCCAAGAATCAAATTCAATTGTTGAAAAATGAAGCTGAAATTATTAAGGTAAATGAGGCCAATGAATTGCTCGATCGGCAACGCAATGAGCAAAAATTGATTCAAGCGAATCTAACCGAAGCAACGCTCCTTTCCTTATCGGACCAAGATGTTCTCAACGCGAGAATTCAGGACCAAAAGAAGTTGAAACAAGAAGGGGAAAACGCTGAATTGGCGCGAAACGATGAGGTGGAAAAGACGCTTAAAGGTCAAGAGAAATCGGTTGAATCCAGCGTTACGAATCTTGTTTTGACCCAGATTAAAAACGACTCAATGGTCAATAGCTCGCAGAAATATAATGCCGGTGTTATCAAAAAAAATCAGGTTGAAATGGTGTCCAATCAAGAGACAACTAATCAATTGAGTAAGGAACGGGTCAAGCAAGAACAACAATCCATAAAAGGCCACAATACGAACCTTTACCGCGCTGATTCTGCAAACTACAAACGATTAAAAGATAGCCAGAAACTTGCTACAGCGAATTTAAATGCGCGTCCGGAACCGGAAAGCCTTCCCAATTATTTGCGCGATGAATCGGGCAACTGCTTTCCATGGAATAAGGTGACTGAGGATCGTTTTCAAGTAGAGTCCAAAGAAGGGGAAATTACTTCTATTATTGTTCGACGGGTCGTAGTCAATGCCAAAGGGTATGGTATGGTGTATCAACAAATGGTAGGTATTGATGGTCAATATTCGTACACCCTAAATGGACGAACCATAAGTCAAGCCGATTGGGTGCAAGGTTCGAACGGTTCAGGAATGGTAAATCCGACTGCAGTGGTTCAGACGAACTGTCCTTGATTTTAATTTACATCCTTATTTTTTGTACGTGAATTGTCGTTAGTTTTGTGCTATGCACATTCACTTTATCGCCATAGGAGGCAGTGCCATGCACAACTTGGCTATTGCTTTGAAAAGAAAGGGATATCACGTTACGGGATCAGACGACGAAATCTTAGATCCTTCCAAGTCTCGGCTTGCACGGGAAGGGATTCTGCCCGAGATGGTGGGTTGGTTTACTGAAAAAATCACCCCTGAAATTGATGCTATTTTACTAGGAATGCATGCCCGAGAAGATAATGTAGAACTATTAAAAGCCAAGGAATTAGGAATTCCGGTGTACTCTTACCCAGAATATTTGTACAAGGCGAGCAAGGATAAAATACGGGTGGTAATTGGGGGTAGTCATGGCAAAACAACCATCACTTCGATGATTTTACACGCAGCAAAAGCATTGAATTTCCCATTGGATTATATGGTAGGTGCCCAATTGGATGGCTATGACTGTATGGTACAACTTACGGATTCCGCGAAATACATGATTCTTGAAGGGGATGAATACCTGAGTTCGCCCATTGATCGCAGGCCAAAATTCCATTTGTATAAACCGAATATTGCGCTATTAAGTGGCATCGCTTGGGACCACATCAATGTCTTTCCAACCTTTGATCATTATGTAGATCAGTTTAGGATTTTTATTCAGTCGATGGAACCCAACGGGAGCTTGATTTACAATACAAGTGATTCAGAAATTGTACGCTTGGTCAATGAAACAGATACCCTAAAAACGACCCAGGC
>JBJTWF010000087.1:0-2223 GCA_046081565.1 Flavobacteriales bacterium | reverse complement strand
AGCGCGAGTGATTGCATTTTGTGAGAAGTTAAAACACGAAGCCATCGACGCGTCGTTTTTTGAAATCAGTTTAGCCATGGCCTTGGAATACTTTAATGAGTTAAACTGCGATTGGGTGGTATTAGAAACCGGCATGGGCGGGAGATTAGACGCAACGAATGTTGTACTTCCAAAACTCAGCATCATAACGCATATCGGACTCGATCATCAGGCCTTCTTGGGAGATAGTTTATCGGCCATTGCCAATGAAAAGGCAGGTATAATTAAACCGAACGTCCCCTTGGTTTGTGGAGAACGGCAAGTTGAACTCATCAAAATATTTCGTACGCGTAGCGCACAAAACGACAGTCCATTTTACTTGACCACCGATTCGTTACCGCTCGTGCACCCCTCGATACCATCCTATCAAAAAAGGAACCTCGCGTTGGCGGTTAAAGGATTATCGATATTAGGGTATGAAACGAATTCGACCGAATGGCGCTTGGCATGGGAGCAATTATTTATGTCCACGGGATTTCTAGGTCGCCTTACCCCTTCTTCAGAACATCCGAGGCTTTGGTTTGACGTCTCCCACAACGAAGCTGGGTTTAGCGCCACTATGCACGCACTTAAAGAACAATTTAAGGGAAGTCTCATCGTGATTTATGGTTCGTCGAGTGACAAAAGCGTTACGCATCTCGCGGATTACATGGATGAAAGGACGCTTTGGTATTTTACAGAATTCAGTAATCCTAGGAGTTATCGAAAAGAAGCCTTTCTCTCCTTGTGGGCCGACCATCAAAAAAACCGATGGAAATGCTTTGATCAGGTACAACAGGCGATAACGGAGGCGGTGACTACCCGAGATGAAAACACAGGAATCTTAGTTACCGGAAGTTTTTTTCAGCTGAGCGATGTTACGGAAATTCAATCCATCATCATGAATCACTTGAACCAATGAACCACTTTTTTAGTCTCAAAAAAGGGCTCTTCATAAAATTCTTGAATGGAAAAAGTATTCACTTTTCCTGATATCCCTCGTAGTTCCTCGGTTAAATCACCCCCTTTTAAATACAGCACACCGTGTTGGAATCCTTCATCAAACCCTGGTGTAATTTTTTGGTTAACCCAAGAGAGGAAAATAGGCATAGCCGTGACCGCTCTAGAAACAATAAAATCAAAGGAACCTTTGGTTTCTTCAGCCCTACCTTTTTGAAACCTCACATTTTTTAATTCTAAGGCTTCGCAAACCTCACGAACTACTTGAATTTTTTTACCGATAGAGTCTACCAATAAAAAGGGGGATTCAGGGAATAAGATGGCCAAAGGAATTCCTGGAAAACCACCACCGGTCCCTACATCCAACACGGTTTTACCAGGGGAAAAAGCGTGAACCTTAGCAATGGCTAACGAATGTAGGATATGCCTCTCATAAAAATTGGGCAAATCTTTTCGAGAAATTACATTGATTTTATCATTCCAAAAGGCATAAACATCATATAACGCTGCAAAACCATCCTTTTGATGCGGGGTAAGGGTAGGAAAATAATGAATAACCCGATCCAAATCAAATGGAATCTTTGGTTTTTTCCATCATATTTGCGAGAAAATCTCGGGCCCTGAACAATTGCGCTTTAACGGTACCAAGGGGAAGATTTAATTCTACGGCAATTTCTTCATAGGACAACTCTTCAAAATACCGTTTCTCGACCAATTGCCGGTACCTCGGCTTAAGTTTGCTTACTAAAAGCCTCATGTGGATTACCTTTTGGTCGTGCATCATGGACTCTTCTGGATTGTTAACCGCTGCTTTCGCATCTATGCGCATGGTTCCCCCTTCAGAAGTTTGAATACCACTATCCATAGAAAGGACATGAAGACGCTTTTTACGAATGAAATCAATACCATTATTGGAAGCAATTTTAAACAACCAGGTGCTAAAAGCAAAACTTGGTGAGTACTGATCGATGCGATTAAAGGCCTTACCAAAAGCCTCAATGGTAAGATCTTCTGCATCGTCTGAATTCTTTACCATTTTCAGCATCATGAAATATATCGATTCCCGATATCTTTCCATAAGTGTAGCGAAAGCCGCTTGATTTCCTTGCTTTGCGCGCTCAACTAGGACTAAATCAATCTTTGCTTTTTCTGATAAATGTTCTGTTTCTACCATTTATGTTGCTGTTTTCTTTTGGTTGACAAAAAGAAAAAGGGCAATAACAGTGCATATAGTAAGTCCCACAA
>JBJTWF010000086.1:0-6382 GCA_046081565.1 Flavobacteriales bacterium | reverse complement strand
ACGGATAAACCATCAGTGTACCAATTATGACCGATCATGGATGGCATTTAAGGATACCATTGTAGCCAAGAACATTCAAATTCCTATTTCTGAACGTCCGGTAAACGATGCTGGAAGACGCATGGCGGTAGGATTTTTATGGAAAAATTCATCGGCTATGGATAGCGTAAAAGTTTACCCAGCCTTTTTATCTAAAATTCAAGGAGAAGACGATCCTATTGTATTTAATTCCTTCGGATACGTGCAATATAATCCTGTAAGTGCTACGTTTCAAATCGCCTCTAAAAACCGCTTGAACGATCCGTTGTTAAACGAAGATATTTTGACCTTGTATACGGAATCCTGCGCGTTGACGGGCGTGGGTAAAATTGATTTAGGCGTCAATTTTGGAGAAGTATCGGTAAAAGGTTTTGGGACCATTAAATATGAAAATGAAAGTAAAAAAATTAATAGTGATTTAACCCTTACCCTTAAGTTTCCTATGCAAAAAGACGTGTTTGAAAACATCGGAAACAGCCTTCGGTCCTCGGAAGAACAAAAGAATGCAGACCTTAAATCGAAAAAAGTTAATTTTTCCCAATTTGCCCCTTTCATGCTGACGAATGAAAAAATGAATGACCTCTTTAAGGATTACGAAGAGGATAAATTGAAAAAACTTCCAGAAGGCTTGGATCAATCGTTGGTACTTACGGGTTGTCGTTTTGAGTACAAGCAATTCAAATCCAAGGCCAACGAAACTGGGTATGCCCGAGGATGGGTAACGGTTCCATTAGAGGGAGCAACGACCACCGACCAAGAAGGCGATGAAGTGAAAGCTAAAAACACCTTGATTTTTATTGGGATGGAGGGTAAGCCCATCCTAAAAGAGGTGACTGGAAATGTGGTGATTTCTCAAACAAACTTAGGGCAATCCAATCAAGGCTTTTTAATGAACTTTAAAACCGCGGCGGGCAAAGAATATGTCTTGGACTATGGAATGAATAAAAAAGATGGTAAATTGCTTCTGTTTTCTAACGAAACGACTTTAAAAACACTGATAGAAGAAATGAAACCGGACAAACGCAAAGGAAAGAATTTTATGTTTGAGTGGGCTGAAGAATCTGCGGTGCAATTAACCCTTCAGAAAATGAGGGAATTCCTAAACGTTAAATGATGGGAGTATTGTTGCTTTGGTTACTGGCTTATCTTATGGGGGCAATCCCTTCCGCCGTGTGGTTAGGGAAGTTGTTTTTTGGAAAAGACATTAGGGAACACGGAAGTAACAATGCGGGAGCAACCAACACGTTTCGGGTGTTTGGAAAAAAATTAGGCATCGCCGTCTTACTTTTGGACGTGGGTAAAGGAATCGTAGCTATGGTGTTAGTGAACCAACTTGCTCCATCCTTTCCTTCTCCTTACATCGATTATCCGTTAATTGAAGTTTTCGCCGCCTTATGTTGTGTTTTGGGGCATATCTTTCCTGTATTTGTTCAATTTAGAGGAGGGAAAGGCGTTGCTACTTCCCTTGGGATTTTATTAGGAATGAATCCGTGGCCAACCCTCGTTTGCTTGGGCGTATTTATCCTTGTATTTTTAACATTCAAAATCGTTTCCCTCGCCTCGATGGGGGCTGCCATAAGTCTTCCTGTGATTAGTTTATTGGTTTTCGAACAAAACCGACCCTTGGAAATCGTGTTCCACCTAACGATCGCGGCCTTAGTGGTGTTTGCACATCGTAAAAACATTGTTCGACTCCTGAATAAGGAAGAACCGAAGATGAACTTTGGTAACCCCAAACTGTAAAACCGCGTCGATGCATCACCTAGGGTATACGATATGGTTTGTTTTTTTATGCCTCCTCCCAAGGGTAATTCATTCGCAAAGCGTTATTCAGATTGAGAAACGTGCCAATGATTTTTTTCAGAATAAACAATTTGAACTCGCCAAAACGGATTTTCAACAGCTATTAGCGCGTGATCCAATTTCCATCGATTATAACTTCAAATATGCGGTCTGTTTGTATTTTTCGAATGACCGAATGCAGTCTAAAAAGTATTTTTCGTTTCTCGCTACGCAGTCCAACCCTCCTTGTGAAAATGCTTACTATCTCGGAAAAATATACCAGTATGAGTATAACTTTGATCGAGCCATTCAATGGTATAAAGCCTACCTAACCTGTGCGCCCTCCAAAGGCGCCTTGCCTGTGAACCAAGAAATTCAGGCCTGTGAAAGCGGTAAAGCGCTGCTTAAAAAACCGAAAGCGCTGAGTGTCGTCACTAAAACCAGTACCCTTTCTGATTTGTTTTATAAAAAATACAACTACGACGCCATTGGTGGAGGGGCTTTCGAAGATGCGGGCTTACAATCTAAAATTGATAAAAAGAGAGGTTATATTCCCCATTATTACTTTAAAAAAGGAGAGAAGGTCAAAGTTTTTTCCAGTTATAATGAAAGTTCTGGCCAGCTTGATTTGTATTTTATTACGAAAGTTACGCCCGATACATGGTCGAAACCGTTATTGATTCAATCCTTGTCCGAAGAAAAGGCAGATAAGTGTTACCCCTTCTTCGACCCTATGTCCCAAACGCTTTATTTCTCGTCGAACGGGTATAATACAATGGGTGGTTTCGATCTTTTTAAAACTACGTTTGATCCATCTAGCAATACTACTGGAACAGTAGTTAATTTGGATTTTCCCTTTTCCTCCGTGGAAGATGACTTCTATTTCATTCCCCTTGATTCCCTTAACCAGATGGCTGCTTTTGCGAGTACCCGTAACAGTGCGAAAGGAAAAATTGAAATTTATGAGGTGAAATTAGAGGGCTTTTCGGATCAGATAATCTACCTCAAAGGGCAGATAGTGGATCAGGTTGATCCTCAAAATAAAACAGCCCAAGTAACCGTGGTGGATGAAACCGATGGTAAGGTGTATGGACCCTTTCCTACCGACAAGGATGGGAATTATAATGTGATTTTACCGGGTTCTGGAACGTACCGATTTCTTGTGAAGGTGGATGGATCAGATCAAACATTTGAAAATAAAAAATACATTCCAAACCAAAAAGTAAATCAAGTGTTTGCTCAAAACATCGCATACGTGATGCAGGATGGGATAGAAAAAGCCGAGTTTTCTTACGAATTCGATGTTCAAGAAATGGATGCCATAGCGTTTAAAATGGGCTCTGTTTCTTCCATGACCGTAGCGCCTCGCTTGTCCATTCCAAACAACAATGCAAAAAGCAGTGACGGAGAACCATTGGTTGCGAATCCCAAAACATCAACCCTCAAAAACGAGCAAAGCGTTCACGATTGGATACGTACTTTAGACCTTCCAGATACCAGCATCAACAAGGCTTCAAAATGGATTGCGGATGCGTTATTGGACTATGCTTCCACAACCGATGATCTTACCTATGACTCAAAAAGCCTAACCCAAGCCATTGCGCAACAGCAAGCGATTAAGAAGGCATTAGCATCAAAAATAAATTCGCTTTCACAGCAAGTAGAAAAAGAAACCAATGCCTACAAGAAAAAAGTAATGCTGGATGCCTTGGTCCCTTTGTTAGATTCGTTAGCCACGCTAGAAGTATCCTTGCAAGCAAATCAATGGCTCTTGGATAACATCAACGAAACCCTATCGACATTACAATCTTCAGGGGATGCTACCAAAGCCGAGCGCATGAGCGATCGCATCAATCGTTTGCTACTTAACGATCAAGACGATAGCCTTATGCAAGTTATGGTTACCGAACAGAACTGGATTGAAAACATCATTACCCTTCAAAAAAAGGATTCAGGAAAAGAAAGCCTCGATTTACGGTTGTTACAGCAGAAGGAACGGGCACAAGGACTAGAAGATCTGGAAACGGAGCTTATGAAAACGAAACGAACGTTTGAAGCGAACCAAGAAAAAATCGAAGCACTAAAACGCGAAAATGCCCTCAGTAAAAGTCAAAACGCTCCCCCCAACAATTTAGCTCTTGATGAACTTCAGCAACAGCAAGAGGTGCTCAAAACCCAGTTATCCACGGATACCAAGAAGTTTCAAGCCCTTAAACACGATATAGAATTCCAAGAGGCATGGATAAAGATTGCTCAAGAAGGTGATATTTCCTTAGATTTCTCCGGTGAATCCTTCACTTCGAATTTGGTAAAACAGCAACCTGATGCATCCGTAATAGAACAACAGGCCTCCGTATTAGTCAATCAAACAGAATTATATCCTTTTGCTAAAGAAAAGGTCCTTAATCAACCAAAATCCTCCGAAACTATGGCGTTTCAACAGGACATCTTGGAGCAAGAGCTTGCCCTCATAAACCAAGCGTTACCTGGCATGAATGATGAGGAAATAGAAACGGCTCAACTGAAAATTTCGCAATTAGAAAACGCGCTTCAAGAATTGAACGAAACAAGAAACGCTTTGGCTAATAAGGATAATCCAACGAATAACCTACAGGGTTCATCCCAAGATCGCGTACCAGAGGAAAACACAGCGAATATTAATTCCAACGGCAGCAACGGTACCGAGGTGAAAATAAACCTAGACCAGGGGGCATCCACGGAGGAGACCATTCCTGTAGGTTCACGTGAAAATCAATCGCCACTGACTGAAAATTCAAGTAATGCCACGAAAGTTCCCTCGTCGCCATCGAATACCGAAAGCGTTAAGCCTTCTTCCGAAAATCAGGCCTTGAATACTCAACAAGAAAATAACCTCACAATCGAATCGCAACCGCTTGAAAATAGCAATATAAATCCGTCCGTATCGCCTGAAAACAATTCCCCGTCGATTGGAGACCCTGAACGAAATAGGCTAGAAACGCAACCGGGAAACGAAGCCTCCATAGCAATGGGTACCCTTCAAGATAAGACTAATTTTGCGGAAGGAGCAACGGAACAACCGGCTGAAGGTAAGCAAGGTTCAACGCAGAAAGAGGTCGTGGTGAATCGCTCATCCAACAATAATGAGACTCCAGATCTGAGCGCAAACCAACCAATAGATCAAGGGACCCCGCAAGCGCTTGAACCAAAGGAAAAAGACCCCCCAACGTCAACCCCTGCCGACCCATTGCCTACCGAAACAAATCAATCCAAAAACCGGAGTGAAACGAATGCTTCAAATGATTTAACCCCAGATACCAAGACGGATGCAGGGCTGCAGGTTGACCTGCAAAATGACAAGGGTACAACCCAAGGGGAATCCAATAATAAAGAAAGAATATTCCTCGAGGATGAGTTGCCCACCGGTCTAGCAACGACAACATCAACGGATGTTCAGGAAAACGAGGGAAATAGGGAAGCTCAAAAAGCAAACAGTACGACCGAGGTTACGCAGATGGATGGGGGGGCACGTATCACCGGGGGGAACGAAACCTCGCCTTCTTCAAACATGAAAGAAATGACCTCCACGGTTAAACAAGGTGAGGAGGGTATAGGTATGGACCCATCGGTTAATAGTCTTTCCGGGATAGAAAAGGAAATGGTAGCGGAAGAGGAAATAAAAAAATGGGAAACCCTTATATCAACAGGAGGAGACCAACAAGCGCAACAAACCGTAGATCGATTAAAGCAACAGCAATCGATTATCAAATACCTCATTAAAACGGAGCAAGAGATTGGAAAAGAAGGGTTTTCTTCTTTGTTTTCTCCCGAGGAAATACGACGCATTGCTGAGGAATATCAACGCTCGGTTGAAGCGGTGAATGGCATACCATCCATTGCCAAGCAGGGTGCCCAATCCATCGGTATTTCTCGTTTGGCGGATCAGCCAACCCCCATTACATTACCACCAAGCGATTTACCCCATTTTGAAGAGGTTTTAGTCAATCCCACATCGAAAGACGCGTGGAGTACTTCAGAGGCCTACGATAGCTATATAACACAGCGGAAGGCGATATCCCAACAATGGGAGGAAATTCAAAATCAGACGCGCCATCTGGACTCTTTGAAAAGCCGTTGGATACAGTTAGTATCGCTTAACGACTCCGAAAGTGAATTGATTTTGAATCAACTCTTGGATGAAAGCAAAGCGCAACAAAACAAAATGGAAGCGTTCGAAAAGGCCATGAACCAATTGAATAATACGCCGAACGCAACATCCTTTAATGCCATGATCTCTGAAGGGATTTTACCCAAGGCACAAGAACGAACGGCTTCTGCGTTGCGGTATAACAAAGATAATGTAGCGTTTTCAGTCGATCGTAATGCCTCGCCTTCCGCAGGAGACATTCCTTTTCTTTCTCCCCTTCCTCAAGGCCTGGTATTTACCGTTCAAGTGGGGGCATTCCGAAAACCTGTTCCTTCCAAGGCATTTTCCTCCTTAACCCCGGTCAATGCAGAGCGCTTGAGTAATGGTTTGGTCTGCATTATTGCAGGATTTTTTGAGAATTCTTCTTCAGCGAAT
>JBJTWF010000085.1:0-6692 GCA_046081565.1 Flavobacteriales bacterium | reverse complement strand
AATGAGTGGCGCTGCAGCGGCAAAGACGCTTCTACAAATCGAAGTTGCCACCCTAAAAGCGAAAGGAGAAACCATCACCGAAGCTCGGGAAAAAGAACTCTACGACAAAATAAAATCGCGATATGATGAGCAAATATCACCGTACTACGCCGCCAGTAGGCTTTGGGTAGATGCCATCATTGATCCCGTTGAAACGCGTAAAATTATCTCCATGGGAATTTCAATGGCGAATCACAGCCCGATAAAAAAAAGATATAATGTTGGAGCGATTCAGACCTAAGGTTTTTTCTTTTACATGAACTGCAATTAAAAAAAAACAAGTATTCTTGCACCCTATCGCTTGGGCGTGTCGCAAAATGGAGGCCCCTGAAAATCCTAAACAGAGTAAGGAATTAAAAAATTAATCTATGAAAAGCATTGCGTTAAGTGCCTTCGTGCTAGCCTCATTGGTGTTAGCCTCTTGTAAACCGAGTCTTTGTGACTGTAAAAAAATGGCTGAAGACAATAATAAAGAATTTTTGGCCGCTAAATCCGATGCGGACAAGAAAAAAGTCGAAGAGAATCGGAAAACTAAACTCAAGCCCTGTGAGGATTTAATTAAGAACAAATCCAAGGAGGAACAAGATAAGTTAATCCAGGAATGGTTAAAGTGTAAATAAGCTCCTTACGACCTTACCGAAAAGCTGTTTCCGAGGAAGCAGCTTTTTTTTTAATGCATAAATTACTCCTCATCCCATCCTACGTTGGAACTTTTTTTTCCGTTGAAATAGCGAGAATAACCGAAACCTACGATAAGAAAGGAGGCTGTCTTCTTTAACTCAGACGCTGCATAACCAAGGCTTGAGTTTAGACCTAAATAGGAAGGATTAAAACCAAATCCATAAAAAGCGTATCCTATCGTTAAACGAAAAGAAGCATTAACATCCGAGGCTAAACACAACCCAATATTGGGTTCAATATACGTAGAAACAGTACTTCGATAGGTAATGCCTTGTGCTTTTAAGGTATCGGTAAAGAACGCGGATTGAACAGCCCCTACCTTTATTGAAAAATCGGTAGCAAAAGAAGGAGTCCAAAACCGTTCAAAGCCCACTTTTCCAAAGGCGGCACCATTATGCATACCACCGTAAATTTTTTGATTGATTCTAAATTGATTAATGTTAAAATAGGAATAATGGAGTCCCGCCCCAAGCGATACACCTGATTTCATGGTATACTGATACATGGGAGAAACATAAACCAGTCCTTGCATAATGTTGCGAAACGGAGCGTTGGTAAAACCGTTCGGCAAGCCAAGTTCCAACACGAAGGAATCGTCTATTTCCATTTTTTGGGCTTGAAAAGAAGACCAAGAAAGCAACATACTTAAGAGTATTCCAATGCCTTTACCAAACCATCGTTCGTTCATAATTCAAAAGTACGATTTAATCAGTTTTCTTTTCACTTCTTGTAAAAAACTACGGGCATAACCTGCGGATTCCGGTTCCAAGTTAAACCAAAGCGTTGGAATAATGAAAGTGCATAATACATATCCCTCAATCACCATTAATCGCAGAAGTTTTTGCGCCAACGATAGATCTGGAGAAAAAGGTAACCAAAACCGTAGCATATAATAAATCATCAAGACCAAACCAAATAAGGCCAGTGGCTTCCATTGCGAAAGATGAAAAGGGTTCAGCCCATAAGCTCTGTAAATATACAGGGAGCGCGCAAAATTGTAAAAGACATAGATGAAGCCTGTGGCAAATCCAACTCCAGCAATTCCATATTTCGGTATTAATAAAAGGTTCAAAACATACACCCCAAAACACAAGAAAAGCGTAAATAACAAGTCATATTTATACTTACGAGAGGTGGAAAAGATAATACCATTCAAGCCACAATACATATCCACTACCCTACCAATTAACAAGAACAGGAGTACAGGAATCCCAGCCTTAAAATCAGCCTGTAGAAAGGAAAACAATTCTTCGACGGGTAACCAAATGACTAAAAAGGAAACGAGGCCAATAAACAATCCTGCCCCACTCGATTTCCGATAAATGCTTTGTAATCCTTTTAAATCCTTTTCTTTCCATAGTTTGGCCACAATTGGAGCACTGACCCGGGTCATGGATCGAAAAGGGACCAAGGTGGCACTGGTTATTTGAACCATGGTCGTGTACACTCCTGTGGCAGCCAAACCAATCATGCTTCCAATCATCACTGCATCCATCGAAACCACCAATATCGTAGCCATGGTATTGACGTAGGAAAACAAACTGAAAGAAACAATGATTTTCCGAAAACGCTTGGGCACCGTGATATCGCGTAAGGAAAACGTAAGCTCCCCTTTCCAAATCAAATAAAAGAACAACACCATGGCTGGTAGAAGATTACTGAGCATCAAGGCTGACAAAAACCAAGGAAAGCTAATCCACTTCAATGCGTATAAAATCAACAAAACGGTCGTAACAAGCCGAAGGATGATATCTTGTAAAAAAACCGGGAGAATGTTCTTGAATAACCCACGCATATAGTTTTCAAACAGCATAAAAATTACGTTCCCAATCCCCACAGGAATTACCCACCAGGCATATGAAACAAACAATGGAGATTTTTCCTGAAAATAGGCGGTTATATTGGGTTGAAACCACCAAAAAAGAAGGGTGTACAATAGGATTCCAACGCCCACAACCAGAACGTTGAAGAGTAAAAAACCATAGTGTTTCTTTTCCTCGTTTCTAAAAAATGGGAAAAAGCGCCAGGTAACATAAACGCTTCCTAAGTTGGTCAATTGAGCAAAAAGCAACCCTGTAGTGAGAAGAAGATTCACCAATCCAATCTCGACCGTAGAAAGAAAAAGAATAAAAAGAAACGCTTTGTTAAGGTATCCTAATACCAGTCCAACATAGGAAATTACCGTTGTTCGGAGCGCATCTCGCTTGACAATCCCCATGGACTATCGGGATAGGTGCATGTTTCTCATCGAATAAACCTTGGTAAAGAAAGGGTCCTTTAAATCTTTTATAAAGCGAATGGCCTCACCAGTAGACTTCATTTCAGGCCCCAATTCTTTTTTTACATCGGGAAACTTCTCATAGGAAAATACAGGAATTTTTATGGCATACCCTTCCCGTCTTGGATTAAAAGTAAAATCCTTTACCTTATTCAATCCCAACATTACTTTCGTTGCATAGTTAACATAGGGTTCATCGTAGGCTTTCGCAATAAAGGGAACGGTTCTCGAAGCGCGCGGATTTGCCTCGATTACGTATACCTTATCGTCTTTGATCGCAAATTGGATGTTAATTAATCCTACCGTTTGTAATTCAACCGCTATTTTCTTAGTTATATCCTCAATTTGTGTCATCACAAAATCACCAAGGTTGTACGGTGGAAGTACCGCGTATGAATCTCCAGAGTGAATTCCAGCAGGTTCTATATGCTGCATGATCCCAATGATATAAACATCCTCCCCATCACAAATGGCATCGGCTTCTGCCTCGATGGCCCCTCCTAAAAAATGATCCAACAGGATTTGATTGCTACCCATTTCGTTTAGGATGTCTACGACGTGATGTTCTAATTCTTCTTTGTTAATGACAATTTTCATTTTCTGTCCACCAAGTACATAACTGGGTCGAACCAAAAGAGGAAAACCAAGGTCATCGGCTAATTCCAACGCTTGTTCGGCACTTTCAACCACACCATACTGGGGAAAAGGAATCTGGAGTTGTTCCAATACCTTGGAAAAACGCCCACGGTCTTCCGCTAAATCCAGTGCTTCAAATGTAGTCCCTAAAATTTTTACCCCATATCGATGAAGTTTTTCCGCAAGCTTTAATGCGGTTTGCCCCCCTAATTGAACAATGACCCCTTCGGGTTTTTCGTGCTGAATAATATCATAAATATGCTCCCAAAATACCGGTTCAAAATATAATTTGTCCGACGTATCAAAGTCTGTAGAAACCGTTTCTGGATTGCAATTGATCATGATGGTCTCGTAGCCTACCTCCTTGGCCGCGAGAACTCCATGAACGCATGAATAATCAAATTCGATGCCTTGACCAATTCGGTTAGGTCCAGAACCTAATACCACGACTTTTTTGCGATCACTGACCTTACTCTCGTTTTCAAATTCAAAGGTGGAATAATAGTAGGGCGTTTGGGCTTCAAATTCTGCCGCACAGGTATCCACCAGTTTGTATACGCGTTTGATGCCCATCTCGGAACGCTTGGTATATACCTCGGATTCCAAACACCTTAAAACATGAGCAATTTGCCTATCTGCATATCCTTTTTGCTTGGCTTCAAACAACATTTCTTTAGAAATTGTATCGATGGAAAAACGCTCCATGGCGCGCTCTAGTTTTATCAAATCTTCAATTTGACGGAGAAACCAAATATCAATTTTTGTTTTCTCGACAATGGTCTTAAAGGGAATCCCCAATTTAATCGCATCATAAATATGAAACAAGCGGTTCCAACTTGGCTTTTCTAAACTCGATAAAATCTCGTTTTGATTTGTGAGTTCTTTTCCATCCGCACCAAGTCCGTTACGGTTTATTTCCAAAGACTGACAGGCTTTTTGTAGGGCTTCTTGGAAAGACCTACCGATGCCCATAACCTCCCCTACGGATTTCATTTGTAAGCCTAATTCCCGATTCGTACCTGGAAATTTATTGAAATTCCATCGCGGAATTTTGACAATAACGTAGTCCAAGGTTGGTTCAAACAAGGCCGAAGTGGTTTTTGTAATTTGGTTTGTTAACTCATCCAAATGATACCCAATGGCTAATTTCGAAGCAATTTTCGCAATGGGATACCCCGTCGCTTTAGACGCCAAGGCAGAGGAGCGCGACACCCTTGGATTGATTTCAATGGCGATGATATTCTCTTGGTCATCTGGAGAAACTGCAAATTGTACGTTGCAACCGCCCGCAAAATTACCTATGGAGCGCATCATTAAAATCGCCATATCCCGCATTTTCTGAAACGTGGTATCGGATAAGGTCATCGCTGGGGCAACCGTGATGGAATCTCCGGTATGAATACCCATGGGGTCAAAATTCTCGATCGAGCAGATAATCACCACGTTATCATTGTCGTCTCGGAGCAGTTCTAGTTCAAATTCTTTCCACCCCAACAAGGCTTTATCAATCATGACCTCGTGTATGGGAGACAACTGTAATCCTCTTTCTAGAAGGGTATCGAATTGATCGGGTTTGTATAAAATAGAGGCCCCGGATCCGCCCAAGGTGTAGCTCGGACGTATACACAATGGAAATCCAAATTCTTGCGCTATTTCCTTTCCTTCTAAGAACGATTTTGCAGTTTTTTGGGGAGCCATCGGTACACCGATTTCATTCATTAAATTTCGAAAGGCTTCTCGATTTTCCGTAATTTCTATCGCTTTAATATCCACCCCAATAATGCGTACGCCATGGTCCTGCCAAATTCCCATTTCGTCGCAGGTAATACACAAATTCAACGCCGTTTGCCCTCCCATGGTAGGTAAGACCGCATCAATGGAATGCTTGGAGAGAATTTCAAGGATGCTTTCGGGTTCCAATGGCATTAAATAAATATTGTCTGCCACCACTTTATCCGTCATAATCGTAGCCGGATTCGAATTGATTAAGGTAACCTCGATCCCCTCATCGCGAAGGGAGCGGGCCGCTTGAGAACCTGAATAATCGAATTCACACGCTTGACCAATAACGATGGGCCCGGAGCCAATAATGAGTACGGAAGATAGGGAGGTGTCTTTTGGCATTTTTACAAATTTCGTTACCTTATTTTGAGTGCTAAAGGTGCACAAAAATACACTAAAAACGATAATGGAATAGGCATGAACTACCCTCTATTTTTACACAATTTTCGATATTAAATGTTAATAGCTTTTGAGACGTCGGAGTAAAACGTAACTTTGTTCTTATGGCATGGAAAAAGGTCTTCTTGGCAAGTTGTTTTTGGATAAGTATTTATACCATGGGTCAAGGGAATTATAGCCTGGCCGTACTCAAATACAACGGTGGTGGTGATTATTATGCAAACCCAACCGCCTTACCAAACCTCATCGCCTTTTGCAACAAAAATTTAGGTACTCGCATTTCCGCTGAGGTTCCCTATGTTGATGTAGGGAGTCGAGATTTATTTCTCTTTCCTTTTGTGCACATGACCGGGCATGGAAACGTTGTTTTTTCGAAAGCGGAAGCCGAAAATTTACGCACCTACTTATTGGGTGGGGGCTTTCTCCATATTGATGATAATTATGGAATGGATCAATACATCCGTGCGGAATTAAAAAAAGTATTTCCTGAAAAAGAATTACAGGAACTCCCGTCAAACCACGCGATTTACAAGGTGAAATACAGCTTTCCCGGTCTTCCAAAAATTCACGAACACGATGGTAAAAACCCTCAAGCTTTTGGGTTATTCCACGAAGGGCGTTTATGCCTGCTTTACACCTTCGAAACGGACCTTAGCGATGGTTGGGAAGACCAACGGGTACACAACGACCCCGAAGATAAACGACAACAAGCCTTGAAAATGGGGGCAAATATTCTGTACTACGTTTATACGCAATAAAAAGCGTAGGAGGATTCGCTACTACGCCGATTAATCGACGAGCCAAAAGAGCATTTGAAATTTCCTTGGACGCTTTGTTATTATTTTGGCAATTATAAAAGAGGTAACGTCATTTTTTC
>JBJTWF010000084.1:0-2653 GCA_046081565.1 Flavobacteriales bacterium | reverse complement strand
TGCAATTTTGAACAATACACGCCCGTCGGCTACGGTTGCGGTAAGGCCACCTCGAGACAAGCAATGTGAATGAATGATTTCGTTGTTATTATTAAGCAACAAGACTACAAATTCTTCATGGGCAAGCAACGACAGCAAACTTTTAAGGTGGTTGAATACATCCAAAGAATTTTTAATGATGATGGGTTTATGTATTGGGCTTCTTGAAAGCCTTCTTCCTAATTCAAAACAGGCTAGAAGCTGGGTAGCTTTTACCGTTCCAATTCCTAAAAATTGGGTTAATTCAAATTGGGTAGCGCTAAAAAGTTTTTGAATATCGTTATTAAATCGAGCCATTAAAGCAATAGCTAAATCCTTAGCGTTTTGACCTTTAGATCCTTGGTTAAGAACAATAGCAACAAGTTCAGCGTCCGATAAACTTCGGGATCCATGATGTAAAAGCCTAAGGCGTGGTTGATCGAGGTGGTGTAAGTTTTTAAGTTTCACGGAAGCCCAAACGGGCAAACGTGCAAAATAGTATTATCGACTAATCGGGGAGGCCATCGACCACCAAGGTTTGCTTTTTTTCTTGAACGGGGTCACACTTTAAACACGTATTTTTCCAGCTTTTTTCACGGTTTTCACGGTCCTTTTCAAGGCTAGCATCATAGGCGGCGGGGTCTTTGTATTTGGTTTGAATGTATTTAAAAGCACATTCAGCGTTGTACTCCGATGGGATGTTGTTTTTCACACGTTCTATTTTTTCTTTAGTCCAACCGTCATTGACTTTAGAAGCTTTCTGGTAGCCAAAATACCCTCCTCCCAAGGATAGAATCACCCAGAGGTAACCCACGAATTTTCCTAGTTTTCCTGCCGAATTACGCGCACTAAGTACGAATAAAACGCTCAAGATGAGGGAGAGTAATACGGAGGTTGCAACGAGAAGATAACAAAACGTTTGGAACTGATCGTCCATCCATTCACCGTTTTTTAGAAAACGAAAAGCGCCATAGTTAATGGCAAGAAAAATTCCACCGATGAGGAATACGTTTCCATAGGTATTGGAGGCGATAAAGTTCTTTTTTCTACCGTCAATTTTAAAAAGAACTCCCAAGGATAGGGCAGCTAGGATAAGGGCGTAGGCAAACATAATTTTTCGTTTTAATAATATTTTCAGGTTAAATTTAATTTTTATTCTTTTATTTGTGAACTTAAAGTTTAAAATTATGAATTCAATGCGTTTTTTATCAGCCCTTATTTTTATTGGAGCCTCATTTCTAATGACAGCTCAAGTCACTATTAGCGGTGCTACCTTCCAAAAGAAAATGGATATCAAAGGTCAAATGGTCAATTACAATGGAGCAGGTATTCGAACGAAATACGGAATGAATCTTTATGTTTCCGCTTTGTATCTGCCTTCTCAGACCTCAGATTTTAACAAAATTATTAATGCTAACGAGGTACAGGTAATTAACATCAAAATCATTTCTTCGATGGTAACCCGAGAGAAGTTTAATGAATCGGTAAAGGAAGGTTTTGCGAAAGCATCTCATGGAAAGGCCACTGCAGATCAAATGACGGCCTTCAAAACCTTTTTTAGTGCAGAAATTAAAAACAAAGATGATATACTTTTAATTTATCGTCCAAACGTTGGGGTACAGATAATGATTAACGGCACCTTTAAAGGTAAAGTAGAAGGGTTAGAATTTAAAAAAGCACTTTGGTCCATCTGGTTGGGTAATGCGCCGGCCGATGTGAAACTTAAAAAGAAAATGCTAGGACTTTCCTAGGTTACTTTTTGTAAAACGGAAGTTTTACCACTTTTGCTAAAACGCCTTTTTCTCGAATCTCAATAAAAACTTCGGTTCCCAAAATCGCGTGTGACGTTTCGATATATCCCAATCCAATGCCGACTTTCATCGAGGGCGACATGGTACCCGAGGTAACCTTTCCAATCGGGGTTTGATTCGAATCGAGAATGCGATAATCGTGTCTTGGAATACCACGGTCAATCATTTCAAAAGCGACTAGTTTACGCGATACCCCTTGTTCTTTTTGTGATTTTAACCGTTCAGAATCGATGAAATCCTTGGTGAATTTAGTAATCCATCCTAAACCAGCCTCAATCGGGGATGTGGTATCATCGATGTCATTTCCGTACAGGCAAAATCCCATTTCAAGCCGTAAAGTATCTCGTGCTGCAAGGCCAATGGGTTTAATTCCAAATGGCTCTCCAGCCGCAAAAACAGCATCCCATACCTTGAGCGCCATTTCGTTGGGAACATAGATTTCGAATCCTCCTGAACCGGTATACCCTGTGGCCGAAATGATAACTCCTGAAACCCCAGCAAAAGAAGCTTTTGCAAAGGTATAGTAGCCCATATCAGTAAGATTAACCTCCGTTAGCGATTGCATCGCCTCTGCTGCCTTTGGTCCTTGAATGGCAAGTAAAGCATAGTCATCGGAAGCATTTTCCATTTCGACGCCATCGGTGTTATGGGAAGCAATCCAATTCCAATCTTTTTCAATGTTGGAAGCATTTACTACGAGCAGGTATTCTTCTTCTCTAATGCGATATATGATGAGGTCATCTACAATTCCACCGCTTCCGTTCGGCATACAACTGTATTGAGCCTTGCCATCAAAAAGTAAAGAGGCATCGTTTGTGGTGACC
>JBJTWF010000083.1:0-4410 GCA_046081565.1 Flavobacteriales bacterium | reverse complement strand
TTTTTCGTCGGAGAAAAAAGAATTTGAAAAGCCATGTTGCTAATATTCTTTTATTAACAATTCAAATAAATTGAACATTATAGGACAAATTTAATGTAACTTTCGGGGGTTAAATGTAACCTATGAAAAAACTTTTACTCCTCCTCTCTACCTTTGGATCGCTTACACTCGGGAAGGCTCAAGTCTCAGAATTTTATGGAAATTTTAGTCCCGTTATTAGCCACATGGTTCCCATCGAACTTAAAGCGGCCCAACCAAACCATACCGTTATTAAACCGAATTTTAAGGGACGGGATGAGGTGATCGTGGATCAATCCCAAACGCACCTGCCGGATTGGGTATGGCAGCAACATGAAAATACAGAAAAAGCCACTTCGGCAACGATTGTTTGGCAAGGACTAGGCCTTGGTCAAAACATGTCCCCTCCAGATCCAACGGTTGACGCCGACAGTACCATTACCATGGCATCCACCAATTCTGGCGGAGGTGCCGTTTTTCGAATCTTCAACAAAAATACAGGAGCGACGATTGCGAGTTCCACCACCATGCAATCATTAGGTGGTCCCGCAGGTTATGGTGATCCCATCGTTCTTTTTTATAAACCTGCACGACGTTGGTTTTTAATGGAATTTTCTGCAACAGGAAATAAACTGTTGCTTCACGTTTCACAAACTAATAATCCACAGGGGGCCTATTACACCTATCAATTTACGTGTCCGAGCTTTCCTGATTATCCAAAATGGGGATTCTGCCCTACTTCTGATGCCTTCTTGGTTTCTACCAACGAAGGAGGCCCACCAAGGATTTACGCTATGAAATTGAGCAGTTTACTTACCGGTGCTGCTTCTCCTTTCATTGGCATCCCAATCGGTTATTCCTTGAATGGATTTGGATTTCAATCCATCACACCGGTAGACCTCGAAGGCGATTTAACGGCTCCTGCCGGTATGAAACCGTTATTTATTCGTCACCGAGATGACGAATCCCACAGCAATGGTTCTCCGGACAGTCCAACCAACGATTGGATAGAACTTTGGGAAATGACCATTAACTGGACAAATACTTCCGCAACCGTTGCGAAAATTCAAGACATTGCCATTGCAGAAATAGACTCCAAATTATGTGGACTAACCAGTTTCACATGTGTACCCCAACCGGGAACGACGGTGAAACTTGACCCCTTGCGGGAAACCGTAATGTTTAAATCTCCCATGCGTGTTTTTAACACCCACCAAACCATTCTAGCCTGTCTTGCAACCGATGTAAACGGTAGCGATCGCGCGGGAATTCGTTGGTGTGAGTTACGAAGACCCAGTGGAAGTACGACGGCAAATTGGAGCCTTTACCAAGAAGGAACCTATGCACCGGGCACCACCAACCGGTGGATGCCAGCCATCAATATCGATAAAAACGGTAACATCATCATGGCTTATTCCACTTCAAGTAATACCGCGGGTGATTTCCCTTCGATTAAAATGACAGGCAGAAAACCATGCGACCCCCTGGGGCAAATGACCATGACCGAAACGACGATCATCGCCGGTGCTTCGTCGAAAACAGGCGACACACGCTGGGGTGATTATCATCACATGGCAATTGATGACTTCGATGGGGTTACCTTTTACTACACTGGAGTCTACCGAGACGCTAATTCTACGCGTTCAAGAGTGGCTGCTATACGCATGGATGCCGATGCACTCGACGCTAGCGTTGTCGGCGCGTATCCCGTAAACCCAAATGCACTTTGCGGTTCATCTGCCCAAATAGGGGTCATTGTTCAAAACAATGGAACCACGGCGATTACAAGCGGTTCGTTTACATGGCAGGTAGGAAATGGTGCGTCAACGTCCGTAAATTATACCTCCAATACACTAACATCCGTTGGTGCAACGGACACTATTTTCATTACCATATCCGGTGTCGGAGCCGGTTCAAACAACGTTGTATTGACTTCTACAACCGTAAATGGTACCAACCCGGACGAAAACATTTGCAACGATGCTTACACGTACACGCTCACCGTACCGAATAACCTTTTAAATATTACCTACACCGTCAACACACCACCAAGTTGTACGACTAACAATGGACAAATTACGTTCAGTGTGAATGGAGGCACAAGCCCCTATACTTACGCAATAAACGGAGGGGCAAACCAAGGGAGCAATGTATTTAGCAACCTAGGCGCTGGTGTCATTAATTATACCGTAAATGACAATACAGGATGTTCTGGAAGCGGCACCTTTACCCTCAGCCCTACCACCAGCATAACCGCCACGGCCACCCCAACAGCCATTACTTGTTTTGGTCAAACTAACGGAACGGCTCAGGTGACTGCCACCGGAGGACAAAACCCATATACCTATTCTCAGGATGGAATTTCTTACGGAGCGAGCAATGCTTTTGGAAACTTAGGTGCTGGGACATACACCTTATATGCAAAAGATGCTAATGGATGCATTGGTAGTGTTTCCGTTACCATTACAGAACCAAGTGCTTTAACATTAAATGCCATTCCTGGAGCCATTACGTGTTATGGTCAGAGTAACGGTACGATTACAACTTCCACTACAGGAGGAACGTCCCCATATACGTATAGCTTAAACGGTGGGGCCTTCGGTGCAACCGCAAACTTTTTGAATTTAGCTGCTGGAGCCTACACGGTGACCGTTCAAGACGCGAATGGTTGTACCCAAACGTTTCAAACCACTGTTGTTGCGCCCACCCAAGTGATCGCTTCTGGGGTTTCTACTGCCTCTACGGGAACTAACGGAACCATTACCGTCACGGGAACGGGGGGGAACATGCCCTACACGTACAGCATCAATGGAATCAACTATTATTCTGGCAATTTATTTACCACGCTTGCGCCTGGAACGTACACTGTTTATGTCAAAGATGTTAATGGATGCATTGGTAGCATTCAAGTTACGGTGGAAGCAACCCAAGGGATTGAAGAAAACGCAGCGGGATTACATGTTGCCCTGTTGTATCCCAACCCTAACAACGGAATTTTTGAGCTTGAAATTCAAGGCGTACATGGGGATCAAGTGGAAGGAAAGTTATTTACCCTCGAAGGGAAGATGATTTCTACCTTTACGCTGGGTGCCCAAAACGGTATGGTCAAAAATACCATTGAACTTTCCCATAAAATTGCCGCTGGAGAATATTTTCTAGGGATTTACAATGAAAAACGCGCGGTCGTTGTTCGTTTTGTAAAACAGTAGGAGTTCGTTATCGCTTTTTTGGAATAGGTGGTTTTGGACGCCGCCAGGGGTTGTTTTTTCCTATTTTTGTGATAAATAAATCGGATGGAATTACCTAAAATTAAACGAACCTATCTCCCTTCACAATTAAATTTAGGGTCGTTTGAAGACATTGAACCTTTTTTCAAGGAATTACAAGAGAGACCGTTATCGACGTTAGCGGAATATAAAAAGTGGATAGAGGATACCAGCGAATTAGATGCCTTTTTGGAGGAGAATGGTGCCTGGCGTTATATAAAAATGTCAATTGACACTACGAAACCTGAACTAACGACAGCCTATCAATATTTCGTTAGTGAAATTCAACCCCAATTAGCCCCCCTATCCAACGAGCTAAACAAAAAAATGATGGCCAGTCCATTCAACAAAGAGCTCTCGAAGGAACCGGCGTTTGCGATTTATTTTCGAACCGTGCAGGTACAGCTCGATTTATTCCGTGAAGAAAACATACCCATTGAAGCGTATTTAGGAGAAAAATCGCAAGAATACGGTAGCATAAGTGCCGCCCAAACCATTACCCACGAAGGGGAAACCTTAACGATGCAACAAGCATCGGTGCACTTAAAAAGCCAGCAAGAAGACCCACGTAAAGCAGTATTTGAAAAAATGTCGGAGCGAAGACGACAGGACATCAATGCGTTGAATGACCTCTTTACGGACCTCATAGGGAAAAGGCATGAATTGGCGAAGAATGCGGGTTTTGAAAATTTCCGAGACTACATGTTCCAAAGCATGGGACGTTTTGATTACACGAAGGAGGCTTGTTTTGACTTTCATGAGGCGGTGGCTCAAAAAGTTGTACCCATGGTCAAGGCCATTCAACAAAAAAAACTAGATAAACTGGGAAAAACCGTATTTAAACCCTGGGATGTAGAGGTAGATCCGGATGGAAAGGAGCCGCTCAAGCCCTTTGCGAACGGCGAAGAAATGCTTGAAAAAACAATCACAATTTTCAACGAAATGGACCCCTATTTTGCCGATTGTTTACGAACGATGCAAACCATGGGGCATTTGGACTTAGAATCAAAAACGGGTAAGGCACCGGGAGGATATAATTATCCGTTGTATGAAATCGGTGTGCCTTTTATTTTCATGAATGCCGTTGGATTACATCGCGATTTGGTAACCATGGTACATGAAGGAG
>JBJTWF010000082.1:0-12468 GCA_046081565.1 Flavobacteriales bacterium | reverse complement strand
ATGGTCTCCAGAATTGGTGGGCCGTGTTTCGGACCATTTTAACAACAACCTTCGCATTGGTATGTTAATTCTTCCCGGTGCCTTTATCTTAGCTGGGTTTTTCTGGTATTTATTGGTTAAAGAGCAAGATGTTAAAGCATCCAACGAACGCGTTTAGTTGCCTTCAACATAATCCTTTAGGTATTCAAAAGGCTCATTCAATTCTCCTTCTTGGGTCGTTTCCGTGGCGTAATGTATTATTCGATCGGGGTCTTCGCCAAACAAACGGGGAAAAACATGCTTCAGCAATTCCGCACCAAAATCCTCGGAGGCATCTTTAGGCAATTCACAAGGTAAATTATCCACCGCCATTACGGCAATCGCTACCGGTAATCGATAATCACACACCGCTCCGGTAGTTGGGTCGTACCCGTAAATTGGGTCAGCAATGCTTGATGCCCGCACCGTTGAAGCAATGGGACCATTAACATCACACGAAATATCGGCAATAACCTGTAATCGCTGACAGCGTTGTAAGTCTGCTTGAGTGAGTAATTTCGGAGAACGGTTGTCCCAATAATGACAAGGCATGTATAGGTCCGCTTGTTCAGCATAGGAGACTAAGGTAGATTGATATCCACTGGGATCCGAATAGAAGGAGGGTTTATCAAAAGGATGGTCCGGATGTTCGAAATAATCGCTGGCTTCTAATTGACAAAATATAGGCTCACTAAACGTTTCGGTTAAAAATTCTTCTGGACTCACCTCGGTTATGGGTAATAGATCGATGATTTCTTTTGCTCCGTGCCCAACCCGTCCATACCCAGTAACCAAACATCGAAACGTGGGTGGTAATGCTACTTTTTTAAGTTCTTGTTCCACCTCATCGCGGTTCTCGCATAGATTCGCTGGCTTCAAGTTAAACGTTCCGTGTTTTAATCCATACGTGAGAAACGCATTGTAGGCACCAACAATCCCCGCATAACGACCAAAACCAATCAATCGATTTCGATGTTTATCCCGAATGACCTCATAATCGATTAAGGTAATTTTTTTATCGAGAATGGTTCTGAGGAGCTCACGGTTATAGGGTTGTTTTTTGATGGTATGAGAAAAAAACAAGTATGTTTTTTGGGCGATTAACTGTTCTTTAGGGACTTCTTTAATACCAAGTAACATATCGCAATCCGCTACATGGCTAACCACCTCAATGCCCTCGTCTCGATACGATTGATCAGAAAATGTACGAATGGGGCTCTCTTCAACAACCAAGCGAACGTGTGGGTACAGCGTCAATAACGCTTTGCATTGTTTGGGGGAGAGTGCTACGCGTAAATCCGATGGAACCTTTCCTTCTCTGATAATTCCAATTTTCATAACATCCCTTTATTTAAGGTAAGGTTGTAAATAAGCATCGATGAATTCTCGAACACACCCTTCGCCCCCTTTCTTTTCTAAAACGATGGGGCAAATCGATTTTACCTCATTGATGGCATCCGCGGGACAGGCGGCTAATCCCACGGCATTCAATAGGGCTATGTCGTTTTTGTCGTCACCGATTACCGCTACGTTTTCCAAGGCTATGCCCCATTCCTTGCACCAGGACGCTAACACTTCCAATTTTGGCTGTTGTCCAACGTAGCAATGGGTGATACCCAAAAGTTCCGCACGCTTTTGTACAATGACTTGGGTGAATCCTGAAGAAATTATTCCAACCTTAAAATCTTTTTTTGTAAGTTCCAAAAGGCCTAAGCCATCCTTGGTATTGAATTTTTTACTTTGGTCCCCCTGTTCGCTCCAATACATTCCTCCATCGGTCATGACGCCGTCTACGTCTACAATTAAACAAGCTATTTTCTTTAGCTTTTTCGTTAACGGTTCACTGTGATAAACGGGTTTGAAAAGCAAGGCCATTAGATCGATCTGGTATTCTTCGGCAATGGCTTGAAGATCAAAGAGGGTTAATTCATGTACTTCATCCACTTCCAGGTCGGCCATAAAATCATTATAGTGAATCCCGTGCTTAGCGCAAAGGCCTTTTATGTTCTGTTCTAAATGCATCATACGATCGAATAACCCACGGCTTGGGCTATTGGTTTTAATTCATGGTATAGGGATTCAAATCCTTCATAGGTGAGTTGCTGTGAGGCGTCCGATTTAGCGATAGAAGGATTGGGATGGGTTTCAATCAGTAAACCATCAATGCCCATAGCCACGCACGCCTTAGCTAAAGCAGGAACACCGTAGGCATATCCCATGGCATGCGAAGGGTCTAGGATAATGGGTAAATTCGTATGTTCTTGAAGCCAAGCAACCCCGCACAAATCGAGCGTAAATCGGGTACCCGTTTCAAAGGTTCGAATGCCGCGCTCACACAACATTACGTTGGGGTTACCGCCGGACAGGATGAATTCCGCGGCTTGTACCAATTCTTGGAGTGTTGTACCGAAACCGCGTTTAATCAACACCGGTTTTTTGATCTTGGCACAGGCCCTAAGAATTCCTTGATCGTACATGGCTTTCGCACCGATTTGAATTACATCCGTGTGTTCAATGATTTCTTCGATATGCGTAGCATCCCGTGCCTCCGTAATCACCGTTAATCCATACGCTTCCCTCATTTTTGACAGCAAACGTAACCCCTCCAGTCCCATGCCTTGAAAAGAATAAGGACTCGTTCTCGGTTTGTATGCCCCGCCCCGCAACGTATTTAATCCAAGCATTACTAATAATTCTGCCGCACTTTTGATTTGTTCTTCCGATTCTACCGAACAAGGGCCTCCAATGAGTACCGTATGCTTTGTCCGACCACCAATGACGGTCTTTCCGAAAGAAATTTCTCTTTTTTCGTTTCGATACGTACGGCTGGACAATTGCATATCGTTCGAAAAAACCCAATGGTTTTCCGTGACTTCTTCAAGTCCTGCGGGCAAAGTTTTAATCGAAGATCCTGTGATTAAGGTATGGGTTCCGTCGAAAAGTAAAAAGGCATGGTGTTCTGTTGCCAAGGCCTGAGCCATGGGTTCAGAAACGGTAGATTTTAGTTTTATAATCATAATTCCCCTTTTATGAGGTTTACAAAGGTAACGATTCCAACGGCTTGGTTTTGTCGATTTACGACGGGAAGATACATCACGGGAAAGGGAGCTTTCTTTAACGTGCGCAGCATGTCCATGACCGAATCGTCGGATTGAATCACGCGTGGAGATCGATTCACGAGGCCCGTTGGCGTAATTGGTTCTTTGGTTTTCAACTGATGAAGCAAGGCCTTTCGAATGTCTGCGCTGGAAACGATACCATGAAGGGTGTTGTTTATTTCCGTTACCAGACAAAAGCCTAATTTACCCTGTTCAATTTCCGTCAAAAGAGTTAAGGTATCGCATCCTTCAAGATTGACCACGGGGCATTCCTCCAAGGGAATCATGAAGTCTTCAATTCGAAACGCCGATTCGTGGTTGCGAGAGGTCAGGTTCATTAAGGCATGTCCAATACTCGGTCCTTTGAATAAATAAGAACCCGAAACGGCTGTACTAACCCCCATGTTTCTGAGGATAAATGATACTTCACCATTTACGCCACCATCGACATGGATGGATTTATTGGGATACCGTTTTCTGAACGTCCTGATTTTTTTAAAGTTCTCTTTATCGAAAACACCTCCCGATTGTCCTGGAATGGTAGCCATAATGAGGATGAAATCGCAGGCTTGGTGTTCGTCGAAAACATCTACAGAAGTAGGTGTGGTGATGGCTACGCCTTTTGCTGCGGTTAGTCCTTCTGGCCAAAGCAAGGGTTCTTTCAGGGGTTCCAATTGAAACGTAACGTATTCGACGGGAACTTCTAATAATCGGTGGTAAAAACGTGAAGGCGTTGGCGTAATGATGTGAAGGTCTATGGGAATCTGACTTATTTTCCGAAGGGTTAAGATGTCGTCAAATACCGATAAATCATCGTTGCAGTCCACATGGAATAGATCCACCTGATGGGCATCGAGCGAACGAATGGTTTCTTCGAATGGTTGTCCTGCGTCGCTGTAAACAGAGGCGGAAATTTTCATCGAGGCAAAGGTAGGGATTCTCGCGCGAGGAATGCGCTATTTACATTTTCCTTTTTTGTATTTTGTTTTTCCATCAATGCATTGGATCACCGCTTCGTTTTGGTAGGTATTGCCTTGGCAATCACAAACGGGATCATAATAGCTTGGGTCAATATCGATAAGTTCACAAGCCATTTTTTCGTGGGCTATGCATCCCCCTTTCTTACAAGAGGATAGGCAATTTACCATGAAAAGGCCAAGGAGGCAAAACACTGTTTTCATTCGAAGCATTTTAGTTGTGATGAAGTGAACGCCCACTCAGGGGTATCCAAGGTTTGACCAAAATCGAGATCATACCAAGGACTTCCGGGATGGGCTGGATTGTCCAAGATCTGAATTTCTTGCGCAGGCATGTAGCTTTGGGCCAATATAAATTTCTTTTGACCTTCGGCGTTAAGGCACAGATCTACTACGATAATTGCATGCCCATAAGCATACCCCGGCGGGGGAGGGGTAATGAACACATCGCCGATTTCAAGGGATGAAAGGGGTTTACTTTTTAATTGTTGGTTCAGTGAAGTCGTATTAGCGGTATTGAATACGCTTTCGAGGTAGGACCAAAGGTTGTTTTTATCCGGCCTTCGTTCTCCCAACCACGCAAGGTACGCTAAGGTTTTCCCACTGGCTTGCCGAAACTGTATTTCCGGGAATTTTCCTTGACTGAAAAGGTATTCTGCACGCAAACGCATGATGGCGTCTGCACATTGATGTAAATCTTTTTTTCCGATGGGTAAATCAACAACGGCTAGGTAGGTATTCGGGTTTGGTTTATGCCCTCCGTCGTAATATTGCACCAAAGCGTTTAGGGGTTTTAACGGTAAATTCCTCAAGAAAGACGGCCAAGAATCGCTGCGTTGGGACGTACGTTGGTAGCCGAGTGGGGGATCAAAGCGCTGGTGCAAGAGGCATTTCCCTGAATCGGAAGGAGCACCTAATGCATGTATTTCCAAGCGAAGGGAACCCAAGGCAAAAAGTCCCCAAAATCCAACGATGAAGGTGAGGCTCGTGCGAAGCGAAACAGCATGGGAAAAGGCAGGGTTATTCACTTTTCTTCGATACAAGTGATTTTAATGGTTTCCCCTACCATACAAATGGAACCTGCCGCAAAAGGTTCGTAATGAAACCAAATTTTTTTATTGTCGCTTTTGAATTTTTGATCGAAATCATTGAGGTTGACGGGTTCAAATGTTTTTCCATTGGCTTCAATGACCCAGCCGCATCCATCAAGTCCGGTGTAATTCTTTACTTTTCCTTGTATCGCTGCCGTACACGATGTGCTTTTAGCGCAACCAAAAACCATAGGAATTAAAAGCAATAGCATCCATTTCATACGTTAAAGGTAGTGAAAAATGATGTTAGGACGTCAGGACTTTAGGATTTAAAGATTCTTAATTATCCTAACGTCTAATCGTCTTAATATCTTAACGTCTTAATATCCGATTGTTTTATCGTCCTAATGTCCAAAAAAGAAAGGGTAAGCTACTTTTATCGCACCGCTACAACCTCATACCTTTGCTACGTTCCCGTCCTGGAGGATTAAGAGGGAGCTGGTCGTAAAAGACTTACCCCACACAAAGGTAGTTAGTTTTTACCAAATTCAAAAGGGAACCTATGAATTCAAAAAGGCTAAGGTTTGGGAACAGGCCTTTTCCAGCAAAGGAGGTAGCGTGCTTTTCTTCCAAGGATGTTTTGCTCCAAACACATGGTCCGCTCCAGGAATAAGGTGTAACGAACCCTTACCCCAAATCACTAAGCGCTCTGCTTCCACAGGGGAAATGGAGGCATCGGAATCACCATGAATCACCAACAGGGGAATGGAAGCCTGTTGAATAGCCGTTTCAATCGATAGGGAAGCGGCATTGGCCACAAAATCCTCATAGAGACTGTAGTTTTGTTTCAAATACTGCCTTGTTCTGCCATTTAATACGGTTCGGAAGCCCACTTCTTTCCATTCTTTTAAAGAATCCTCCTCAGGAAATCGGGTGGCTATATCCGAGATAGAGGCCCAAAGAACCAAGGAGTCACATGGCATTTCTTGCGCATGTAGTACCACACTTCCTCCACCGCGGGAATGTCCGATGAGGTGCGTGCGTTTCGGGTTAACCATCGTTAGTAGCTGCTTACGCAACCGAGTTAGGTCTTCCACCTCTTTGCTATAGGTGTTGTTTGAAAAGGCCTCCTCGTCCGGAAAATCAATGCCATCGGTTGTAGTTCCGCCATTGTGTGAGAGGTTTAATTTCGCAAATCCGTAGCCTTGTTGAACAAAATATGATTGAACTAAAGGCCAAGCCCCCCAATCTTTGAACCCCATAAATCCATGACAAAAGAGAATGAGTTCTTTGTTCCATGGTTCCGGGATTTCTAAATCAAATAAGCTGGCGCGGCCTTCGGCACCGTAATAAATACTATTCTTCAGGTTCATGTTCTTCCGATTCAATGTGGGCATCATCGATATCTACCGCAGCAATGCTAAACCCTTTGGGGGTTATTTCTTCCGGTAGGGCGTCTAATTCTCGCCGGTAGTTTTCGGGAAGGTTTTTTTTGTATTTGGATTGTAACGCACCAATTTTTTCTATTTTTCCTAGTACCGTAGCGCCTCGGGTTGATCCGGCTGAAAGGCCATTTTTGAATTCTTGAAAACTCTTTTGAGCTGCATTCAGGGCGTTTTCCATGCGATTAAGGTCTTCGAGAATCGAAAGGAATTTATTGTACAAATCCCCCGAATATCGAAACACCTCTTCCACTTGCTTCGTTTGATTGTCGCGTTGCCACATCATTTTAACGATTTTAAGCGTGGAAATTAGGTTCGTGGGCGTTACCAAAACAATTTGTTTTTTCATGGCCGATTCGAAAAGGGTTGGATCTTCGTTTAAGGCCAACGTTAACGCCCCTTCAATGGGCATAAATAGAAATACATAATCCGGTGATTTTGCCCCGAATATGGCTTGGTAATTTTTTCCTGATAGCAATTCAATGTGGTTTCTTACGCTCTTAAGATGCTCTTGCAAAGCGAGTTTTTTTACTTCCAAGGTGTCCGCATTAAAATAGGCAGCGTAGGCCGTCAAGGAAACCTTGGAGTCGATAACCAAACACCGACCTCCCGGTATGTTCACCACAAAATCAGGACGTTGACGTTTCAAATCTTCGTCATTGACAGAAACTTCCTTCCCGTAATCAATATGTTCCTGCAAGCCTTCTGCCTCCAAAATGGTTAACAACCGATCTTCACCCCAATTGCCTTGAATTTTTACATCGCCTTTTAACGCCGTAGCTAAATTTTTGGCATCATCGCTGAGTTGTTGATTTAGTTTTTGTAAGCCGTCAATTTCTTTTTTCAATGAAGTATACTCGGAAATTTCTTTTTCACGGTTGTCGTCAATCTTTTGCTTGAACTTCCCTAAATCCGTTTTCAAAGGTTCCAAAATTCCCGTCATTTCTTTCTTATTCTCTTCGACAAAAGACTTACGCTTTTCATCCATAATTTCCGTAGCCAAATTCTTGAACTCCGATTTCATGGTAATTTTCATTTCTTCCACCTGTTCTTGAAAAATTTGAATGCGTTTTTCCAATCCAACTTCTCTTTCTTTCAAGGTCGCAATGTCCGTGGCATACTGTTGAATCGTTTGCTGCGCTTCAGTCAGTAGCTTCCGCTCGTTATTCCACTCTTGTACGGCTAAATCATAGGTTGCTTTGGGTACGGAAGCCTCACCGGTAGCAGTTAGTCCGTTTTGGCCAGAGGTACGGCCCTTAAAATAGAGGTAAACTAACAGGCCACCCAAGACCATTCCTCCGAGTAAATATGCGACTTCCATAAGGTTAATGTATAGTAAAACTTACGTATTTAATGACGTGTCCCTTGGCGTGAAACAAGGATTCGTAATGCGTTTTAATTCCGAAAATGGCCTTTTTTACCGGATCCTGTTCCTCCTGCAATGAGGCATACAAATCGGGACGGTAATCCACCATGGGATAGGCAAATTCCGCTATTTGCTCCATGGTGAAGTCAAACAGCACATCGCTGTCCGTTTTCATGTGAACGACTCCGCCTGGTTTTAAAAAGGACCGATACCGTTCCACGAAAAGCCGTGAGCTCAATCGTTTTTTGGGTTTTTTGGGTTGGGGATCAGAAAAGGTTAGCCAGATTTCATCCACCTCGTTCTTTCCAAAGTGCCCTTCGATAAAATCTACACGCGTGCGAAGAAAACCGACATTCGCTAGCTTTTTGTCCAAGGCATCTCGCGCCCCGATGTACAAGCGATTTCCTTTGATGTCTATGCCAATAAAGTTTTTGTCCGGAAATATTTCTGCCATACCCACGCTATATTCTCCCTTGCCGCACCCCAATTCCACTACAATGGGTCGGTTTTTTTTGAAAAATATCCCGTTCCAATTTCCTTTTTGTTTTAGAGGCTCCTGATGACCCACTTCAAGTACATTTTCAAAGGATTTGATGGCTGCGAACCGCTGTAATTTGTCTTTACCCATAGCGTGAACACGAAGGTAAGGATTTCTAGATATTCCTTGTTTATTTTTATTGAGCCCTTACCTTTGTGCGTGCATTTGATTGAACCCTTTTTTCGTTGGCAAGGAGACTACGTGGCGTCAGAGGATCCTAAATCACCGTTTTACGGTAGGATTTACAGTGAATTTCATTTTGAGAATAGCATTTATAATTACCTCATCCATCCGCAATGGGATGAATTTGGTTCTTCCACCTTGTACCTTAAAATTCTCTTTGTTGACTACGATCAAGGAGCAGCGGTCATTGAGTGCCTTGGCGAGTGGAACGACGCCATTGAAAACGACATCATGGTTCTCAAATCAAATGTTATCAATCCGATGATGGAACAGGGCATAAGGTATTTTATTCTGTTATTCGAAAACGTCTTAAATTTTCATTACTCAGACGATTGTTATTACGAGGAATGGTTTGAAGACCTTGAAGACGGCTGGATTGCAGCAGTCAATGTGCATCCTCACGTGGCTAAAGAACTGCAACGGGTGAACATAGACTCCTATGTGGCGATGGGCGGTGAATTAGACGCAATCGAGTGGCGGACGTTTAAACCCTCTCATCTGTTTCAAAAGGTGGATTATATCCTACGGCACAGGCTGAATTAATGTAACCTTGCTGGCCCTACCGCGTACGGAGCTATCTATGAATACAGAACAAACCTTTCAATTTAAGT
Organism: Flavobacteriales bacterium; assembly: GCA_046081565.1. Taxonomy (GTDB): domain Bacteria; phylum Bacteroidota; class Bacteroidia; order Flavobacteriales_D; family Crocinitomicaceae; genus UBA952. Next base: position 3,204 of record JBJTWF010000082.1, on the reverse strand, counting down.
ACGCTTCTTTGGCCCATTGGAATCAACTGCCTTCTGAAGATCACGCCTTGGTGGCCGAGGCCTTTTTGGCCATGGGTAGGGCGTATGCGCCATACAGCCAATTCAAAGTAGGGGCTGCCGCATCCCTCGCTACTGGAGAAATCATTTGTGGTAACAACCAAGAAAACATTGCCTTTCCTTCGGGGTTGTGTGCTGAGCGGGTTGCGCTTAATTATATTGGGGCCAATTATCCTGGTATTGAAATTCAAACCTTGTGCATCGTGGCGCGGGGAGACCTGATGCCAGAAAAACAACTGCTTTCTCCGTGTGGAGGGTGCCGTCAAGTGATGTTGGAATCTGAAAACCGACAAGGAAAACCGATTCGGGTCATCCTGGTAAACCAAGACAACCGTACGATCATCGTATCAGCCGTGAAAGATCTCCTGCCGTTTGGCTTTGGAAAAGAAGGGCTTTAAGGGCGGATAATTACTTTTCAACACCTCGTTTTATTGTCGAAAAGCTCCGTATTTTTGTAGCTTAAAAGAACGTTATGAACAGTTGGTTTACGGTCAAGGTTAAATACACAAAACAGTTAGAAAACGGTTCCCTGAAACGGGTGAACGAACCGTACTTATTGGCAGCCATGACCTTCACGGATGCTGAGGCACGCATTTATGAGGAGTTGGGTTCGTTCATTCGAGGTGAATTCATGGTTACAGGGATCTCACGAACCGATTTGCAGGATATTTTTCAATACGATGACTCAGACCAGTGGTTTAAATGTAAAATCACGTACGGAGTGGATGAGGAGGATGGGGAACGCCAGAAAAAAATTTCTCAGCATTTTTTAGTATCTGCACCGGATGTAAAAACGGCTTACCTGAGAATGGAGGAAAGTTTGTCTACCCTCATGATCGATTTTCAAGTGCTTTCCATTGCTGCCTCTCCAATCGTTGAAATTTTCTCCTACCGGGATGATGAGGTGGCACCGCCTCGAAAAATGCAGCCTCAAGAAGAAGAACCCTCGCCAAGTCCTGTCAAAGGGGTTGTATTCTCCGATACCGTTAGCGACGTGGAAGACCTTGAAGATTTACTTGAAGCGGAAGGTGAGAGCGCATTAGAAGACTCCTTTGAAGATACCGATGAGTAAGGCGGTCGATACGCTTCGGGATTCCCACGCCGATTTCAATCGTAACCACCAGCCTATTGATTTTTTGGATCCTATGGAAGGTTTTAACCGTTGGTTCGATGAAGCGGTAACGGGAAAACACATTGAACCCAATGCCATGACCTTATCGACGGTAAATGCCCACGGCATTCCCAGTGCTCGTGTGGTTTATCTAAAGGCCTTAACGGAGGGTACGTTTGTGTTTTACACCAATTACTTGTCGCAAAAAGGAAAAGATCTAATGGGTAATCCGCATGCATCCTTGTTGTTTTTTTGGCCCGCATTGGAGCGGCAGATTCGCATAACAGGAACGGTAGCGCACATTAATCCCGAAGAAAGTGACGCGTACTTTGCTTCAAGGCCTCGAGAAAGCCAATTGGGGGCTTGGGCCTCGCAACAATCGGAGGCTTTAGGCTCGGAGGAGGAATTGCTGGCTCGGTTTGAAGTGTATGACCAACAATTTCCCGATGAGGTTCCCCGTCCACCCCATTGGGGCGGAATGGCCCTGACGCCGGATTACATGGAATTTTGGCAAGGTAAACCTTCACGATTGCACGAGCGCCTTTGCTTTGAGCGCGTTGAAAAGGGTTGGGAGCGTTCAAGAAAGAATCCGTAAAACAATATGAAAGAAACCCCCGCAGAAATTGAAGTGTTAGCCAATGGCATTCGATTGGCCTATGTTAAAACGAATAGTGCCGTTGGGCATATTGCTTTTTATTTTAAAGGGGGGAGTCGTAGCGAACCCGGTGAAAAGCAAGGCTTAGCTCATTTTCTGGAGCATTGTATTTTCAAAGGCACCACCAAGCGTTCGGCCATGTCGATTTTAACGCGTTTAGATGAGGTTGGGGGTGAACTCAACGCCTTTACTTCCAAAGAAGAAATTTGTGTTCATGCGACTTTTCTAAACCGGTATAGCAAGAGGGCTTTTGAATTGATTTCGGATTTATTGTTGAACTCAACGTTTCCGTTGGCAGAAATTGAGAAAGAGAAGGAAGTGGTGGTGGATGAAATAAATTCGTACAAGGACAGTCCTGTGGATCGGCTTATGGATGAATTCGACCGACTATTTTTCAAGGAGCATCCCCTCGGTGTGCCCATTTTGGGAACAAAAAAATCGGTAAAACAATTTAATCGCAGCGATTTGTTGCATTTTATCCAAGATAATTTCACGGCGGATAATTTGGTGATTTCCTATGTGGGTAAGGAGAAAAAAGCAAGGTTATTGGAAATGTGTCAGTCTTTTTTAGCGGGCTTACCTCCGAAGGCCACGAACCTTCGATTTGACCCACCAGCCCCCTATGTTCCTTTTGTGGTGCGAAAGAAAGAATCGAATTATCAGTCCCATGCGCTGTTGGGAGCCCCTGCTCCCGATTATCCTTCGGAGGACCGTTTGGCGATGAATATTTTAATAAATTTTTTAGGGGGACCCGCGATGAACGCTCGGTTGAACGTAGTGATCCGGGAGAAACACGGATTGGCATACCACGTAGAAGCAAATTATGCTGCCTATGAGGATGCAGGATTTTGGGGGGTATTGCTTTCCGCGGAGCAAAAGAACATGGAAAAGGCCATTGCCTTGGCGCAAAAGGAATTGACGCATTTGTATGAGAAGGGAATGACAGCCCTTCAATTAAAGAAGTCCAAATACCAATTTTTAAGTCAATTGTCGATTGCCTGGGAAAACAATAACGCTCGAGCCATGGCCAATGGAAAAACCTTGTTGGTTTTTAACCGTATAGACCCCTTAGACGATACCTTTCGAAAGATTAATGCGGTAAGTTTGTCCCACATCAATGCCGTGGCGAAAAGGTATTTTGATCCTAAACAGACGAGCCTATTGGTTTACGATAAGAAATAGGGTTGAGTGATTTTCCCGATAACAAGGATCATTTGGCGAACCCATAGGGGATTCGCTTTTTAGAATTCATGATCTTTTCTTTTGTTTATTTTCGGGTCGAAGTATAGCAAAATCCCGTCACTCTCAAATAATTCAATATACTCAATAGAACATTCTAAAAACACGCTTTCGTATCCCTTAGTACCTCGGGTTACAAAGG
>JBJTWF010000081.1:0-32237 GCA_046081565.1 Flavobacteriales bacterium | reverse complement strand
CACTACGGTAACGGATGGCGACGGATTGCCACCACCACCACCACCCCCACCGCCACCACCACCACCACCACCTCCTCCTCCTCCTCCTGGGACGCCAAGCGATATGACGATTTATACAGAGGTAACAGAGGAGTCTGATTATCCAGGTGGATTTGATGCGTTAGCTGCATTTTTTAACGCCAATATTCCAGAAACGATTACTGAGTTGAATGATTTGGGTATTGAAGGACAAGTGAAGGTTAGATTTTGTGTAGAACAAGATGGTCGTATTACCAACGTGTCGGTTGTTCAATCTCTACTTGGATGTAAGTCTTGTGATAGGGCCGCGATGGATGTTGTTAAGAAAATGCCAAATTGGATACCGGGTAAAAACAATGGTATTCCAGTGCGATCATGGGTAATAATACCAGTATCTTTTGCTGCGAACGGTAATTAATTTAGCGATTTCTGCCCTTGTTGTTATCGCTGCAATCTTTCTCTCACTCTTGTTTTTATCAACCGATTTGTTGCCTCAGGTTTCGGGTTGGAAAAGATCTTTTTTAGTGTTTTTTTTACTTCTTTATGCTGTCATGAGGATGATGAGAATACGACAACAATGGGTTAATAGAAATAACGATGATATCTGATAGGTTTTACGTTTTCGTTATGGTTCTTATGGGGCTAAGTGCATGCACCTTAAACGGTAAAAAACCAGAGGAATCACATCGTAAAGGAAATGCAATAATATATGTTGACGAATCCTTTAAACCTTTGTTTGAAAGTGCTATTGAAGTGTTTCAAAGTCAGTTTCCAAAATCGAGTATCACCGCAGTGTATTCTTCTGAAAATGATATTCTAAATGATTTTCTTGATAACAAGACAAAAACCATATGTATCTCTAGGGATTTAACAAAAAAGGAAAAAGACAACATTTTTGTTAACGAATCCATTAAGGTTAGAAGTGAGCGAATAGCCATTGATGCTATCGCGTTAATTGTACATCCCGACAATAAAGATACGATTGCATTATTGGATGAATTGAAATCCTGGTTGACGGAACCCAACGCAAGATGGAACGCTTCGGGCCAAAAAATAAACATCGTTTTTGATAATGACGGCACTGCCAATTTTGTATACCTAAGTCAGCTAGTAAAAGGAAATAAACTCTCCGAAAACCTATCTTCATTGCGTTCCAACCGCGAGGTCTTGCAGTATGTTAAGCAAAACAAAAATGCTCTTGGAATCATAGGGGTTAATTGGATTTCTGATATAGACGACCCTAACATGATGGGAATGAGAAAAGGAATTAAAGTAATGTATGTTCGAAGGGAGGAAGGAATTCCTGCTTATCAGCCGTATGCGGGGAATATTTGGTCACAAGAATACCCCCTTTGTCGTGATCTATGGATTATTAATAGAGCAAATAAGGCAGGCATTAATACCGGCTTCATGTTATTCATGACTGGAGAAAAGGGGCAGTTAATTATTCAAAAGTCTGAGTTGGTTCCGGCAAAGGCTCCTGTTCGGTTGTTCCGTCTCGAGTAATATTGAAACAAGTAACTTTGATAAGCCGATTAACTGATGTATTTTTGGCATACAATTTATTAAAGGGTAAAAAACAAGTATTATGAAAAAATCATGGCTATTTTTATTAGGGATATTGTCGGCTTCAATTTCTTTTGGGCAGGCAGGTTTAAATACTGATCGAGAAAGGGTAAAAACAGCGATTCTTTTAACGGAGAACGAACGCTATGCCGAGGCCATAAGTTCCTTTGATGCGTTATTACGAAACAACCCTAAGGATGGTCATGCAAATTTTTATTTAGGAGATTGTTATTTGAAAAGGAACCAATTAGATTCTGCCATTTTAATTTGGAACCGTGGTTATGAGAACAATTTAAAATCACCGGAGGCCGAACAACTTTCGATTTCTTTTCTTGGTAAATTTCGGGCGCTTTGGATTGCTGGAGACACAAGCTCGGCAAGCGCAATGTTACTTAAGGCGGAAGCTATACAAACGTTAAATGGTAAGAAGGATAAGAAAGAAGTGCGAAACGTTAAGATGGCAGAATTATATCGCTTGGCAGCGGGGACTAAAATTCTTTCGAACATTAAGGACATTTCGGGAGCCATTAAATTGATAACAAAAGCGTATAAACTAGACCCTACTAATGAGGATCATAATTTACTCATGGGGGATGCAATTTACCAACGGGATTTGATTATTGCAAAAAACAGTAAAGAGCCGTTAATTGCTACTGATGCTGTTGCTGAGTATAATCAGTTACTGGGCGTAAATCCTAAAAACATTAGGGCATTATACCGAAAAGGATTAATTTATCAAGCAACAAAAAGTTATGATGTAGCTTTGATTGAATTCAAAAACATGATTGGTTTAGACTCTACCTTCGCCCCAGCGTATCGTTCCATGGGTCAGATATATGCGGACAAAGGCGACATGAAGAAAGCCCTTTTTTATTGGAAGAAATATTTAAAAATAAATGACAATTTGGAAGCAAGAAATCGCATTGCTTTGGTTATTTATAGTGCGGGTATGTATTGTGAATTCCTTGAGGAAATAGAAGTGTTTTTCGCTCAAAATATAGCGACATTGGATCAAACTCATCTATTCATAGAGGCCACATTACGATGTGATAATAAAACAGCCGATTACCAAAAAGCACTGACATTAAATACTCAAATACTCAATGCAATTCCCACAGAAAACCAGACGTTTGTAGATTTGTACAACCAAGCAAAGCTGCTTAAGAAAACGGGCCAAGACTCCTTAAGCATCCTTTATTTTGATCGAGTTCTTCCCATGACGGACTCCACTTTTTATATAAAAGAAATAGCGCCTTTGCTTACGAAGTACTACTATGAGAAAAAGGATTATGTTCGGGCTATAAATTGTTATTCTAAGTTAGGTTCTATCAATGGCCTTGGGTATGAAGATGCCTTTTATTTTGGATATTGTTATTATAAATTATCCGATTTCAAAAAGGCAGATTCTGCCTTTTCTATATCAGCGAGACTGAACGACAAATGGACGGCCCCACTATATTATATGGCGATTTGTAAGGTGAAATTAGACACCAAAAACGAGAATTTGGCCTTTAACGATTTTTTAAGCCTATCGGCATTAATTACACCAGAAGTCCGAGCGTCTGACCCTACCCTAAAAAAATATGCTTTGGAAGCGGCGAAATATTTAGCCGCATATTATAAAAACACCAACGATCCAAAAAATGCTAGAATCCAATTTGAAATCATTTATGCGATAGACCCCAAAAATGTGGATGCTAAAAATGAATTAGGGATTAAATAGAAGGCTCATTTATAAGGCTTTCTCCATTCATTTCTTTTGGTTTGGGAAGTCCCAAATAATGTAAAATGGTCGGTGCTATATCTGCAAGCCGGCCATTTTTTATGGAACGTATTTTTTCATCAATGAAAATACAAGGAACAAGATTGGTAGAATGAGCAGTATTTGGGGTGCCATCTGGGTTAAGTGCGAGTTCTGCGTTCCCATGGTCTGCAATCAAGAGAATTCCATACCCAAGTTTCAAAAGGGCTTCAACCAGATTTTTAGTGCATGAATCTACGGTTTCAATGGCTTTGATAATGGCAGGATAAACGCCGGTGTGACCTACCATATCTGGGTTAGCAAAGTTAATACAAATAAAATCGGGGGATTCTTGGTTCGCATAGGAAATTAAGTCCTTAACTAATTCATTTGCACTCATTTCTGGGGCTAAGTCATACGTTTTTACCTTAGGGGAGTTTACGAGCAACCGTTGTTCTAAGGGAAAGGGCTCTTCACGCCCCCCATTAAAGAAATAAGTAACGTGAGGATATTTTTCGGTTTCAGCAATTCTTACTTGTTTTTTCCTGTGCAAACTTAAGGTTTCACCCAAAGTGTTTTTTAAATTCTCTTTTTCAAATAGGACATGAACATTGTTATAGGAGTCATCGTAATTAGTCATGGTGACGTAATACAACGAAAGGGGAGACATGTAGTATTCTGGCATAGGTTTTTGCGTTAATACTTCGGTAATTTCCCGGGGTCTATCCGTACGGAAATTAAAGTTTATAACAACATCACCGTTTTCCATTTTTGCGTTTGGATCCATTACAATGGGCGGTAAAAACTCGTCCGTGATGTTGTTCGAATATTGTTCCGAAATGGCAGAGAGGGGGGTTTCATAGAACAACCCATCTCCATGAACATATAGGCGATATGCTTTTTGTATACGTTCCCAACGTTGGTCCCTGTCCATGGCATAAAATCTCCCAATTAAAGTACTTAATCGAATGTTCTGATTTAAGTAAGGCACTAATTGCTCTAAATCATGGATAGCGTAGTGGGGATCACAATCCCGGCCATCTGTAATTCCATGTATATATACGTTTTTGGCGTTTCTTTTGAGGCAATATTCTAATAAGGCCTTTAAGTGAATAATCGAGCTATGGACGCCTCCATTTGAGACTAAGCCTAGCAGGTGAATTTTAACACCGTTTGTTTCTGCATAATCAAAAGCTTTTATTAAAGCTTCGTTTTTAAAAAAGGAGCCGTCCGTGATGGCCAAATTAATTCTAGACAATTCTTGATGAACCACTCGCCCTGCACCTATGTTTAGATGACCCACTTCTGAATTTCCCATTTGCCCTTCAGGAAGTCCCACATCTTTCCCATGTGTTACTAAAGTTGAGGAAGGATATTTTGACACAATTGAATCTATAAATGGCGTACGGGCATTAAAAACGGCATCGGCCTTCGATCGATCCCCAATTCCCCATCCATCTAAAATCATTAGGCAAACTTTTTTCATGCATCAAATCTAAGGACAAAACGGGTTCCTTTTGGGGTGTTTTTTTGAAAACTTATTTTGCCTTTATTGAGTTGAACTAATTCTTTTGTTAAATAAAGCCCTAATCCAGTTCCTGTTTTTTTCCGAATGTTTTCATCCCCAGAGCGGTAAAACTTTGAAAAAACATAAGGGGCATCGGTTTCCGAAATTCCATCGCCATCATCAGAAACTTCAATTTCAATGCTATGTTGATTGCTAGTTATTTGAACGGCAACCATGGAGGAGCCATATTTAATACTGTTATCCAATAGGTTCTTAAGAATGGATTCAAACATTATTGGATCTGCAGATATGGTAAGGGTATCTTTACCCGAAAAGGAAAAGTTGATTTTAGCGTGTTTAATTTGATAAATACTCAAAACCTCAGTAATTCGTTGCCCTAAATCGATTTCTTTAAAGACAGGCTTTTCAGCGGCTGACTCGATTCTTGCTGCTAACAAAAGGGATTCTATCAGTTGTTCCGATTTCTCATTTTCCATGAGCGCAGTCGTAAGAAACTGTTGAAATTGGTCTTCCGTAAAATTCCTTTTCAATAAGGTTTGTAAAATTAGTTTTACACTAGACAAAGGTGTCTTGAGCTCATGGGTTACCGAAAGCAAAAAGTTGTTTTGTCTCATTCCAAGGGCGATTTCTTTCTGAATGCTATCATATAACCGCCAAATACCGATAATTAAAAGGCCTAAGAAAACAGCTCCTTCTCCAAGAACCATATAAATTCGTGTGGGTTGGCCGCTTACCAATAGATATCCCCACCAAACAAATTGTAACAACACATAAAAAGACAATAGTAGGATGTAAAAAGACGCTCTAGATTTCATGTTCATTTATGGGTTCTAAGGTAAAGTTCTTTGCTTTTAAATAGTCGATAGTATGTTCAATTAAATTGCCAATTCTATGCGATGTTTTATCGTTGTCATGAAAAACAAGGATGTCCCCTGGGGTAACCCTGCTAAGCGAATTTAGGATTTTTTGATTGGTTATGTTGTTATTATAGTCTTGGCTAATCCAGGACCACATAATGATTTTAAAGTTTAATTTCAGAATCTGTTTTCTTTGACGTATGCTTATTTTTCCGTAGGGGGGACGAAAAAGGGTGGAGGGGCAAAGGGTGCGTGTTGCTAAGACCGAATTTAGGTAGTTCTTCGACGAGGTATTCCATCCGTTTTCATGATTAAAGGTGTGGTTGCCTACCGTATGCCCAGCGAATAGGATTGCTTCATAAAGCTTTGGATACGCTTTAATATTGTTTCCAACGCAAAAGAATGTTGCTTTAACATTGTGTTTTTTCAATGTTTGGAGTACTATAGGAGTTGCCACAGGGTGGGGGCCGTCGTCGAAAGTAAGATAGACAGCCTTATCCCTCGGAAGAACCCAAAGACAACGCGGGTAAATCCGTTTAGCTAGGCCAAGAAACCAAGACATTGAAGCGGAAAACAATGCTCAGGGATCATCTGCTTTGAGGAACATTGGCCGTAGCCGGTTTCGTAGAGGTTATGTCCCCTGGCATCAATGGCGCCAGGCCAGGCCCAGCAGGAGCCTGAGCCGAGCCATTCGGGTTGTTAATGTAGCCAAAGTGTTGCCCTAGCTCATTAATTTTTTGATCAAACAAGGCTGACATTTGACTGAAATTATCTGAACTTTCGGTATTCAAATTTTGAAGTTCTACCTTTTTACTGTTGAACACGGTTGTAAACCAGGGCTTAATCATCCCGTTAATTTTGGTTAACAAGGACTTTGTTTTATCGTTATTCTTGGTTTTCAGGGTGTTCTCAATTCTACAAAGTGCGGCCAACGTAGTGTATAAATCATCGGCATTATTGCTTTGAAGTGCAATTTCTGCAGAAGTGTTTTTATAGTACTGTAAAATGGAGCTATACTCTTGTAATAAGTTGTTCGCCAATGCAATCCCTTTCGTGGGGGCATCACAAAGAACGTAGAGCTGAACAAATTCATTTAGGGAGCCTTCAGACATTAGAAAGGTTCGACCCAACTCATTTTGACTGACTTTTTTATTTATGGGTAAAACACAATAATTTGTTCTCTCATTTCCAAGGTCTGCAAGGGCGTTGGGGGGGAGTTCTAGCATACAACGGTCTAGTAATTGAACCGCCTTTTTAAAGTCTTTAACTTCGTAATAATATGCGGCGAGGGAAAGAAATTTTCTTCTAAAGGCTTCCATGTGAATGCGAACGTGATAATCTGACATAATTCCTGGATTTTTTACGTTTCCATATCGATACACGTTCATGAGATTGTTATACATTTCATCAGCATCCATGGGGGCCAATCCATTTGTTGTATTGGTGATTTTTGGGCTAAGTACGTCAACGGTTCCAACATCTTTGCCAAAGGTGGATTCTGCTAACCCAGCAGCGAAAGGGTGATCGGCACCAAAACAAGACTCCGAAAAATAGATAGGGCGTTCCCAATTATTGTTTGCAATGACGTCCATCATAATAATTTGGTCGCGATTAAGCACGGGGTAATTACTCTTTAAGGTCATTTTAAGGTCGATTCGATCTTCACAGGATGTAGTGTCTTTAATGACGCCGGATTTGAGGGCGTTTTTCTTGTTCACATTAATACTTATCATGTCGCTGGGAATGTAGCGAAGAACCTCGCTTGGATCGCGATCATCCTTAAAGGTAACCGTTTTGTAAAAGGTAATTGCGTCCTTGATGTCAATGCTAGCCCATGAGGCATCAAATTCTTTTGCCACTGCTTTGAATGGTTCCAAGGCTGCTTTGGCTTCTTGTGATTGCGTTGTGGCTAAAGACTTTAATACACCATTTATTCCAAATAAAGCACTCCCCAAGGAGGATTCTATCTTCGTAGAGTCAAAAGCAATAAGCCGAGCAAAATCGGCAGCATTATTTTTAATAACGGGAAAATCTAAACTCAACTTTTCAACCTCTACATTAAATTTCTTTAAGGCCATTGCCGCCACTTTTTTGTTGTTTTTATATCGAAGAGGGACCATAAGGGAATCAAGGTTTTGATTGATGGATTGGGGTTGCTCAAATCGAAGGTTACTGGTGTACACTTTGGCGTAGTCCGTAATTCCTGCATTGGATAAAATCTCATCTTCTTTAAAGGATATAGGTAGGGCATTCGATTGGTACATTTTTAATTTCATTTGGTATGTATACCAATCGGAACTCAATAGCGATAGGTTGCAGACACGCACATCCGTTCTTTCACCCTCCACCTCTTGAAGGTACCACAACGGAAAGGTATCATTGTCCCCCGCTGTAAAGAGAATTGCATTTTTCTTACATGAACTGAGGTAGTTATGCGCTAAGTCACGTGCCGTTGTTTTTCCACTGCGGTTGTGGTCTTCCCACCCTTGTGTTCCCATGAGGAGTGGAACGGAAAAACCAATAATTGAAATAGAAACAACCCCTAGGCTACCTTTAGGAGAGACTTTCTGAAGTAAATAGGATAGGCCAACCAATAGGCCGATGAGTACAGCTATGACTAACCAGAGTCTTCCATAGCCAAAAACGGCACCGGTTAATATTCCTCCGGCCACAAAATATCCTACGTACTGGAGGTCTTTTTTTGTTAACGACTGATAAAAATCGTAGAGGGCATAGACCCCGAAAGCAAGCCACATGGCAAAGAAATAAAAAGAACCCGAATAAGCATAATCACGCTCTCTGGGTTCAAAGGGTTTTTGATTTAAGTATACGACGATCGCGATGCCAGTAAACACAAAGGCAAGAAGGAGAATAAAAGCATCCTTTGGAGCACGATAAAAGTGGAACATAAGGCCTAACAAGATTAAGGTCAAGGGTAGTAGAAAGAATCGATTATTGGCCGCATTTTTTTGGACGAATGCGGGTTGGTCTGCACTAGATCCAAGCCTCGGTGAATCGACAAAGTCAAAGCCACTAATCCAATTCCCCCGAAGGTTATCTCCGTTTCCTTGCACATCATTTTGTCTTCCGGAAAAATTCCAAAGTAAGTATCTAATGTACATCCAGTCGGTTTGATAACGCATAAAATACGTGAGGTTTTCCCCCATCGTCGGCAACCTTTCTCCATTCGCACCTAAATCCGTTTCCTTTCCATCCTTGGCGTTATATCCACTCCAACTTTTATATCCTTCTACTTTTTGGGGTTGATTCCCGTCGTACATTCTAGGGAAGAGGGTGTTTTGTTCGTATTCAGGCACACGCCCAATTCGACTTTCGGCATTGCTTTCAAAGTATTTTTCGGTTATTTCGGCGTCCTTACTGTTCTTCGCAGTCCACGCAACTGCATCCGCTTCTTTTTGAAAAGCTTTTACTACTTCGCCGTCTTTCTCGACGACGAAACGGCGAACATAAGTGGGAGAAAAATCACCGCCCGATTCGGCTGGTTCTGAATTCCAATAGGGCCCTTTTAGTAAGGGAGCAGAACCATATTGTTCACGCTTTAGATACGAATGTAGGTTTACCAGGTTTTCGGGGTCATTTTCATCCAACGGGGTGTTTGCGTCCGAGCGAATAACAATAACAGCAAAGGAACCATATCCAATTAACAAGACAAGTAGACCCATTAGGCCATTATACAACATTGTTTTATGGTTATTTTGGGCATACCTTATGGCGTAATAAAACCCTAAAATTAGTAGTACAAAGAAGGAAAGGGCTCCGGAAAAGAACGGAAGGCCAAAAGAGTTCACAAAAGTGACCTCAAACCAACTTGCGAGGGCTATAGAGCCGGGAATGACTCCTTCTTGGATGAACCCTAAAATGAGCACAGAAAGTAATCCCGTTATGAAGATCCCTTTAAGCGTTGGATTCGGAGTTTGGTTAAAGTATACCACAAAGGCGATAGCAGGGACAACGAGAATGCCGAGTAAATGGACCCCTACGGCTAGCCCCAACATGAAAAAAATCAAAATAAGCCAGCGGTTTGCTCCTATGGAGGAGGATTTAATATCGTGTTTCGAAGACATTTCCTCGTCCCACTTTAATCCAGCCCAAAATACTACGGCCGTGAATAAGGACGCCATGGCGTAGACTTCTCCTTCAACCGCAGAAAACCAAAAAGAATCTGAAAATGTATAGGCCAAAGAAGCTATGGTAGCCGAAATCAACACCATGGCTTGATCGGAAACACTAAGTTCCTCTTTTCGAGTTAGCACCATTTTTTTTAGTAAAATGGTTAAGGACCAAAACATAAACAAGATGGTGAGGGCGCTGCTAATGGCCGAAAGCGTATTGATGAGTAAGGCAACATTTGGCGGTGCGGCGAAGAAGGAAAAAAGCCTCCCGACCAACATGAAAAATGGCGCTCCTGGAGGGTGACCCACTTCTAATTTGTAGGCGGCAGTTATGTATTCCCCACAATCCCAGAGGCTTGCCGTTGGTTCCAAGGTCATTAAATAGATAAGGGTGGAAAAAATAAAAACTGACCATCCAGTGATTAGATTTAAACGTCTAAAGTTCATGCGTTAAAAATTTATCTTGCGAATTTAGGAATATATTAGTTTGCATTTTATGCTTCCTATGTTTTTGTTGGGCATGTTTTTTTATTCCATGAATAAATGTTTAAATTTGCCGACAAAATGACCCATGGTGTAACTGGCAACACGTCTGATTTTGGTTCAGAAGAGTCTAGGTTCGAGCCCTAGTGGGTCAACGAAGAAAATCCCGCGAAAGCGGGATTTTTAGTTTCATCGTTTAAAAAGAGTGCTCTTTTTTGGGTTAAAAAGGTTCTCGTATAGGAAGGTGTGGTTGCTTATTTCTTTAGGTTGTTACGAATGAACATTCGTTATAGAGCACCGAAGAGTGTAACAATGGCTCGCTTCATGAGTAATGGGTTAAATTTGCAAGAAAGATAGCGTTTATTCTACTTCTTTCCCCAGTAAATGAGGGGAAATTCAATAAAACACTTTTACATGAGCAATAAGACACAAAAGAGCATAGCATCATTAGGGGAGTTTGGTCTAATAGACTATTTAACGAAACATCGGAAAATTATCGTTGAAAACACGCACACAGGCGTAGGAGATGATTGTGCTGTTTTACATAAAAGCCAGGAAGAATATACGTTAGTATCCAAAGACCTTTTTATGGAAGGCATTCATTTTGACTTGGCGTATGTTCCTCTTTCGCACCTAGGATTCAAAGCGGTTTCCGCCAGTGTTTCAGACATATATGCCATGAATGGACAGGCGACTCACGTTTTGTTAGGACTGGGGATGTCGAGTCGATTTCCCCTTGAGGCGGTGGAAGCCTTGTATGAAGGAGTTTATAAGGCGTGTGATCAGTTCGGTGTGGACTTAATTGGTGGAGACACTACGAGTTCTGTGGCTGGGCTATTCTTGTCTGTTACAGCGTTGGGGTGCGTTAGTAAATCAAAGGTAGCCTTACGAAAAGGGGCTTCCGCAAATGATATCTTAATGGTTTCTGGCGATTTGGGCAGGGCCTATTTGGGTTTGCAAGTTTTAGAGCGAGAAAAAAGTGTTTTTTTGGCCAATCCTACAATCCAACCAGACTTAGATTCGTATGACTTTTTAATTCGTAGACAATTAATGCCGGAAGCGAGAAAAGATGTTGTTGCCGTTTTCGATGCGTTGGAGGTTGTTCCTACCGCCATGATTGACATCTCTGATGGTTTAGCCTCTGAAGCTTTACACCTGTGCAAGGCAAGTGAATTGGGTTGTGTTATTTTTGAAAACAAGATACCTTACCATGAGGATCTTATTCTAAATGCAGAAACGTTTGGCCTTTCTCCTTTGACATGTGCTATGAATGGAGGCGAGGATTATGAGTTGTTATTTTCTGTATCCCAAAAGGATTTTAACAAAATAAAGGGAAATCCACATTTTACACCCATCGGATACTTCACAGATTTACATTCAGGGGTCAAACTTCAAGACAACCAAGGCGTGTTGCATGAGGTTGTAGCGCAAGGTTGGCGACATTTTTAATCTTTGGTAACAATTTTAACGGTTTCAATAACGAGGTTGCTTAGCGGGTACCGACCTACAATTTGACTTCGGAATTTCTCCGCATCTGCTTTGGTAGCAAAGTCTCCAACACGAAGGTTAAAATTAGGAGATTGAAACGTCAGGTATGGTGTTACGCGGGGATAGTTGCGGATAAAATCTAATTTATAGGCCTCCATTTGTTGGCGATTGGTTCCAAAAGCGATTTGGATTCTGTAGCCCTTTTTGGTTTCAATACGTTTTGGGCCGTCAGGAGTTTTCGTTGTAGTTACTGCGACCACCGGGGGATTAATCTTGGGGTTGACATGGATTTTTAATTGACTATGTATTGGCACAACAAAAAACAAAATAAACAGAACACCAAATACAGTCTTTTTCATTAATTAATAATCGAATATTTGCCAAAAGTAAGGGTTTTTTGTCAACCTTGAAAAACTTTGAACGCATTCTTATTTAGAATCGTTTTAAATTACATTGTTGCCCCCTTTTTTGTCATAATTGTGTCATGAAATTTCGCTATTCGTGTAAATTTGCATCGTGAAAAGGTGTTGTTTTACCCCTTTAGGTGTGCGAATTTAGAATCTAATTTCATGAAAATATCTAGTATTCAGCAAGTTATAATTGTAAATAAAATGCGATTGCTTGTATTGTTTTGTTTTTTAATGTTCATCAATGAAGATGCTTTTTCACAAGGCAAGGCTTTATTTGAAGGACGCTGTAATAGTTGTCACCAAATCGACAAAAATGGTACGGGGCCGATGTTGAAAGGCGCTAAGAAGCGTTGGGCCGACGCAAACGAGAAAGATTTAATCGTAGAGTGGGTTATAAATAACGAGGCTTTAAGGGCGAGTAAGAAATCTAAAAGGGCCTTGGAGATTTACAACGAGTACAACAAATCGCCGATGACGGTTTTCTCGGAATTAACCCCAAAACAAGTAAATGAAATATTAGATTACGTGGACGCTGAGGCCGCGAAAGGGGCTGCCGGGGCGGATAAATCAAAAGATAAAGGTACTTCGGGGGCTACCGACGAGTCCAAAGAAGAGGGTTCTGGTTCGGGAACTCTGTGGTATGTTATAGCGGTTTTGTTTTTAGTAATTATTCTTTCGGTTGGTGGTGTCCGACGTCAGCTTCAAGTGGCAAGCAGTGGAAACGAAGAACTAAACAAACTAACGTATTGGGAAGAAATAAAGCAGTTGTTGTGGAAATATCGAAAGACAACTGCCGTATCGGTGCTTGTTCTGGTCCTCAGCCTCGTTGTTTATGGTTTTAATATGCTGTACTCCATTAACATTATGGAGGGATATCAGCCATCTCAACCCATCGCCTTTCCACATGACAAGCACGCGGGACTTAATGGAATAGATTGTAAATATTGTCACAATTCCGTGGCAAAATCTAAATCCGCGGGATTACCAACGGTAAATGTGTGTATGAATTGTCACAAGCAGATTAATGGCAAAACGGAACAACAGCAAGCGGAAATTGCAAAAATTTATGCGGCAGCAGGATGGAATCCAAACCTAAAGCCTGCGGGGGGCTACACGGGGAATACCAAACCTATTGTTTGGAATAAGGTTCATGTTTTGCCAGATCATGTTTATTTCAACCACTCGCAGCACGTGACGGTAGGGGGAATTGATTGTAAACAATGCCATGGAGATATGACTAAGCAAAACCAAACAGCAAGGGTTACTCCGGTTTCTGACATTAATAAACTGCATGACGAAGACGACAAAATCATTCAGCTTACCAAGCCAACCCTAACCATGGGCTGGTGTATAGAATGCCATGGCAAAAAGAAGGTCGAAATAGGAAATGGTAAAAATGCATATTATGATGAAATACACAGTCGTCTGATGAAAAATAAAGCATTATACAAGCAGTATTTAAAGGGAGACCAGAAAATCACAGCGAGTGAATTGGGTGGTTGGGAATGTGCAAAATGTCACTATTAATTATAGTTGTTAGCGAACAATGAAAGATATGGAAGTTAAAAAAAGATATTGGAAAGGAGTTGAAGAATTAAAAGAATCGCCCTCCTTTTTGAAAAATAGGGACTCAGAGTTTCCGTATGAAAATGCTATCGAGCAGTTTTTAGCGGATGAGCAGTTGTCCGAATCGTCTACGGGAAGAAGAGATTTTTTAAAGTTTCTAGGATTTTCGGTAGCCGCGGCAACGTTGGCGGCCTGTGAGGCCCCTATTACCAAAGCGGTTCCATATGTTAATAAACCTGAAAACGTTACCCCAGGCTTGGCGACCTGGTATGCATCCACCTATTACGATGGGTCTTCTTATGCCAGTGTGCTCGTGAAAACCAGAGAAGGTCGTCCGATTTTCATCAAGGGTAATAAAGACTATGGATTTACTAACGGCGCAGTGAATCCGCAGATTATTGCGAGTGTTTTAGGATTGTACGATGGGGATCGCCTAAATGCACCTCGTTTTAAGGGTAAAAATACTACAGTACAGTCTGCGGATAATGCTATTATATCGGCATTAAAACAAGCCAAGCGTATTGCTGTTTTAACCCCAACGTTAATTAGTCCCTCGTTGAAAAAAGCGCTTGCTGATTTTTCTGCGGCTTACGGCTCCGCTGAGGAGTCTCGAGTGTCTATTGTTCAACACGATGCGGTTTCTTATTCTGCAATGCTTAGTGCCAATGAGAAAAACTTTGGACGTTCTTTTATCCCAACGTATGACTTTTCCCAAGCGAAAGTAGTTGTTGGGGTCGGGGCAGACTTTTTGTCCACCTGGTTGATGGCGAATGAGTATGCGCCACAATACGCTCAGATGCGTAATCCAGATAAGGAAATGTCGCGTCACTATCAAGCGGAATCGGTCTTATCGATAACCGGGTCAAATGCGGATGTTCGGGTACAATTAAAGCCCTCTGAAACTTCTAACCTGCTGTCTTATATCCTGAAGGCGTTGGGGGGGCAAACCTCCGTGAGCAGCGCCTTAAATGCTGCGTTGCAGAAAGCTGCGAATGCAATGGTTTCTGATTTGAAGAAAGCAATAGGTAAGTCTTTGGTTGTGTGCGGATCTAATTTATTGGAGGATCAGTTGTTGACCAATGCGATCAATGAAAAATTACAGAGTTACGGAAAGACTATTAAGCTTGATGTTGAATTGAATCTGTTCCGTTCCCAGGATGCCCAAGCCAATCAATTATTTGAATCAATCATTAAAGGACAAGGTCCGGATGTGTTGATTAATTTGGGGGCTAATCCTGTGTATTCGCATCCGAAAGGGGACGAATTAAAAAAAGGATTAGGGGCGATGAAAATGTACGTTTCAACTGCTCATTATGCTGACGAAAGTTCTGCTGGAGCTACGTATCACATTCCGGATCACCATTTACTTGAGGGCTGGAATGACTTTATGCCCAAAACAAATCATTACGCGATTGCACAGCCGACCATACGGCCGTTGGGTAATACGTATTCGGCTCTTGAGTCTATATTGGTTTGGAGTAGTTTGAAAAGCAGATCGGCCAAGGCTTCGGATTCTACGGTAGCTTATGATTACATCATGGCAAATGCTATGGCCGCAGGATATATTACTTCGGTAGAGGACTTTAATGCAACGATTCATAACAGTTGTAAAGAAATCTCGTCAGAACCTTTAGTAGCAACGTATACTGCTGTTACGATTGATGGCAAAAACATTCCTGCTCATTCCGGATTAGAAGTGGTTTTCTATCAAAAAACGGCGATCCGGGATGGTGCTTTGTCAAGTAATCCATGGTTGCAAGAATTGCCAGATCCTATTTCGAAAGTTACGTGGGATAATTATATTACGATGAATCCTGTTGAAATGGAGCGTCAGGGATATAATACCACTTTTGACCAAGAGCATGGATTAAGTTTAGCTACGATTAGCGTAGGAGGAAAGTCTCTAACCCTACCTGTATATCCACAGCCCGGGCAAGCGCTAGGAACCATAGGGATTGCTGTAGGTTATGGTAGGGGTGAGAACGGTGAACGAATAGGAAAAGGGGCTTACCAAACAAAAGAGTACGGTGGTTACGAATTAGATGCTAAGGGGCAAAAGAAAGGGATAGGCCAAAACGTTTATCGTTTAATGCCGATGGTGTCTGGAAACCGACTTTTTTCTGCAAGTGCAAAATTGTCAAAAGCGGAAGGAACGTATGTAATTGCTGCCACGCAGATTCATCATACGGTAATGGGTCGAGACTCGATTGTGCGAGAAACAACACGGACAATTTATCCTGTTGGAGAGGGTGAGACAAGAAAGAATAAAAATATTTATAATCCACCCCATACATTACAACGGTTGAATGAGCACGGTCATCATGAAGAGGCTCCGGTATCAGAATTCGATTTATGGAATGCGCATCCTGTTGAAAATGTTGGGCATCGATGGGGAATGACCATTGATTTATCAACCTGTATTGGGTGTGGATCTTGTTTAGTTGCTTGTCAAGCGGAAAACAACGTGCCCGTTGTAGGAAAAGACGAAGTCCGACGAGGTAGAGAAATGCATTGGTTACGAATTGATCGCTATTACGCTTCGGATCAAGAATCTCAAATTGGAAAGAAAAAAGATGAGCACACCTTTGATTACACGTTGGCTGAAAAAGCCGCGGTTAATCCATCGGTTGTACACATGCCGTTGATGTGCCATCATTGTAATCACGCCCCATGTGAAACCGTCTGCCCGGTTGCGGCCACGACGCACAGTAATGAAGGGTTAAATCAAATGACGTATAACCGTTGTATTGGTACGCGATATTGTGCCAACAATTGTCCGTACAAGGTGCGTCGTTTTAATTGGTTTAATTATCCTTCCTATAAAAAGTTTACTGAGATTAATCCAGCCCAAGACGATCTTGGAAGAATGGTTTTAAATCCGGATGTAACGGTGCGTACACGGGGTGTAATGGAAAAATGTTCCTTCTGCGTACAGCGCATACAAAGCGTTAAACTGGATGCGAAAAAGAATTCATCTCCGGTTAAAGATGGGGATTTAAAAACGGCTTGTTCTGAGGTTTGTCCTACCAACGCTATCATCGTAGGGGATTGGAACGATACACAATCTGAAATACGAAAAAGTTCGAGTGCCGCACGTTCATACCAAGCATTGGAAGAAGTGGGGGTTAAGCCGAACATTTGGTACAAGGTTAAGGTAAGAAACCAAGGATAATTATTAAGAGAAAAACATAAAGGAATGCAAAAAGAAGCAGCAATTCGGGAGCCTCTAATTTTAGGACATAAAACCTACCATGATGTAACGGAGGATGTGTGCCGACCGATTGAAGACAAGGCCCCTAAAATGTGGTATATCTTGTTCTCAATCGCATTAATCATTGGCTTATATGGGGTTGGTTCAATCTGTTATTTGTTAGGAACGGGAGTCGGTGTTTGGGGGTTGAATAAAACCATTGGTTGGGCTTGGGATATTACAAACTTCGTTTGGTGGGTTGGAATTGGACATGCCGGCACCTTAATTTCTGCTGTTTTATTGTTGTTTCGCCAAAAATGGCGTATGGCGATTAATCGTTCTGCTGAAGCGATGACCATTTTTGCGGTTTTCATGGCTGGGACGTTTCCTTTAATTCACATGGGGCGGTTGTGGGTTGGCTATTGGGTATTACCTATACCAAACCATTTTGGCTCGTTGTGGGTAAATTTTAACTCTCCACTGCTTTGGGACGTTTTCGCAATTTCTACATACCTATCTGTATCCTTGGTTTTCTGGTATATCGGACTAATTCCTGATTTTGCCACCATTCGTGATCGCGCGAAAAAACCCGTTGCAAAACGGATGTATTCCATCTTATCCTTTGGTTGGACGGGTAGAGCAAAACACTGGAATCGCTTTGAATTAGTTTCTTTGGTTTTGGCAGGGTTGGCTACTCCTTTGGTGTTTTCTGTCCACTCCATTGTATCGTTTGATTTTGCCACATCGGTTATTCCGGGCTGGCACACTACCATTTTCCCTCCGTACTTCGTGGCTGGGGCCGTTTTTTCGGGCTTTGCAATGGTCCAAACGCTTTTGCTTGTAATGCGTAAAGCAATGAACCTAGAAGCCTACATTCATACGAAGCATGTTGAATACATGAACATTGTAATTATGGTTACCGGTTCCATTGTTGGTACGGCGTATATTACAGAGCTATTTATTTCTTGGTATTCGGGCGTTGAATATGAAGCCTATGCCTTTTTGAACCGGGCTACTGGACCCTATTGGTGGGCGTATTGGTCTATGATGACCTGCAACGTGATTTCCCCACAGTTGATGTGGATTCGTAAATTACGCAGGAGTTTACTGTTTACGTTTTTCATTTCCATTGTTGTGAATATTGGAATGTGGTTCGAACGGTATGTAATTATCGTTACCTCGATTCATCGTGATTATATTCCAGCTGCGTGGAGCATGCATTATCCTAGTCACATAGATATTGCCGTATATATTGGAACGATTGGGTTGTTTTTTACTTTCTTTCTTTTGTTTGCAAGATATTTCCCTGTTCTTGCCTTGAATGAAGTAAAAACCATCCTAAAAGGATCCGGTCAGTCTTACAAAGAGTCACCCGATTATCACAAACATCATTAAGAATAGCGCTATGTCAGAAAAAATAATTTATGCGATGTATGGAGACGATGAGGTGCTTAAGTCGAGCGCTAAAAAATTAGTTTCCAACGGGGTCCATATTTCAGAGGTTTATAGTCCATTTCCTATTCATGGAATTGACCCGATTATCGGCGTTAAACCTACACGATTAGGAATTATGGCCTTTTTATATGGTCTAACAGGATTGACCTTAGCAACCATTGGCATGTATTATTTGATGGTTGTTGAATGGAAAATGAACATTGGTGGAAAGCCAAACTTCACCTATGTTGAAAATATTCTTGCGTTTATCCCCATTTCGTTTGAGTTTACGGTTTTGTGTGCTGCGCATGGTATGGCAATAACGTATTTAATCTTGAATAGAACCCTACCTGGGATACCTGCGCAAAATCCTGATCCACGAACAACGGATGATAAGTTTGTCATGGAAATAAAAATGTCAGAAAATGGGGGGTTATCCGAAGAAACCCTTGAGTCCTTATTGAAAGAGACGGGATTTGTAGAATTAGAGAAAAAAATTGTTTCGTAAGAAAAAGGAAGTATGATGAAAAAATCCTTTATACAACTTGTAGCGCTTACTACCACGCTTATTGCATTGGTTTCGTGTAAGCAGGACCCATCTAAACCAGGGCTTGAATACATGCCAGACATGTATCGTTCCCCGGCGATTGAAGCATATGTAGATTATGGTGAAGTGCGTGGACGAACGGATAACAGTAAAAAGAGCCTTTTATCGGCGCTTACCCCTCCCATGCACACTATACCCTACTATGGTAAAATGGATAGCGCAAGTTTGGCGGTAAATCTTCCGTACCAGCGCCTAGCGAATACCGCGATGTCCCTTTCACATGGCGTTTATGAGGGGGTTGAACGTAACAGTGAGACAAACCATTACGATGCAGCCGCGGCAGATAACAACCCAATTCCTGCCTCAACCTTGGTAGTTGCAAAAGGCAAGGAGTTGTATACCGCAATGTGTCAACATTGCCATGGTGAGCAAGGAGACGGTCAGGGTCCAATGGTGAAGTCTGGTGCCTATAATGGTGTTCCCAACTACAAGGATGCAGATCGTGCCAGTAAATCAGACGGCCAATGGTTTTACTCTATTTACTACGGCAAGGGAATGATGGGTGCGCACCGCTCCCTCTTGAGTAAGGAGGAAATTTGGAGTGTAATTCACTATTTGAGAACGATTGCTCCTCGTGTAGAAAAAGTAGAGGCAGCAAGTCCTGCGGGTACAACTGCCCCAGCTCCTAAAAGTTAATATAATTTATTTGAAATAAATCATGGAATTTTCGATTACCAAAAAAGCATTAAATCTATCAAGAGGCCTCCTAGTTCTGGGTCTCCTTTCCATCATTATTGGCGTCGCTTTGAATTACGACAGCGAACATTTTACTACTCGCTTATTGGGTAGTGGTTTAGCCAATGCGTTTTTCTTTTTTGCGCTTGGATTGGGAGCCTTGTTTTTTCTTGCCTTGAATTATGCTACCGAGGCAGGATGGTATGCTGTAGTGAAACGAGTTATTGAGTCTGTAGCGCTATACCTGCCCTATGGAATAGCGATTTTAGCCCTTGTTTTACTTACGATTTCCTTTATGAAAGGGGCTCACATCTATCTTTGGATGGACGATCATTTCATTCATTCAGACAAAATAATTGAAGGAAAAACGCCCTATTTAAATGTAGCCTTCTTTTGGATAAGGACGTTAGTTTATTTTACGGTTTATTTACTGTTTTTACGTGGATTTAGAAAGCGTTCATTATTGGAAGATCAGGAAGCAGGAACCCATTTACATTTCACCAACTATAAAAAAGGAGCCCTGTTCTTGGTGTTTTTCGCAGTATTTAGTTCGACTTCTGCTTGGGACTGGATTATGTCCATTGATGTTCACTGGTTTTCAACCCTTTTCGGATGGTATACCTTTGCAGGCATGTGGGTATCAGCCATGGTGGTTATCGTGTTAACAACGCTTTATTTGAAATCGTTAGGATATTTGGAAAACGTGAACGATTCGCATATTCATGATATCGGAAAATGGGTGTTTGCCATATCGTTTTTATGGTCATATTTATGGTTTTCGCAATACATGTTAATCTGGTATGCTAATATTGGAGAAGAGGTAGCCTATTACATAATGCGAACAGAGCACTTCAAATACCTTTATTTTGGAATGTTCTTCATCAACTTCGTTTTTCCAATGCTTATTTTGATGTCGCGAGACGCAAAGCGCAATGCGGGAATTTTAGCCTTTGTAGGAGTTGTCATTTTAATTGGACATTGGTTGGATGTATATATCATGGTTTCAGCGGGGTCTCTGGGACCTAATGCACACATTGGTTTTATTGAGGTAGGCATGGCGCTAGCCTTAGCAGGACTGTTTATTAATGTATTACTTAAAAATTTAACGAAAGCACCTCTGATCCCAGTGAATCACCCGTTTTTGGACGAGAGCGTGCATCACGAATTCTAAACAAATAATTTAAGGAGATGGAAAATAAATTGATGATGATTTTAATTGTGGTGATTGGAGCCATTGCGCTTGCACAATTGGTTCGTGTATACGAATTAACATCGAAATTACGACAGCGGGGAGAGCATGAAATCCCGAACAGAGACAATGTCTTTAACGCTAAATTAATGCTCTTGTTTATGATTTTCCAATTTGGAGGGTTTATTTACCTTGTAGCAAAATATGGTTGGACTGGTCGAGGGCCCGCAGCATCTATCGAAGGAGTAAAAACGGATTGGCTGCTAAACCTTAATTTAATTATTATTACGGTAATCTTCTTTTTAACCAACTTCCTACTGTTCTATTTTGCCTACAAATACGTCAAAAAACCGGGTGTTCCCGCGTATTATTACCCCCACAACAACAAATTAGAGATGCTTTGGACGGTAGTGCCAGCAGTGGTTTTAGCCGTAATTATTATCCTAGGTCTAAAAACCTGGGATGAGTTAACCTCCCCCTCTGCGCCAAACGCGGTAAACGTGGAGTTATATTCTAAACAATTTGGTTGGGTAGCTCGATATGGTGGAGCAGACAACAAACTTGGAAAGGCAGATTATAAGTTAATCACATCGAAAAATAAATTAGGCTTAGTAACCGTGGAAACCCTGCTTGCGTCGATTGAGCAAATTGAAAAAGGGGAAGAAGGAATTAATAAAATAGAAGCGCAGCTGAATAACAATGCTATTGTGCTATCCGATTCCGTGCGCAAAGCATATCGCGAATCCCTTGGAAACAAAGAACGCTTATTGCGATTACTGAAACAGATGCAGGCGACTCACAACAAGAAGGGAGACGCTAGTGCATACAACGACATAATCGTTGAAGATAAACTGGTCCTGCGAAAGAACACGCCTTATGAATTTTCCTTTCGAGCAGAAGACGTTATTCACTCCGCATTTTTCCCTCATTTTCGGGCCCAAATTAATACGGTTCCTGGTCTAATAACGCGTTTGAAATTTACCCCGACCATGACCACAAAGGAGTATAGAGTGATTAAAAATCTACCAACGTTCAATTATATCTTGTTGTGTAACAAAATTTGTGGAAGCGGTCATTATCAAATGAAAATGCTGGTAGAAGTTTTGGATGAAAAGGAATATGATGCTTGGTATAAAAACAAGCAGAAAGATAACTTTAAAGCAGGGTTTCTAAAAAAATAAGATTCCACAAACAAATAATTAGAACTTAATGTTTAATTCACGTAATTATAAATAAAATGGCTTCAGTAACGCACGATCAGCATGCACATGATGAACATGAACACCACCACGAGGAAGGTTTCATTTCGAAATATATTTTTAGCCAAGATCATAAAATGATCGGCAAGCAGTTTTTGATAACTGCGGTATTTATGGGATTGGTGGCAATGCTTTTATCCATCCTATTTCGAATTCAACTTGCGTGGCCAGGGGAAGAGTCAGAATTTTTGCATTTTTTCCTTGGAGATAAGTGGGCACCTAAGGGGGTGTTAGATTCCGAAATGTATCTTGGACTCG
The DNA here is from genome assembly GCA_046081565.1 of Flavobacteriales bacterium. Classification (GTDB taxonomy): domain Bacteria; phylum Bacteroidota; class Bacteroidia; order Flavobacteriales_D; family Crocinitomicaceae; genus UBA952. The sequence continues at coordinate 9,835 of JBJTWF010000081.1, read as the reverse complement.
TGACCATTCATGGAACCATTATGGTCTTTTTTCTATTAACAGGGGGACTTTCTGGAACCTTTTCGAACATACTAATTCCTCTTCAGCTAGGGGCAAGAGATATGGCCACAGGGTTTTTAAACATGCTGTCCTATTGGTTTTTCTTCGTTTCGTCTCTTATTATGTTCCTTTCATTATTCGTAATGAATGGGGCTATTTTTGGCCTTGATATTCCCGGAGATTGGGGCACAAGTGGCAATGGACCTGCAATGGCTGGATGGACGGTATATCCGCCCCTTTCCGCCTTACCGCAGGCGGTTTCTGGTTCGGGATTTGGGATGACGTTATGGTTAATTTCTATGGCTATTTTTATTGCAGGATCATTGATCGGAAGCTTAAATTACATTGTGACAATATTGAACTTGCGTACTACTGGAATGACGATGATAAGAATGCCGTTGACCATTTGGGCTTTCTTTGTGACGGCTATTTTAGGGGTATTATCTTTCCCGGTTCTATTATCAGCAGCCCTTTTACTTATCATGGACCGTTTAGCTGGAACGAGTTTTTATCTTTCAGACATAATGGTTAAGGGTCAAATGTTGACAAACCATGGAGGATCGCCTTTGTTATTTCAGCATTTATTTTGGTTCCTAGGTCACCCAGAAGTGTACATTGTATTGCTTCCAGCGCTTGGGTTGTCCTCAGAAATTATTGCTACCAATGCACGAAAACCGATTTTTGGATACAAAGCGATGATTGGATCGCTTTTGGCCATCGGGTTTCTTTCCTTTATTGTATGGGGGCACCACATGTTTATTACCGGGATGAATCCGTTTTTGGGTAGCGTCTTTGTATTTACAACCTTATTAATTGCCATCCCATCTGCTGTTAAGGTGTTTAATTACATTACAACCCTTTGGCGTGGATCTATTGTGTTTACGCCCGCAATGTTATTCGCCATTGCTTTGGTATCAACGTTTATTACAGGTGGGGTAACTGGAATTATATTGGCGGATTCAGCGTTAGATATCGCAATTCATGACACGTATTTCGTGGTGGCGCATTTTCATATTGTAATGGGGATGTCCGCTGTTTTTGGAATGTTTGCAGGGGTATACCACTGGTTTCCTAAAATGTATGGGCGTATGATGAACGCTCGAATGGGGTACGCTCATTTTTGGATTACCTTGGTTGGTGCGTATGGTGTATTTTTCCCCATGCACTTTGTTGGTATAGCTGGTGCACCAAGAAGATATTATGACTATTCCGTTTATGGAACCTTTGACACAGAGTCTTATGGGATGATAGTGGATTTAAACGTGGTAACTACGCTTTTTGCCATCTTAGCGGCATTAGGGCAAGCCATCTTTTTGTTTAACTTCTTTTACAGTATATACCGGGGACCAAAAGCCCCAACAAATCCATGGAAATCAAATACCCTGGAATGGACGACACCGGTGGAACATCTACATGGAAATTGGCCAGGCGCCCTCCCTGTTGTACACCGTTGGCCTTATGATTATTCTAAGCCAGGGGCTTCAGAGGATTTTATTCCACAGAACGTTCCGCTAGCCGAGGGAGAAGAAGAACATTAGAAAAAAGTCGTTAAAGGCTTTTAATTTCAGGTTCTATCTTTACTAACTCTTCGTAGAAGGGCTCTCCGAATGCCCTAATAATGGGTTCTTTGAGGAATTTATATACCGGAATTTGTAGGTTTTTACCGCAATCACATGCGGGGGAACAAATGTTCCAATCGTGAATTTGTATGGCGATGTATTCTTTAAATTGTTTCGTTCTTATAGGGTATAAGGAACAAGATATGGGTTTTATGTTTGGAATAGCGTTGTTCTTATGTGCAAGTTCTATGGCGCAAAGAGCGATTCCTTGTTCGTTTACCGTTACAAAAGCACATTCATTCGAAACGGGAACAAGCGTCGTAACAGGTAACCCTTGAACGTCCTTATAACTAACCCCTCGTTGTTCAACAGTTTTTCGGCCTCTTTCCGACATAAAGGGTTTAATATCGTTCAAGTGTTGGTTAATGTTGGACACCTCCTCAGGAGTGAGTGGGGCGCCATCATCTCCCTCCACGCAACAAGCCCCCTTACACATGGAGAGATCGCAAACAAAGTGCTTAGTGAATAGCTCCCCGCTTACAATTTTGTCTTCAATTTCTACGAGCATACCCAAAAGTATAAGCTTTTTTACTAATTCTTTGGAAGTTCTCATGAATTACTGTACTTTTATCTCAGAAATGACATCGAGGGGACGAAAGTCCCCTCTTTTTTTGACCAGGGATGATTGATAGAAATCGCGTTTTATGGCTTGCTGAAGAACGGGTAAACGAACTAAATAAGGGGCTGTATGTTGTGGATTTGACCATAAGTGCAACGAACGTAATTTATGTAGAAATTGATAATGAACATGGTCCTGTAGCCATTGCTGATTGCATTTCAATTTCTAGAAACATTGAGCATTCGATGGATCGGGAAATCATGGATTTCGAACTACACGTTTCCTCCGCAGGACTTGACCGACCTTTAAAACATGAAAAGCAATTCAAAAAAAGTGTTGGTAAGAAGGTCTCAATTAAACTCATAGCTGGATCAGAGGTTGAGGGAGTTTTAGATTATTGTGACGACAAGGTACTTCGACTAACAAAAGAGATTTTATCTAAAGCAGAAAAAAGCAAAAAGGTAAAAGGAATAGAAAACGTAGAAATTGGACGTGAACAAATAAAAGAAGTTAAACGCTTAGTGACATTTAAATAACAGCTTATGAATAGTATTGATTTAGTAGATTCGTTTTCGGAATTTAAGGAGTTAAAAAACATCGATAAACAAACCATGCAACATGTATTGGAGGATGTTTTTCGAGCCATGTTAAAACGAAAATTCAACACGGACGAGCATATTGATATCATTGTAAACATTGATAAAGGTGACGTACAAATCTTTTTGAACAAGGAAATTGTAGACGACGGTGAGGTGGAAGATCCGAATATTGAAATTGCCTATTCTGATGCCATTAAAATTGAACCAGACTTTGAAATTGGAGAAGAGGTAACGGAGGAATTTAAGTTTGCAGATTTTGGTCGAAGAAACGTCTTGTCTTTACGTCAGAATTTAGTTTCTCGTATCCTTGAATTAGAAAAAGATCATTTGTACAAAAAATACAAAGAACGAGTTGGCGAAATTGTTACGGGCGAGGTCTATCAAGTGTGGAAAAAAGAAATTTTAGTTATGGATGATGACCAGAATGAACTCATTTTGCCAAAGTCTGAGCAAATACCCTCTGATTTTTTCAAAAAAGGAGAGACTGTTCGAGCAGTAGTTTCAAAGGTGGATATGCGCAATAGCACCCCTGTCATCATACTTTCACGCACTGCCCCAGAGTTTTTAGAGCGTTTATTTGAGTTAGAGGTTCCAGAAGTTTTTGACGGGTTAATTACCATTAAAAAAATCGTTCGTGAGCCCGGAGAACGAGCGAAAGTTGCGGTTGAGTCGTATGATGATCGCGTTGATCCCGTTGGGGCCTGCGTAGGAATGAAAGGAAGTAGAATTCATGGAATCGTAAGAGAATTGAGAAACGAGAACATTGACGTAATTAATTTTACTTCGAACAATCAACTTTTAATTCAGCGTGCGCTTTCTCCTGCGAAAATAACATCGATGGAGATTGATGAAGAAGAAAAACGCGTTAAGGTGTTTTTAAAACCAGACCAAGTCTCTTTGGCAATAGGTCGGGGTGGGAACAACATTAAACTTGCCGGAAAATTGGTGGGGTATGAAATCGATGTCTATCGCGATGGAGAAGTGGATGTGGAAGATGTGGATTTAGAGGAATTTGCGGATGAAATTGACGGATGGATCATTGATGAGTTGAAGGCCATTGGATGCGATACGGCCAAGTCCGTTTTGGAAATGAGCGTTGAAGAATTAGTGAAAAGAACCGATTTAGAAAAAGAAACCATTGAAGAAGTATTCAAAATCTTGAATGCGGAATTTGAATAAAAAATAAGTAATAGAACATGGCAGGAAAACCAATTCGACTAGGAAAGGCTGCAGGGGAACTAAACGTAGGGCTTCCTACGCTCGTGGAGTTTTTAGCTTCGAAAGGAGTTAATATTGATTCTAGCCCAAATACTAAATTGGAGCCAGAACATTTTGAATTACTTTGTCAGGAGTTTGCCGCCGATCAAAGCTTAAAAGAACAAGCGAAGGGGGCAACCCTTCGGGAGCGAAAAGAATCCGTTTCCTTAAAAGATGCTAAACCTGAGTCCCCCGTTGTTAAGGCGAAAGAGGAGGAGGAAGAGGAGGAAATAAACCTCGAGGAAATTAAGCGAAATGTGTTGTCGCCCGATGCGGAAGCGAAAAAAAAGGACGTTCAGGTAAACGTGTTGGGTAAAATTGACCTAGACCAATTTCAGAAAAAAATAGTCAAGGAAGCCGAAGAAGCGTTGCCACCGGAACCGATAGTACAAAAAGAAAAGCCGGTCGAGATAGAAACCATCAAAACGGAACGAACGGTTTTGAGTGGCCCTACGGTTTTAGGTAAAATTGAACTGCCTGTTGAAAAACAGAAGAGCAGTAGTAAAGAAAACGATGATGAGCCTGCCAAGAAAAAACGAAAGCGCATCAAGAAAATTGAAACTCCAGGAACGACACAAAAACCAGGAACTGGAGGTTTCAAAATAGAGAAAAAGGAAATTTCTGAGCAGGATATTCAAAAGGAAATTAAGGAAACGTTAGCTCGCCTTTCAGGACAAGGAGCCAAGTCCAAGTCTTCGAAAAACAGAAAACTAAAACGGGAAAGCATTGCCCAACGTCGCCAAGAAGAAATAATAGCCGCTGAGCTTGATGAGAAAATGCTCAAATTAACAGAGTTTGTGACGGTTTCAGAGCTGGCTAACATGATGAATGTTCAGCCCACTCAAGTGATCTCTGCCTGCATGTCTCTTGGTATTTTTGCCTCAATCAACCAACGATTGGATGCAGAAACCATTCAAATCGTAGCCGATGAGTTCGGATTTGAGACGGAATTCGTTAGCGCAGAGGTCCAAGACGCTATTTCCGTCACGGAGGATGCCCCCGAAGATTTGATTGCAAGGCCTCCCATTATTACGGTTATGGGGCACGTTGACCATGGAAAAACATCCTTGCTCGATCGCATCCGAAACGCCAACGTTATTGAAGGTGAAGCAGGAGGGATAACCCAGCACATTGGTGCCTATTCGGTTAGCCTTAAAGATGGACGAAAAATGACCTTCTTAGACACCCCAGGTCACGAGGCCTTTACCGCGATGCGGGCTCGAGGGGCTCAGGTGACCGATGTAGCGATTATCCTTGTGGCGGCGGATGATGATGTGATGCCGCAAACTAAAGAAGCGATTTCTCACGCCCAAGCCGCTAATGTGCCGATGATTTTTGCTATTAATAAAATAGATAAACCAGGGGCCAACGCCGATAAAATTAGAGAACAACTTTCGCAGATGAATATCCTTGTTGAGGATTGGGGGGGCAAGTATCAATCTCAAGAAATATCGGCCAAACAAGGATTAAATATTACAGAACTTTTAGATAAAGTATTGTTGGAGGCAGAAATCCTAGATTTAAAAGCGAACCCAAATAAAAATGCCCTCGGAACAGTGATAGAATCTTCATTGGACAAAGGAAAAGGTTATGTCACGAATATTTTGGTTGAGTCTGGAACCCTTCGCATTGGTGATATCGTGCTTGTAGGGCGTTATTTTGGAAGGGTGAGGGCCATGCAAGATGAGAAAGGAAATCCGGTAAAAGAAGCAGGTCCTTCTTGCCCTGTTTCCATTCTTGGAATCAATGGCGCTCCAAGCGCTGGGGATAAGTTTAACGTGTTAGATGATGAAAAGGAAGCCAAAGCCATTGCCGGGAAAAGGGAACAACTCTTCCGAGAACAAGGCCTCCGTACGACAAAACACATAACGTTGGATGAAATTGGCCGACGATTGGCCATTGGAGACTTTAAGGAATTGAATCTTATCATCAAAGGAGATGTGGATGGATCCATCGAAGCGTTGTCTGATGCCTTACTTAATTTATCTACGGCAGAAATACAAGTGAATATTGTACACAAAGGGGTGGGGGCTATTTCTGAGGCTGACGTAAATTTAGCGTCTGCTTCGGATGCCATAATACTTGGTTTCCAAGTAAGACCAACCTCAGGAGCACGTAAATTAGCCGATTCAGAGCAAATTGATATCCGAATGTATTCGATCATTTACAAGGCCATCGACGAAATTAAATCGGCAATGGAAGGAATGTTATCTCCGGATATTGAAGAGAAAATTATTGGAACTGCAGAAATCAGAGAAACCTTCGATATTACCAAAGTGGGCACCATTGCAGGGTGTTTCGTGTCGAGTGGGATTATAAAAAGAACATCAAAAGTTCGGGTAATTCGAGATGGAATCGTCATTCACAACGGCGAATTAGGCTCCTTGAAGCGATTTAAAGACGACGTAAAAGAGGTTAAACACAATTACGAATGTGGTCTAAATATCGATAAGTTTAATGACATCCAGATTGGGGATGTAGTTGAAGCATACGAAGAAGTAGAAGTTGCAAGAAAGTTGTAATCCTCCAAAGTGTCTGAAAATTTTATATTTCTTCGTCATTTTGGATTGAGATTATTACCTTTGTGTTTATGAATATAATGCAGATGCCAAACATTCAATATGCACAGCTTTTGAGCCCTGGACATATCATATTAATCCTTGCTATTGTCTTGTTACTTTTTGGTGGAAAAAAAATACCTGAATTAATGAAGGGCTTGGGCGAAGGAGTACGCGAATTCAAAAACGCGTCCAAAGGAGAAGAAAAGGAAAAAAAAGAGGCTGACCAAAGCAAGCAAATCGAAGAGAATTAATTCATGTTTTTGTCCATTAAGGATATTCGATTGGCTCTATCGAAGGGCACTACCGTTGTAGAAATTGTTCAAACTTATCTGGAGGACATAGAAAAACAAGCTCACTTAAATGCGTTTGTGGAAGTTTTTGCATCGGAAGCCATAACGCATGCACAGCAGGTTCAACAAAAGCTAGCTCAAGGCAACGCGGGTAAACTTGCGGGGGTAGTACTTGGGATAAAAGACAACCTTTGTTATCAAGGTCATAAGGTTACAGCGTCTTCAAAAATCTTATCCAATTTTGAATCCTTATTTACGGCAACCTCTATAAATCGCTTGTTGGCGGAGGATGCCATCATCATAGGGCGATTAAACTGTGATGAATTTGCCATGGGAAGTTCAAACGAAAAATCCTGTTATGGCCCAGTTTTAAATAACCATGATCATGGATACGTTCCTGGAGGTTCATCGGGGGGGGCCGCAGTTGCAGTATCCGCAGGGCTTTGCACAGCCGCCTTGGGAAGCGACACCGGGGGTTCAATACGCCAACCGGCTTCCTGGACAGGCACCTATGGCCTAAAGCCAAGCTATGGAAGAATAAGTAGGGCAGGATTGTTGGCCTACGCCTCGTCGTTTGATCAAATTGGTACGTTTACCAATGATCTTGACGATGCAATCTTGTTGTACGAAATTATGGCAGGTCAGGATACGCTAGATGCCACTACGAGTTCCTTGCCGGTCGAGCCCTTTAAGGAATCGGATCGTCCTTTGACCCTGGGCGTTTTATCGGAATACGTTAACCATGATGGAATCGATCCTGTAATCAAAGAAAAACTAGATCATTTGCTTTTAAAGCTAAAAGAGGCCGGCGTTCAGGTCAAAACGCTTACGTTCCCATATATGGACTTTATCGTTCCAGCATATTATGTCTTAACAACGGCGGAAGCCTCTTCTAATTTATCTCGCTATGACGGGGTCCATTTCGGTTATCGCGCCCCAGAAGCCCAAGGGGTCGATGAGACCTACCTTCAAAGTCGAACTATTGGTTTTGGCGAGGAGGTTAAGCGAAGAATTATTACCGGAACCTTTGTGTTATCTAACGAGTATTACGATACCTATTATACCAAGGCTCAAAAAGTACGAAGACTGTTACAAGAAAAGACAAAAGCGTTCTTTGAAGCGGTTGATTGCTTGATTTTGCCAACAACGCCTACGGCGGCCTTCAAACTTGGTGAGGTAAAAGATCCCATTCAAATGTATTTACAGGATATTTTTACAGTACACGCCAACCTCACGGGAAACCCGGCCATGAGCATCCCTTTTGGTAAAAACGCTCAAAATTTACCCTTTGGTTTACAACTTATGTCAAAGCAGTTTGACGAAAAAACCTTATTTTCAACCGCCAAATGGTTAAACACCTATGTTAAATAAGTCACTGGTTCTCGTAGTATTTATTTTTTTTCTGTCTCCTATCTGGAGCCAAAAAACTACTTCGCAAAAAGGAAAGGAGGACAGTTTGTTTCCAGCTTGGTTCATGACAACGGTTAACCAGAGCTTGGATTATTTCTATAAAGAATACGCAAAAGATTCTGATGGGGATTCTATCATTAAAAGGTTAAACTATGAACCTAACTATATTCCAACCTTTACCGATGACCAGTACTGTCAGCAGTTAACGGAAATGAGTAATCAAAGCCCATTTCAGTTTGAATGCAATGCCATAACCTTGGCAGCCGTGAAAAATTTTGTTGCCAACCGTCGCTCTTTTGCTAAGATTGTTTTGGGGAGAAGCGCCTTATATTTCGATTTATTTGAACAGAAATTAGCAGAATATGAACTTCCATTGGAATTGAAGTATTTGTCTTGCATTGAAAGTGGGCTGAGGCCTCAAGTAAAATCCAAGGCGGGGGCTTTGGGATTATGGCAGTTCATGTACCAAACGGGATTGTACTATGATTTACAGGAAACCTCCTACGTTGATGAGCGCATGGACCCCAATAAGGCCACCGAGGCAGCCTGTAAATATTTGAAAAAACTGTTTGGGATTTATGGAGACTGGAACCTTGCACTCGCAGCATATAACGCCGGCCCAGGAACCGTCAATCGAGCGATTACGCGTTCGGGAAATCAAAAGTCCTATTGGGCGATACGTCGATATCTACCCTCGGAAACACAAGGATATGTGCCTACCTTTATGGCGGCCGCTTATTTAATGACCTATCATAAACTGCATAACATTGTTCCAGCTCCAGCGAAAATTTACCATGCTCAGTTGGACACCATGTGTTTGAAAAGGGGATTAAACATGTCTACCATATCAAAAGCATTGGATTGGGATCTTGATCAAATAAAAGAACTAAATCCAATCTATAAAACGGGTTTTATTCCTGCTGCTACTCGACAGCGTTGCGTAACGGGACCTTTGGATAAAATAATACTCTTAGTGTCTAAAGAGGACTCGATTTATAGAATCGAACACCCCCTTCCTAAACCTCCCGTGGTCAAAGACACCTCTGATGCTTCAAAAAACCCATTTGGATCCGATTCGATAAAGCATGAGATAGGGCAACACATCGTTAAGCTCGGGGAGAGCTTATCGACCATTGCTTCGCAATATGGCATTACTCCTGAAGAGATTATGGTTTGGAATGCCTTGAAATCCAACGAGGTTTCAGAAGGGTTAATTTTAACCATTAAAAACAAACAAACCTCAAAACCTGAACCCCAGCCTTCTCCTGTTACGCCAACTCCAAAGCCAACTCCAAAGCCAACTCCACCAACTCCAAAGCCAACTCCACCAGCCCCAAAACCAACGCCGCCAGCTAAAAAATACTATACGATTAAAACGGGGGATAGCTTAAACAAAATTGCCGCTAAGAATGGCCTTACTATAGAGGAGCTCAAAAAGTTGAATCCGGGATTAAAAAGTGTTATTCACCCGGGGGAATCGGTTCGTATCAAATAAATTCGA
>JBJTWF010000080.1:0-6340 GCA_046081565.1 Flavobacteriales bacterium | reverse complement strand
ACTCGCTTTCGCTCGTGATCCCAGGGGGGGAGTACGCTTCAAAACACATAAAAAGCCAGCTTGCTCCAAAGTCACAACCTTTTCTTTTTTGCTTTTCTTCCGTTGTTAAAGCGAGTACAGGGGTTAATTAGGGATTACTCGCTAGCGCTCGTGATCCCAGGGGGGGAGTACGCTTCAAAACACATAAAAAGCCAGCTTGCTCCAAAGTCGCAACCTTTTCTTTTTTGCTTTTCTTCCGTTGTTAAAGCGAGCTTTAGAGCCGTTCTAAAAGCAAAAAAGCCAGCCTGTCGGCTAGCTTTTTACGTGTTTTGGCGGAGAGTGAGGGATTCGAACCCCCGGAACCTCTCGGTTCAACGGTTTTCAAGACCGCCGCAATCGACCACTCTGCCAACTCTCCGCGACAAAAGTACTAATACTTATCTAAATCACAAGAAATCATGGTAAATCGGATTGATTTTTTAGTTTCAAATTACCATTAATCGCGCTTTGACTTAGAAAAAAGAACCCGGTGCACTGGATTCATGCTTACCTTTGTCCCATGGATTTTAGAAAATTTACCTTGGAACAAGTCAATGCGCTCCATAAGAATACCCTCATGGAGGTTTTGGATATTACTTGTATTGGTCTTGGGGAAAACGTTTTAACCTTTAAAATGCCTGTCGACCACAGAACCCACCAACCCATGGGAATCCTACACGGTGGAGCCTCTGCAGCCCTCATTGAAACCGTAGGATCGTTCGGAAGTTATTTGATGGCAGAGGGTACCCCAGAGCGCCCCGTGGGGCTATCCGTTAATGCGGAACATATACGTGCCGTAAGGAGTGGGTACGTAATAGCGACCGGAACCTTGATTTATCCTGGATCAAGAACGCACATTTGGCAGGTAGATATTCGCGAGGAAGCCACTGAACAATTGGTATGTACAGGACGTTTAACGATTATGCGAATCAAGAAATAATCGCTAACTTACCTATGTTACTCTATCGTCTTCCCGGACACGAAATCCAACGCTTCCAAGGTCGTTTCGAGCGTATGCACCACGAAGCCCCCTTTCATGGATTCGTCGTCTCTAGTTCAGACGGAAAACAACGGTTCACTTTTAAGGTTGATAAACCAATGGAAGAACCCATCTCTAATAACATCCTTCCGGAGGTGGCCGAAGAAAAGGCGTTCATTGATGCGGTTCAAAAATTAAAAATCGCCATTCAGCATGCCGGATTAATAAAGGTGGTGCTGTCTCGAATTGTAAGCGAAACCCTCGGAAATACCTCGATTGAAACGCTTTTTCAGCGCATGTGTGCCGAATACCCGAACGCCTTGGTATATTGTTTTATAGACCTCCAATTGGGTACTTGGATCGGTGCAAGTCCGGAAGTACTGCTGCGCAGAATTGACCGACATTATTTCCTCATGTCTTTGGCGGGAACCAAAAGGACGGATGAAACGCGGGAGTGGACGGAAAAGGAAACCCATGAACAGCGCTTAGTTACCGACTTTTTACTCAACGCCATAGAACCCCACACCATTGAACATCAAGAGATCCAAGGACCTTACCCCCACCCTGCAGGACCCGTTACCCATTTACGCACTGACATTACCTTTACCGCAGATGCCGCAATAGAAAAAGCACTAATCGATACGCTTCACCCTACACCCGCCGTTTGTGGTTTACCGCGGGAAATGGCCTCTGAAGCGATTGCTATTTTGGAATCCCATAACCGAGAACTCTATTCAGGGTTTATCGGCCTTTTTGAAAAGGAGCAAACTCATTGTTATGTGAATTTGAGGTGTGCGAAAGTTGTGAAGAATGACCTTTATGCATTTGTTGGGGCAGGAATAACCTCCGATTCAAACGAACAGGATGAATGGAGGGAAACGGAAAATAAATCGAGAACCCTCTTGGACCTCCTATAAATGAACTAATTTTACCTTATGGTTTGCAGCGATAAATGGGTAGTTCAATTGGTAGTCGATCAATGTGCGTTGCACGGTATTACCCATTGGGTTTTTTCTCCCGGTTCTCGAAATGCCCCATTTGCCCTCAGCGTGGATAACCATCCAGCAATGGAAGCAACGGTGATTGTTGACGAACGTTCCGCTGCATTTTTTGCGCTAGGACTAGCAGAGAGAACACAAAAACCCGTTGTACTATGCTGCACCTCGGGATCCGCTCCAGCCAATTATCTTCCGGCCATCACCGAAGCCTATTATCGCAACCTTCCTCTTTTGGTCGTTTCTGCCGACAGGCCACAAGCTTGGATCGATCAGGGGGATGGTCAGACAATTCGACAGCAAGATCTTTTCCGATCCTTTACCCATAGCACCGTGCATCTGGAAGACGGCCCTTCTACTCCAGACAGCGAATGGATGTACCAACGAGAAACCGCCCTTTTGTTTGCGAAGATGCTCGAAGGAGGTCCTGCACACATCAATGTCGGACTTTCTGAACCCCTTTATCAATCTACCGAAAAATCCATGGAATTAGGTCGCGAAATCGTTTCATACAAGAACCAAGACCCTTCCATTGAAACCATGGCCTACCTAGCAAGCTTGCTTCGCGAGAAGAAAATCATGGTCCTCTGTGGACAAATGCATCCCAACCCAGCCTTATTGGATGCTTTAACCACCTTTTCGCAAGCGGCGAACGTAGCTGTTTTAACAGAAAATACGGCCAACCTACCCCATGAACGATTTAATGCATGTATCGATCGCACCTTTAACTCTATCAAAAAAGAATCGGAATCGGAATATTACCCCGAGGTGTTGATTACCCTTGGCGGCGCAGTGGTTTCCAAAAAGATTAAATCGTTTTTACGAAAAGCTCCTTTGGTGGCACACCTTAAGGTAGGTTTAGAATTCCCAAGCATGGATACGTTCCAACAGCTAACCCATACGGTGGAATGCAATCCTGTCACTTTTTTTAATGCGTTAAACCAGCAAGACCTCGGATTAGCCGTTCATAATTTTATGGGCCTGTGGAAAACCATTGATTATCGCACCAAAGATCGGGTATTTCAATTTGATCCAGGATCCGTCCTTAGTGATTTCATGGTATATCAAACCCTTTTCAACCGGTTAAACGAACCCCTCGTACTCCACATGGCCAATAGCTCGGTCATTCGTTATTGTCAACTCTTCGATCCTTTACCTTCCACAGAATACTACGCTAATCGAGGCACCAGCGGTATCGATGGGAGCACCAGTACCGCGATAGGGTTTGCAAGCAAAGACGATCGAAAAAACCTGCTCATCAGCGGAGAACTCTCCTTTCTATACGACAGTAATGCCTTACAACTCAAAGCCCATTCCAACATAAAGGTATTGATCATTAATAACCAAGGGGGTGGTATTTTCCGAATAATTGATGGCGCCAACACTTCTCCACAGAGGCACACCTACCTAGAAGCAAGCCACCAGCAAAACCTTTCCTTCGCCGCTTCGTTGGGTTGGCACTATACCGCCATCACGGAATCCAAAAACTTGGAACATGCCATAGACTCGTTACTCGCTTATCCGGAGGCAGCAATATTGGAAGTATTTACCGATGCTGAACATTCTCCCGGTACTTTAAAAGAGTTTTTTACCTTTGTCGCATGATTGATTTTTTTAAGATTCTTTTCCATTTTGAAGGGTGGCTCTATTTGTTTTTATTATCCGTTTTGGAAATCGTATTGGGGATTGATAATATCATTTTCATATCCATTGTTACCGATAAACTATCGGTGAAAACGAAACGAAAAAAAGCAAGAACCCTTGGTCTTGCCATGGCGTTAATCATACGGTTTATCTTGCTTGGTCTATTAAGCCTATTGGTACATTTGGTTGATCCGATCTATGAACCGTGGTTTGGGGAGTTTAATTATGAGGATTTGGTATTGTTGGTTGGTGGGGTCTTCTTGATTTATAAAAGTACCATAGAAATGAGGCACAGCATGGTACAAGAGGAAGGCGATTCCAACCCAGCGGAGCTAACGTTTCGAAGTGTCGTTACGCAAATCGTATTGGTTGACTTGGTGTTCAGTTTCGACTCAGTGATTTCAGCGATTGGAATGACCAATGGCATGGAGGATCAATTGCACGCCAATCCCATCATCATCGTATACCTCTCCGTGCTTATTTCCATGTTGGTTATGATTCAATTCTCCGGCATTATCAGTGATTTTATACAACGAAATCCTACGATAAAGACCATTGCGCTCAGTTTCTTGTTAATGATCGGTGTTTTCCTTGTAGCTGAGGCGTTTGGCCACAAAATTCCTAAAGGGTATGTTTACTTCGGGTTTGGATTTTCCATGTTCGTTGAAATCATCAACATGCGCATTCGAAAAAACAAGGCCTAGTAACGTAACCCTACGGCCAATTTCACATCATCCGATAACAAATAGGCAGGGTCTTTTTTCAATGCACTGGAAATGCCCTTGGATGAACGCACTTCGTAAATAATGGTTTGATGGTGGATGGATTTGAGGAAATTAACCTGTTCTCGGGTTATGTTTTCATTCCGGATGCAAATTCCCCGCAATTCGGGTTCGTTTTCCAGTATAGAACTGTTTAACTGAGAAAAATCTCGAATGGCCAAAAAGGTGGGAAAATAACTTTTTAAGCCATCAAAATATACCTCACTTGGAACGATTAACCGAAACTTAGAAGAATCCAAATTCAAAGAGAGCAAGGATGAAAGCCAGGAATTGATGTTGGTCAATTCGGTTCCTTTTATATCGAGGAAGGTGGTTCCTTTGGATAGAACATTAATCAAATTTGGAGTCAACGCGGTCAAACGTTCTTTTTTCAAGGAACGGTAACGTCCTGATTCCAAGTACTCCGTGGTGGAGGATTCAACGGTACCGATTAAATTGGTGGTTGCATCCAAGGATTCGTCGTGAAATAACCATAACTGACCGTTGGCATCCATCCGCACATCAACCTCCACTCCGCTGCAATAAGGCAAGCTCAAGGTATAGTCAATTGCCTCGCGGGAATTGTCGTGATAAATCGCATTGGAAATGTTAAGACCCGTAGCAGCGTGGCCAATAATTTTGGTCGTTGCATTATGTTCTTTGGAACACCCCCACAGCGCCAATACCAAACCGATAAGGCTACCTAAACGCATACTGTATTCCCACATTAATTGAATAATCCAAATACGAATGTCGACTGCCTTGACTCTGCATTTCAAGGCCTCGTCCTATACCCGCTGAACATAATAAATCCAACGGAATTTTTGATGCATTAGACCATTCGTACACGTACAACACACCACATTCTGCTTGATGATGCGTAAATTTAAAAGGTACACCCAGCCTTCCGTAAGCATAGCGGAGGTATGGATTAACGGATGAGTTTCTACACATTATTCGGTAAGCTCCCTGAACTCCTGTTTGACTCAATAATATGCCCGAAGACAAATTTCGCTGACCAAATCCTTGTTGTAATTCTAAACGAACCTTTGGACGTTGGATTCCCATGGAAACCTGATGAAAAAAATCCATTTTTTGAAGTCCAAAACCGTAGGAAAGAAAGGGGTTAATCAGCGTTGGCTGTGCAAAGCCCAAAACAGACATACCCATGAATAACGTGGTTAATCCCGCCTTTTTGATATCCCTTTTGCGAACCATCTACCTCTTTCTTTTTTACAAGATTATGAAAAAAAAGATTTACGATCCCCAGTGGTTTGCTTATTGTACATTGGAACTAATATATACCTATTGGATATAATGTGATTTCAAGTACATTATTAATCGAATAGGGTTGGTTGGTCGTCGCTGGAAATATCCCATTCGATGCTTCCGTCTTCTGAGAGCGTAGCTAATTCACCTGGAACCTCTTCTGCGATCATCCCTTCCACTTCGAACGTAAGGTCTTCCACTGGCCAAGGTTCTTTGCCTTCCGCAATTTCGTGAGTTAACACGATTTCTTTCACTTTAAGCTTTGTAACCTGATTTCCTTGGGCCTTCATGCCTTTAACATCAATCAAATCGGCAAGGTTTAAAACCTGATCAGGCAGGTTTTTTGTTTCCTTTAGTAGTTTGTTGAAAACCACTTTTATTTCTGGACGATATGCAGTAGAAACCACCTGCAAATAGGACCCTTCGGATTCACTAATAAACGAGACCCGTTTGTCCGATTGGATTTCACAAAGAAAGCGTTTAACAAAATTAATTTCTTTTTCTGCGTCAAAATACACACAAGAGATCGGTCGGTGCGGATTCCATTTTTCTAGATGAACCATGTCTTCATCAAAATGGTTGGATAAATCAAACGAACTCAAACGATAATCTCCATTTCGATACAGGGTTAAAATGCGGTCTTCTCCTTTAAAATCGCCAAGAAATCTTCCCCT
>JBJTWF010000079.1:0-5438 GCA_046081565.1 Flavobacteriales bacterium | reverse complement strand
AGTTCTGCTGGAGCCATTACGGCGTTACATGTAGCTTATTTGGATAATGTATGCGAAATATCTGATTACTTAAATCAAGCGACTATTAACCAATTGGGTGGCTTAGACGGAAACAGTGGAAATCCAGGTTATTCTTCCTCGGTTAATGGAGTAATTAATTTATGCGGCGCATTAGCAAAGTATAGTTGGTTGGAAGCAGGAGATGTCCCGATGGTTTCTATTCACGGTACAGCGGATGGTACAGTAAAATATAACCGTGGAATTGTAAATCCAGGAACGGCATTAATGTATTTAGACGGTAGCAGAATGCTGCACGAAAGAGCATGTGCGGTTAACGTTTCCAGTGATTTATACACCTTTCCCGGCGCAGGTCATTGTCCTTACATTGGTAATGCTGCATACATGGATACCACGGAGCGTTTCATCCGAGACTTTATGGTACAGCAATTAGGGTGTAATGAGGCTCCTTTGCAAATTGCGAATGCGCCGTTACAACAAGCAATTCTTTATCCTACCTTATATTGTGATGGAACGCCAGTAGATGAAGTGTGTATTGCCGGAATCGAAGAGCCGGTGCCGCTTATGGACGTATCGCTATTTCCAAATCCTGCAACGGATTACCTAACTCTAATTTCGAACGAAGCCTTATTTAATGAAATAATCATTTTGGATTTACAAGGACGTATCATCGTGAGCTACAAAAATCAAGATGCAACAGTAGAGTTGGATTTATCCGGGCTAAACCCAGGTAATTATTTGGTTAACATTCTATTATCAAATGGAAAATCGGGAACTAAATCAGTGATTGTTCGCTAATTGACTTTAAATGAATCCTAATAATTGTTCATTATGAAAACATTATCCTTATTACTTTTTTGTGCATTTTCCATGGTTGGGTTCGCTCAAACTTGGAGTGGTGAGGTAGCCCAAATTTTTTACAACAAATGCACCTCGTGTCATCATAATGGTGGTATAGCCCCCTTTTCGCTAATGACTTACCAAGAGTCTTCTCCCATGGCAGCATCCATTTATGGCGCAATCTCACCGGGGGCACCGCATCAAATGCCGCCTTGGCCTCCAGACAACTCCTATCAACAGTATTTACATGACCGCTCCTTATCAACTTCTGAGAAATCTACATTATTAAATTGGTTGAATGGGGGTGCCTTGGAGGGAGACCCTTCTCAAACACCACCCCCTCCAGTATACAACACAGGTAGTATTTTAGGATCAGGAGATGTATCGATAAAAATGCCCAACTATGTCTCCAATGCCACCTCATCCTTAGATGACTATGTTTGTTTTGCTGTGCCAACAAACCTCACGCAAACTAGAACGATCAAGGCGGTTGAAGTTATTCCGGGGAACATGGAAATAGTACATCATGCCTTAATATACATCGACCACAACGGAGTTGAAACATCGAATACCACTGGATTTTGTTCTAGCCCAAGTTCGGCAAGCACTAAATTATTGACAGCTTATGTTCCGGGATCGTCCCCCCTGGTTTTTCCCTCGGTTTCACCTTTAAAGCTGGGTGTTGATATTGGTCCAGGGTCAAAAATTTATTTTGCCATGCATTATCCAAACGGTAGTGCGGGAATGTTAGACAGCACAAAGGTAATTCTTCATTTCTATCCTCCGGGCACCTCTGGGGTACGGCAAGTCTCCGCAGATCCCGTGGTGGCAGACTATAGTTTTAATTTGCCCCCCAACCAGTTAACGACGTTAACGGCTCAGTATCCACAAAACGGAGGGGTTCCTGTGGCAATTTCAGCGCTATCTGTTGCCCCTCATATGCATTTGTTAGGAAAAAGTATAAAATCGTATGCCCTTTCAGCTAATAATTTGGACACCTTAAAACACATCAATGTTCCCAACTGGGATTTTCATTGGCAAGGTTTTTATACGTTTACAACCCTTCAAAAAATTCCTGCCGGATATAAAGTAAAAGGGGAGGCAGTATATGACAACACATCGAATAACCCCAACAACCCAAATGTTCCTCCAGTGAATGTAACGTTTGGAGAGAACACTACCGATGAAATGTTTATTGTATACTATCACTATCTATTGTATCAGCCTGGAGATGAAAATTACAATTTGAGTGAACTTGTTAGTGCCAGTCTTTCTGAATATCCCGGCATTAATCCGGTAGGGGTAAAGATTTATCCCAACCCATTAAACGATGGGAACCTAACCTTGGAATTTAATGAACCATTGACCAGCGGGGTTAAGATTTATATATATAATAATCAAGGTAAAATGGTGAATGATCTTTCAGCACAATGCGTAAACAATGTGTCAAAAATCAATTGGAACGGTGAAACCAGTGAGTCTTTTCCATGCCCACCCGGATTATATCATGTTTCTGTAAATCACAACGGTCGATTCTATTCCGTGAAGATTATTAAACAATGATGATTTGTAGAATCTCCATGTTTTAGCTATTTTAGCCGTCCTGATGGTCTCGTGGCCGAGCGGCTAGGCACCGGTCTGCAAAACCGTATACTCCGGTTCGAATCCGGACGAGACCTCAATGCTAAGCTCACGGAAGTGGGCTTTTTTCTTTTCAATAAATAAAGTTAAGCTGCCTTTTAAAACCCAAATAGTTGTTTCTCAGGGGTAAAAAAAATTAATATTAATTTGTTTGCGTTAAAAAGTCCTTTTACATATCTTTGGCGGTCATATACCAATTCAGAATTTAATAGATTTATCATGAGTGAAACAAAAAACAATAAGACAGCCAAACGAATTAGTGGGTTTTCTTCCGTCATTTCTTTTTTAGTAATGGCCCTAGCATTAGTGGTTGGGATTATCATATATGATAAAATTTTTGGAGACCCCGCGAACTTCATAGACGGAGAGCTTAGAGGCGAGCCCAAAGAAAATAACTTCTATGGGGTAATTTACAAAGGAGGTTTTATTGTGCCGGGTCTAGTGGCGATTAACATTATTATTTTAATCTTCTCTTTGGAGCGAATGATTACCTTGTTGGTTGCGAATGGAAAAGGAAATACCCGGAAATTTATTGTTGCGATCAAGGCGAGTTTAGCTTCTGGCAATTATGATGAAGCAATTCAGGCTTGTGACAAGAAAAAAGGTTCTTTGGCTAACGTTGTAAGGGCTGGGGTTGAAAAGTATCGCCATGTTGCAGCGGATTCATCTCTTGATAAAGAGCAAAAAATCGAAGCAATTAAAAAAGAACTTGATGAGGCGACGGCGTTGGAATTGCCAATGCTCTCTAAAAACCTTACCGTTTTGTCGACTTGTGCCTCCATCGCAACATTAGTTGGTCTTATTGGAACCGTTTTGGGTATGATTCGTTCCTTCGCAGCAATGTCCTCTGGTTCTCCTGATACTGCGGCATTGGCAACGGGTATTTCTGAGGCGTTGATTAATACAGCGTTTGGTATTACTGCATCTACGGTGGCGATTATTATGTATAATGTGTTCTCAACTCAGATTGATGCAATGACATACAGCATGGACGAAGCCAATTTTATTATCTCTCAGGATTTATCCACGAAGAATTAATCATCGCTGGATTTAAAGCCCCTAAAGGAAAATGCCAAAAATTAAAATACCCAAAAGCTCGCCTTCGATCGACATGACGCCGATGGTTGACTTGGCTTTTCTTTTGGTAACCTTTTTTATGCTGGCCGCATCTTTTCGCCCGAGTGAACCCGTTACGGTTAACACGCCCTCAAGTAGAAGCGATAAAATTTTACCTGAGAACAAGCTCATGGTGACCGTAGACAATAAAGGGAGGGCTTATTTAACTATTGGCGATGCTCAAGCGCGAAAAGAAACGATAAACGCCGTATTGGCTCAGTATGGTTCAAAATTGACCAATAAAGAACTTGAAGAGTTTTACGGGTTAACTACCTTTGGTTGTTCAATTAAGGATTTACCTGCTTATTTAGAGGCAAGCGAGACAGAGCGTCAACGATTTGAAAATCCAGGGATTCCCGCAGATAGCAACTACAATGAATTAGTAGAATGGTTAAAGTCTGCAATAACAGCGCTCGACAATCGTGCTGTGACGATGTTAGCTGAGGCCAAGAAAAAAGGTAGGACACCCAACTTTGACGAAATTTATCCAAAACTAGTGATTCGAGCAGATGGTAAGGTGACTTACAAAAAAGTAGATAAAATTATTAATTCTTTCCGAGAAATAAAGTATACGGATTTAAATTTTGAAACCATACCCGAACTTTCCGGGAAAACCAAGGAGTAGGAAATGGCAGAAATGGCAGAAAGTGGTGGTGGCCACAAAGAAGGTAAAAAACGAGCGAAGAAATCATCCACGAGGGTAGACATGACCCCTATGGTTGATTTGGCGTTTCTCTTGTTGACCTTTTTTGTTTTAACCTCTACGTTTAGTAAGCCAAGGATTATGCGTTTGGCCTACCCTGCCAAAAATGAGGACAAAGAATCCGAAGCACCAAAGGTCAAAAATGGGATAACATTTCTTCTATCAAAGGACAAGATTTTTTATTACACTGGGGAGTTTTTCAGCACAACCAAGCCTGGTCCTAGTGGGCCAACAGCACTTAAAGCTACTGATTTCAGTGCAAACGGCGTTAGAAAATTGTTAGCGGAATTAAATATGTACGTTTTGCAGAAAAAACAGGGTTTGGAAAAGAAGGTTCAAATGAAACAACTCGCTGACACCACATTCCTTCGCTTGATGGATGAGGCTAAAGTGCAATCTGATGCGCTCAAGGTGTTAGTGAAAACAGACGATAAAGCTACCTGTAAAAATTTCGTAGATCTAATTGATGAACTTAAAATAGCGGAGATTGGGGTTATTGCTCCGGTTGAAATGATGCCGGAAGAATTGGAACTATTAAAGCAAAACATCAAATAATGATTCAGGCAACGCTAATACAATCTTTTATATATCACATCCAGAGATTATTCTCTGCAGATTTGATGTTTGTATGGGGTGTTCTTGGAATTATTGTGTTATACTCGAGTTTTTTATACCTTACCACCAAAGGTTGGCTCGTTACTGCAGAAGATAGAAATGATTTAGTTTTTGCCGATAAAAACAAAGCGTATGGAGCTTATGTGATCCGGAAAAATTACAATCGTCGTCTACTTTTTACTATGCTGTTACTGGTTCTTATGGTATTAACCCTGCGGCTAACGATGTATGTTGTAGACAAGTTATCCGTTAAGGAAATTAAAACAAATGATAAGACGGCGACCATTAAGTTGCAAGGGCCAGTTAAGGAAAAGAAGGAAATTAAACTGCAACCGAAGCCAAAACCCAAAAAAGTCTTACAAAAGACCATTAAATATGTTGCGCCGGTAATTAGCAACACTGAAGATGAGCCGATACCACCACCGCCGCCAACAGGCCCCCCTACAGCGTTAGGAGACACTACGGTAACGGACGGTGGAGATTTGCCACCACCACCACCACCACC
>JBJTWF010000078.1:0-9738 GCA_046081565.1 Flavobacteriales bacterium | reverse complement strand
TGTAATGCTCCGTTCCTCTGGTAAATACCATGCAGCGCCCAGGGATTGACCCCTTGGAACGATGGTGACTTTTACGAGGGGTGGTGCATATTGCAATAACCATGAGATCGTCGCATGCCCTGCCTCATGAAAGGCAATTGTTTTTTTCTCGTCTGCGGTGATGATTTTATTCTTTTTCTCGAGTCCTCCAACAATCCGGTCTACCGCGTCTAGAAAATCTTGGCGGTCAACTTTTTTCTTTTCTTTTCTTGCCGCAATTAAAGCTGCTTCATTACACAAATTAGCTATATCAGCGCCACTAAAACCAGGGGTTTGTTTTGCTAAAAATTCAATGTCAATTTCCTTGGATAATTTTAACGGTTTCAAATGAACGGTAAAAATTTCTTTACGTTCGTTCAAATCAGGCATATCCACATAAATTTGACGGTCAAAGCGGCCTGCGCGCATCAGCGCCCCGTCCAATACATCAGAACGGTTTGTAGCGGCCAAGATGATTACACCGCTGTTGGTTCCAAAACCATCCATTTCGGTTAGCAACTGGTTCAACGTGTTCTCCCGCTCATCATTGGAATTAAAACCATTGTTTTTACCTCTAGCCCTACCAATCGCATCTATTTCATCGATAAAGATGATCGCTGGTGCCTTTTCTTTCGCCTGTCGGAAAAGGTCTCTTACGCGAGAAGCTCCCACACCAACGAACATTTCAACGAAATCTGAACCTGACAAAGAAAAGAATGGTACTTTGGCTTCACCCGCTACAGCTTTAGCAAGCAAGGTTTTTCCCGTACCTGGAGGGCCGACAAGCAAAGCCCCCTTGGGTATTTTTGCCCCAATATCCGTATATTTTTTGGGGTTTTTCAAAAACTCAACGATTTCAACGATTTCCTCCTTGGCGCCTTGTAATCCAGCAACATCCTCGAACGTTACATTCGTTGATTTCCCTTTTTCATAGAGCTGAGCCTTGGACTTACCAATATTGAATATTTGTCCTCCACCTCCGCCCCCAGAGCCTCCCGTCATTCGCCGCATCACAAAAAACCAAATCAAAAAGATGATACCAAACGGTAAGAGATACCAGAAAATCGTGCCTACATAATCCACTTCATCTTTGTTGCCGTATTTCATGTTTCGAGTCTCTAGGTTTTTCTCGAAATTTCCTTGATCACCAATGTTTTGTAATTGAATGGTTACTTCGACCTGCTCTTTGGCACTCAGTTTTTTAAGTTGTGCCCATAGCTTCGTTAGCTCACCATTTCCCACGGTTTTGATGACTTCGACCCCTTTTGCATTGAGCTTAAAGTCTGCCTTAGATCCATTGACAATATCTACTTTTGATATTCCTGAGGAATCTAAGATTTGAAAAAATCCTGATTTATCGCTGAGTTTAAGTTTCGTTTGATTGCTGTAGAATAATTGAATACCTATGAAGGCTACTGCCGCAATCGCATAGATCCAGTAAACTGAAAATCCTCTTTTTTTATCTTCTGACATATTGTTAATTTATAGTAGGGTAGTCCGTGCGTTTTCCGTCTGCCCATAATTCTTCGAGTTCATAAAATTGACGTGCTTCCTTGTAAAAAATATGAGCCACTATATCAATGTAATCTAATAACACCCACTCACTATTCCTCTCGCCTTCCGTACGCCATGGTTTTTCTTTCATTTTCTTTCGTGTAAACCGAGTTACCGCATTCGTTATTCCGTCTACCTGTGTGGATGAATCTCCGTGACAAATGACAAAAAAATCACATACCGCTGCACTTAAATCTCTTAAATCCAACACCACAATATCGCGGGCTTTATTCTCTTGCATTCCTTCAACAATGCATGCACAAAGTTGTTCTGTATGATCGAGTGTTTTCTTTTTTTTCGCCATCGTTTGTTATGAGTGCAAAGCTACCCTTTTAATTTTAATTTTACTTTTGAAAACCCAAACTCTTTTATCGAATGCCTGTTTTCGGATCCAAAATCATCTTCCTTGATACCGTAGATTCCACAAACAATTATGCTGCCACCCTCATCGAAAAGAATGAAGCGGTGAACGGAACCGTTGTTTTGGCAGATTATCAATTCTCCGGTAGGGGGCAGAGAACCAAACGTTGGGAAGCGAACAAAGGGGAAAACTTAACTTTTTCGGTGATTTGGATGCCTGACAAGCTGTCAGTTTCAACGTTGGCGACTATCAATTGGTGGGTTTCACTTACCTTAGTTCGTTTCCTGGATTCCCATGGGATAAAGGCAAAAATTAAATGGCCCAACGACCTGTTGGTTCAACGTCAAAAAATCGCAGGGCTTTTAATTGAAAATAAGCTACACGGAGATCAGATAAAAAGCCTCGTAATAGGTATAGGCCTAAACGTGAATCAAAGCTTCGATGCTCAGGGTCTTGCCCTATCCATGGCTATGATTACAAAGAGGGAATGGCCGTTACGGAAACTTTTGATTGAATTTCTTGCCTTTTTAAACCATTCTATAGATGGGTTGGATGACCCTCAACAATTGAAAGAAGCTTACGAAAAAGAACTATTCCTTTACCAAAAGCAAATCACTTACACCATGAAAAACGAGGTTTACACCGGTTTGCTTCTTGGTGTAAACGAACATGGACAGCTCAACGTTAGTCAACAAAACCGAACCCTTACGTTTAATGCTGGTGAAATTACGCTTCATTACTGAGGGTACTAACTAGCTGTTCCGCCATGTCTTTCATCAATGCCGTCAGAGGATTCTTTACCATCATAGATACAAAGGGAGGGGCATCATAATCAAAACAAAACGTTGCATATATACCCCCGGTGTCAGGTGAAAGGTTAATGTGTAAACAGTAGGTGAAACTCGAATGTTCCCCGTTGCGATAGGAAACGATTTCTTTTTGTTCAGAGGAAAGTAAGTGCAAGGAAACGACAATTCCACCGGAAATAGTAAACTCACAATGGTTTTTAGAAGCGGAAAAATCCCTGAATTTATCAGCAGGTAACAACGCCTCAAGATTACTTGGGTTTGAAACATACGCATGAATACGCTCCATGCTTGATGGGATAAAATAGGTTTCTGAGGATAGGTGGGTCATAGCTCAGGTTCCCAGCTATCGGGTAATTCCCTCCATTTTTTTAATTGGTCTAGTTCCTCCTCGCGAATGTATTCTTGGGTTAACGCCTCTGCAACCAAATGGTCATAATCAGTAAGTGTGTAAAAAGGACAATTTGCCTTGTCAAATCCTTCCTTGGCAGTATCAAATCCGTACGAGAAAATAGCGACCAGTCCCTGGACCTTAAGGCCGGCTTCTTTGAGTGCTTTAACACCCAATAAACTGCTCCCTCCAGTGGAGATTAAATCCTCTACCAACACAACCTTTTGTCCCTTTTCAAAACTCCCTTCAATTAAATTTCCTAGTCCGTGGTCTTTTACGTTGCTGCGCACATAAATGAATGGTAAACCTAAATCTTGAGCTACCAAAACACCCTGTGGAATACCACCGGTAGCAATACCCGCAATTACATCCGGTTTACCGAATTTGGATTCAACAATTTGAGTGAATTTTTGACGAATAAAGGTTCGGATCGTTGGATACGAAAGAGTCTTTCGGTTGTCACAATAAATCGGGGATTTCCATCCAGATGCCCAGGTAAAGGGTTCGTTCGGCTGAAGCTTTACCGCTTTGATTTTTAACAACTCCCCAGCAATTCTTAAAGCACTATCTTTGTCGTAAATCATGACACAAAAGTACATTGTTTTTACTGAAAATACCGCGCTTTATCTCGGGACTTATGAACAATGGCAAGGGGAAAGCCTCGAAATTAACCCCGAAGACGACGCCAAAGAAATGATGAAAAAAGCGAATTCAATTTCAGGTTCAGCGGTGCTATTGCCTTGGAGCTTTGAACAACTTTGTGCCAAGTGTCTGTTGGTTACCGCCGCTGGCGGTATCGTTGAACATGATGCTAAGGCTTTGTTTATCAAGAAAAATGGGACTTGGGATTTTCCAAAAGGGTGGATCGATGAAGGGGAATATCCCATGCAAACCGCCCTACGAGAGGTACGGGAGGAATGCGGTAAACTTGATTTAACCATTCTTTCTCCAAAACCAATAATTACGTATCATGTATATCAACACAAGAAGAAGGTTATTTTAAAAAAAACCTTTTGGTATAGCATGGGGTGTAATGAAGGCTATCGCTTGAAACCCCAAAAGAAAGAAGGAATAACCGAAACAACCTTTATTCCTCTCGAAAAAATTGATGCCGTCATCGAAGAAAGTTACCCCATGATAAGGCACCTTTGGAAGACCTTTAAATCCTTAGAATAAGGTAAGGTCCTGTGGTTAACAGCACAGATTAATTATTATCTTTGCCTCATGTTTTCACGATTTTTCTTGCCTTTTTTCCTATTCACCTTTGTCGGTGTTGGATTCAGTCAGTCAAACTCCAAAAGTGTTTTGGTGTTTGAAACCTACGAAATTAACCGGGAGGATATTCCCTACGATTCCAAGATTCCTTTCGTATTTGTTTTTACTAATAAAGGAAAAAAACCAGTGGTAGTCAATGAGGTAAAAACCAGCTGTGGTTGTACCGCCGCAGAAAAACCAACTGCGCCCGTAGGAAAAAAGAAAAAGGGTAAAATAAGCGTAACCTACGATACCAAAAGAGTGGGCGTTTTTGTTAAAACCATTACTGTTTTTCCGGAGGGGTTAGAGCCCATTACCCTTACCATTAAAGGAAACGTTCTACCAGAAACTAAACCATAACCATAACAAAGCATCCAATTTAATTACCCAACTACGTATTAAAACGTAATTATTTCAAGCATGGAATTACCAAAAACATTTGATCCCAAAAGCACAGAATCCAAGTGGTATCAACTTTGGATGGATCGTGGTTATTTTTTTTCAAAACCTGACCATCGGGAACCTTATACGGTCGTTATTCCTCCACCAAATGTAACCGGAGTTTTACACATGGGGCATATGCTGAACAATACAATTCAAGATGTTTTGGTGCGCAGGGCAAGAATGCTCGGAAAAAATGCATGCTGGGTGCCAGGAACGGATCACGCTTCGATAGCAACCGAAGCGAAAGTCGTACAGAAATTAAAACTTGAAGGCATAAATAAAACCGATTTATCAAGAGAAGCGTTTTTACGCCATGCGTTTGAGTGGAAGGATAAACACGGTGGAATTATCCTAGAACAGTTAAAAAAATTAGGAGCCTCCTGCGATTGGAATCGAACGCATTTTACCATGGATGAGTCCTATTCCGAATCCGTAATTGATGTTTTCATTGATCTGTATCGTAAAGGCAAGATTTATCGCGGAATTCGAATGGTGAATTGGGATCCAGAGGCGCTTACTGCAGTTTCCGATGAAGAAGTGATTTACAAAGAAGTAAATTCTAAACTCTATTTTCTACGATATAAAGTCGTTGGGCACGAAGACGATTGGATGGTGGTGGCCACCACCCGTCCAGAGACCATTATGGGAGACACGGCATTGTGCGTTAATCCCACCGATGACCGTTACAAATCCTGGATTGGAAAAGAGGTAATTGTTCCCGTTTCAGGAAGAAAAATTCCGATAATAGCAGATGAATATGTGGACGTAGAATTTGGTACAGGTTGTTTGAAAATTACACCAGCACATGATTTGAATGATTATGAAATTGGTAACAAACATAACTTACCCTCTATTGACATTTTCAACCAAGACGGAACCCTTAATGGTTTTGGACTTCAATACGAAGGGATGGACCGTTTTGAAGTTCGAAAACAAATTAGCATCGAATTAAAAGAAAAAGGCTACCTCGTGAAAACGGAGGACCACATAAATAAAGTAGGATTCTCCGAACGCACCAACGCAGTCATTGAACCCAAACTTTCGTTGCAATGGTTCCTGTCAATGAAAGACTTGTCAAAACCCGCTTTGGATCACGTAGAGGACGATACGATTCGGTTTTTTCCAGAAAAGTATAAAAACACCTATCGCCATTGGATGGAAAACATAAAGGATTGGTGTATTTCTAGACAATTGTGGTGGGGACATCAAATTCCAGCCTGGTATTTTGGACCCGGACCAAATGATTTCGTTGTAGCAAAGGATAGGGTGGGGGCGACTGCTTTGGTTTCTGAAAAATTAGGTAGAACGGTGGAGGAATCTGAGCTTAATCAGGACGAGGATGTCTTAGATACCTGGTTTTCAAGTTGGTTATGGCCCATATCGGTTTTTAATGGACTCACCGATCCGAACAACGAAGAAATATCCTATTATTACCCCACCAATGACTTGGTTACCGCTCCAGAAATTATGTTTTTCTGGGTCGCTCGAATGATAATTGCAGGCTATGAGTATCTGGGTCAAAAACCCTTTTCAAACGTTTATTATACGGGTATCGTTCGCGATAAATTAGGTCGAAAAATGTCCAAGTCGCTGGGTAACTCTCCGGACCCTATCGAATTAATCAACGCGTATGGTGCCGATGGGGTACGCCTTGGAGTGCTGATCTCTTCTCCCGCTGGTAATGATTTGCCTTTTGATACCTCGCAGTGTGAACAAGGTAGAAACTTTGCCAATAAAATTTGGAACGCCTATCGCCTCGTGGCCGGCTGGGAGGTTAGAACGTTTACTCAACCTGAATATGCCCGACTTGCAAGCCAATGGTTTGAAAATAAATTCAACCAAACCATTAAAAACATAGATGAAAACTTCGCCCGCTTTAGAATTTCTGATGCGTTAATGGATGTATACAAACTCGTTTGGGATGATTTCTGCTCCTGGTATCTTGAAATGATTAAACCGGAATATCAGCAGCCTGTAGATGAACTAACAAAATCCCAAGCGGTTGCCTTTTTTGAAAACCTATTGAAAATACTCCATCCCTTCATGCCCTTTATCTCTGAAGAACTTTGGCATGCACTCAATCATCGGGATGAGCATCAAGACCTAATTGTTACCCGTTGGCCGGAAGCAAAACCCTATGATTCCGATCTCTTGAAGGAATATAGTAACACGTTTGAGGTTGTTTCGGCTATTCGGAGTTTTAGAAAGAACAATGCTATCGCTACCAAAGTTAAATTAACGTTGATAAGAACAGTGCAAGAAAAAGGGGCGCTAGATGCCATCCTTATGAAAATGTCTAACCTTGCTGAAATTCAATACAAAACCGCAAAACCGCAAAACGTTCATGCAATGTTAGTGGCTTCAGAAGAATTTTTTATTCCTTTTGGAACATTGATTAACGTGGAAGAAGAACGTAAGAAAATTGAGGAAGAATTGACCTATTTGAAAGGGTTTTTGACCTCGGTTCAAAGTAAACTGAAAAACGATCGGTTTGTAAATAACGCTCCTGCAGAGGTAGTAGCCGTTGAAAAGAAAAAAGAGCAAGACGCCGTGGATAAAATTGATATTTTATCCACTAGATTGAATTCATTGACTAGTTAAATCGAATCTCTACTCTTCTGTTTTTTTGTTTCCCTGCCTCAGTATCGTTACGGTCTACTGGATTTTTTTCTCCCTCAAAGGTGATCGAGATTCGTGTTGCGGAAATTCCATTTTTTTCAAGATAGCGCTGAACCGTTAAGGCTCTGTTCATCGATAATTTCATGTTGTATTCGTCGCTTCCATCACCATCGGTGTTGCCTATAATCTCGATGCGAAGATCGCTATGGCTATTGACTACGCGAACTACTTTTTGTAAAAAGGAATAAAAAGTTGGCTCCAAGGTATACGAATCGTAAGCAAAGTAAATGGGCTGAAATTGAAACAAGGCTATCTCTTGATTTCGCTTAGCTTTTGATGGAAGTCCGAGCGCCCTATCCTGTAAACACTGCAAAATAAACGCCTTATTAAATAATAAATTCGATCCTAACACATAGGGTGTGCTTACCTTTTCCAAGTGAAAGGCAAATCCGTCGAATGGACTTCCTGAACAAGAAAAAATCCCCGTAGCTAAATCACTTGAGTCGTTGTACGCAAAAACAAAACGGAATGGAGAGGAGCTAAGTTGGTGTTTTTTTATTACCACTTCTTTGCCCGATGTCAGCGTAAATTCTTTTTTATTTTCATAGCGTCCAGATACCTCATATTGAAACCAGTTTTCCCCCTTCTCTAACCTGAAAATCCCAACCGCACTTTGTTGAACAGCATCCAATTCCAAAAGAACGGGATACCCCGCCTCAAAGCCCTGAGTTGGATTCGTTAAAATGCCTACCCACTGCCCGCTTAAGGTAAATTGCGCCAATAAAGTCTGGCTAAATAAAAAGGTGGATACGATGAATAAAATCCTCATACGTGAAGCCTTAACGAATTTGAACTATTTTAGTTATGCATTGTTTTAAAAAGAAAAAATTATGTTCAATATTTATGCGCTTTCAGTGTTGTGTTTATTTGCCTGTATGCCCAACGAATCTCAGCAATCCATGTCGGAAAATACCCTGCCTAGTATGAAAAAGTCGATCCACGAATTTATCGTTACCGATATCAATGGACAATCCTTTGATTTTAGCACCCTAAAAGGGAAAAAAATAATGGTTGTCAATACCGCATCTAAATGTGGTTTAACCCCACAATATAAAGGCCTTGAAGCATTGTACAATACCTACAAGGATAAAAATTTCGTAATTGTTGGATTTCCAGCCAATGACTTTATGGCTCAAGAGCCAGGAACCAACGAGGAAATCGCCACGTTTTGCAGCAAAAACTACGGGGTATCCTTTCCCATGATGAGTAAAATTTCCGTCAAAGGCAAGGACATGCACCCCATTTACAGATTTTTAACTTCCTTGAATGAAAACGGCTTGGAAGACAACCAAGTGAAGTGGAATTTTCAAAAATACCTGCTGAACGAAGATGGGTTTCTAGAAAAAATAATATCCCCATCGACAGAGCCCGATGACGAACAGATTATTCGTTGGATTGAAGCGGGATAAACGTTGAAATTTTGTTGAAAAGTATAGTGATTCCTGCTGGAAAACGTGGGTAGGCTACCCCCCGTATTTTGTACCTTTGTGTTGTTTAAAATGAACTATAATTTTTACAATATAAAGGTATGAGTGAAGCGGAAAAAAGAGATAATTATTCAGCGGATAATATTCAGGTACTAGAAGGACTTGAAGCGGTTAGGAAAAGACCTGCTATGTACATTGGTGATGTTGGGCTCAAGGGCCTACACCATTTGGTTTACGAGGTGGTTGACAATTCAATAGATGAGGCATTAGCAGGATATTGTAATAAAATTGACGTATTCATTAACGAGAACAATTCCATTACGGTGGTTGATAACGGACGTGGAATTCCAACCGCGATGCATACGAAAGAAAAAAAGTCAGCCCTTGAAGTGGTAATGACGGTTCTTCATGCCGGAGGTAAGTTCGATAAAGATACATACAAAGTATCGGGTGGATTGCACGGCGTAGGGGTTTCTTGTGTAAACGCACTTTCAACTCAACTGACCGCAACCGTTCGCAGAGAAGGGAAAATATTTCAACAAGAATACAACATCGGAAAACCCCTCTATGATGTTAAAGTAGTTGGTGAGTCAAAGGAAACGGGAACAGAAGTTACGTTTCTTCCCGATGCAAGTATTTTCGATTACAGCGAATATAATTTTGATACCCTCGCCGCTAGAATGCGAGAATTAGCTTTTCTAAACAAAGGGATCAATATTTCACTTACAGACAAAAGAAACCTCGACGAAAATGGCAAAGCATATTCAGTAGCCTTTTATTCGGAAGGGGGATTGAAGGAATTTG
>JBJTWF010000077.1:0-15441 GCA_046081565.1 Flavobacteriales bacterium | reverse complement strand
CTACACCATTACACCGACAACTGCAGCAGGTTGCGTGGGTCCGGATTCCTCTGTGGTGGTTCAGGTGCAACCCGATGTGCTTTTAAACATACCTCAAAGCATTGAAATTTGTAGTGGGGTAGGGGTGAATGTGATTCTAGGAGCCAATATTCCTTCAACGTTTACTTGGTTTTGTTCGGTCAACAATCCCAATGTATCCGGAGAATCGATTACAACAAATTCTAGTAGTGTTATTAATGATGTCCTAATAAACACATCTAATCAAAACCAAGCCGTTGTTTACTCAGTTACACCATCCTCGATCCAAGGGAATTGTTCAGGTCCTTCACAGACGGTAACGGTCGTTGTAAAACCACCTTTGGCCCTCTTAAATGCGGATACAGTCACCATTTGTAGTGGGGGAAATGTGAATTTACCCTTGGTTGCCAACACCAACGTAACGTTTAATTGGTTCGCTAGTCCAAACGTGAATGTATTGAATGAAACAACCACACTAACCACGTCATCGATTATTAATGATCAATTAATAAATCCAACAGGTGTTGTGGAGGAGGTCACGTACAGTGTAATCGGTACTTCACAAGCGAATGGTTGCAGTAGTCCTATAATACCGATAACCGTATTTGTAAACCCTATACCAACGGTTAATCCTACTGCTGACATCATGCTATGCCATACGCAATGGAATCCTCAGGTTTTATTTACCGGAAATACACAAGGATCGGAGTATAGTTGGACTTCGGTAGGTGCAAGCATCGGTTTATTACAACCAGCGGGTATGGATTCCATAAATGCTTTTGTTGCCAATAATCCAGGTTTTTCACCTCTCGTGACCACGGTTGTTGTTAACCCTGAATTTTCGTTTAGTAACGTTACGTGTGTCGGTATACCAGATACATTTTTAATTACAGTAAATCCTGAGCCTTCGGTATTCGGGGTAAGTAATATTACCCTTTGTGAGGGTACAAATTCCACCGCAGTTCCCTTGATAGGTCCCATAGGCGGAACAACGTTTAGTTGGGTAAATTCTAATGCTGCGGTAGGTTTACCGTCCACGGGAAGTGGCAATATTCCTGTATTCACCGCTCAAAATCCTACCTCAGGGTCCATTCAGTCGGTTGTGACCATTACGCCTAATTTTATGAATGGTAATTATCAATGTTCTGGGACAAGTACATCCTACACCATTACGGTTAATCCGACGCCTAATGTTCTTCCGCAGGACCTTACTATTTGTTCACATGAAACCTTGGCCATCAACCTTGTAAGCGATATCACAAGTACATTTCAGTGGAATGCTACCGCCAATCCCAACGTAGCACAAGAGACCTATTTTCCTATGCAAACAACCGGAATAATCAACGATCAATTAATTCAATTAACGAATGTCCCTCAAGTCGTACAATACAACGTTTCTGCGGTTTCTGTTCCCTATGGTTGTATAGGGCCTGACTCTGTGATCAATGTAACGGTAAATCCTCTGCCGAGCGTAGCATTTAATCCGTTGAATCCTCCGTTCTGTGACTTAAGTCCAATTTCCTTCCAAAATAACTCCAGTGTAGGCTTCGATTATGCGTGGAATTTTGGTGATGGGCAAGGTAGTTTTCAGGCGAATCCAACGCATCAATTTCCAGCGGTAGGTTCCTATAATGTTGTGTTATCGGTTACTAATCCCAACACCGGGTGCGAAGATAGTTTGAATCAAATAGTAACCATTTCACCCACCCCCAATCCAGATTTTACCTATTCGGATTCCATTGGTTGTGGTCTATTGGACGTGGTGTATACAGCCTCCGTATATAACCCTTCATGGAATTATGTTTGGAATTTTGGGAACGGAATCAGTACGGAACAAGTAGGTCAAGTTGGCTATCAATTTAACGAGCAAGGTTGTTATGATATTTCCTTAACGGTCACCAATCCACAAGGATGTACCGCCACAGAAACCAATTTTAATGTGGCTTGCGTCTATGAAAGCCCTGTGGCCATTGCCGGGGCTGAACCAACTACGGTAAATGCTTTAGATCCGTTAGTACAATTTATAAATAACTCGGAAAATGCTTCGTCGTATGTATGGAATTTCGGCGATGGTACCTTAGGATTTGGCTTTGAGCCCTTTCATGTTTTCCCTGGCTTACCTGCGGATTACGTTGTATCCCTGGTGGCTTTGAATGAGGTAGGTTGTACGGATACGGCATTTGTGACTGTGCATGTTGAGCAAGACGTAATTTACTATGTTCCAAATGCTTTTACGCCGAATGATGACGAGAAAAATCAAGAATTTAAGCCCGTATTAACGCAAGGATTCAAGCCTGGCACCTATCTTTTCCGTATCTATAATCGTTGGGGTGAATTGATTTTTGAATCTCGCGATCCAAGCGAAGGATGGCAAGGGGATTATGGTCCATACCATACGAACTGTCAATCCGGAACCTACACGTGGGTAATGAAATTTCAAGTATTACAAACCCAAGAGGATGTCGAGGTGACGGGGCATGTGAATTTGATTAAGTAATGTTGTCCCTAGGTACGGCCGTTCGATACGTCCTTTGGTCTACTCAGGGACCCGCACCAGAGGAAGACTAATCCCCCCTCAAACCACCATTTCCTTTCCGCACTTGAAATGGCCTTCGGGGCATACTTTTTTTCCGTGTAAGCCGCACGGACGGCAAGCCAGCCCTCTTACTTCTTTGACCTCCAAATCATCCGATAAGGGACCAAAGCCAAAGTCGGTCACGGTAGAACAAAAATAGGCCGTTACGGGGGCATTCACCGCCGAAGCGAAATGCAAGGGACCCGAATCATTGACATAATTTCGAACGGCTCCCTTCATCAGAGCGATCGATTCCATGAGCGATAGTTTACCTGCCAAATTCACCGATCGTCCTGTACTTTGTGTGCTGATGGTTTCGCACAACGAATGATCACCTGAACCACCCAGTAGGTAGATCACATGATCTTGTTTTTCTGAAAGTTCCACCCATTTCTCAACTGGAAGTTGCTTCGTTGCCCACACCGAGGCAGGCGCAAAACACACATACGGCGATTCCTGATATTCCCTAACGTTTTTCAGCGCTTCTTCACTGGGTACAATAGTCGGTTTTACCAAGTGTTTCACACCAAGCGCAGCGATTAAGGTGAAATTCCGGTCTATTTCATGAATGCCTTTTGAGATCGGATGGGGTAGTTTCAAAGTATAAAATCGGGACAAGGGGTTTTTGTCAAACCCAATGGTTTTCGTCTGACTTAGCACGGCAATGAGTCCTGAGGAAGCAAAGCGGTGCAGGTTTACAATGAAATCATAACGCGTGGATCGGTTGGCACGAACGATTCGCACAATTTCCCGCCATTTTTTTGATTTATCAAAGGTAATTACCTGATTAATATGTGGATGCCCCAACACTAAACCTTCGTTTCCTTTTTTTACCAATAAATCTACCTGCGCTTCAGGGAATTGTGCCTTGATGGAATTAACCACGGATGTGGCGAGTATGACATCACCAAGAAAGGCCGTTTGGATGATCAATACCTTAGCATCCTTATCGAATGACAAATACTTCCCCACGTTTTATAAATTGATTACCACCAGCGTCGTAAAACTCCATAACATAAATGTACATATCGTTCGGTACTAATTCGTCTTTATCCTTGTATTTTCCATTCCAACCTTCATTAAAATCTAGGGTCTCAAAAACCACATTACTCCATCGGTTCATAATGGTCATTTTGAATTTGGTAGGATCAATGTTTGTTGCAACGGGTTTAAACACGCTGTTTATGCCATCAGGAATTATGCTATTTGGAATATATATGATGGGATCGTAGGTAAGGCAAAAGGTGTTACTCGCACAAATTTCTTGAATTCCATAATTGTTCATGAATTCATGCGCTTCAACATAATAACAAATTTTACCGGGGTATGGCCCTGAATCCACGCTGTCCTCTACCCTTAATTGCCCATTCGGAACGGATTGAATCAAGGCGGCACTTCCGTCCGGTTCAATGCGAAATACTTCATAATGATCCACTCCAACCTCGAAGCCAAGGTAAGGAGTCCAACTAATCACGTTGATCTGCGTTTCATTGTCCGCTATGCCAGAGGCTAAAACGGTTGTTGCCGTATTGGAAGGACTACCAAGGTTTCCACAGGTGTCGATGTATTTTGAGCGGTATCGATGGGTTTGATTTTGAACATCCACCTGCAAATCGGTATACTGAGCTAAATCATTTACCACCGTTGCCGTTCCGATTACCGCAAAATTCCCTGGTGTTTCCTCCCGTTCAATTTGCACCAAATTTGTCCCTGCATTTTGATCCACATAGACCCTTATGTCTACGGTTGAACCATTGACACTTGCGGCCTGCAAATAATGGAAAGCTGGGGTCCCCGGCAAAGGTACGGTAACGGTAAAAGGATTCGAATATACCGAATTGCCATTGCTTAAATTCGCCTGAACATAGAAGGTATAGGTATTTCCTCCTGGCATGTTCAGTGTGGTGAACCAATCTTCACTTCCCGCTCCTGTCGAGGTAAATAGTAATGTCAATTGCCCATTTTCGAATAAGAAAACGTCAAAATTCACTCCGGACCAACCTTGGTAAGGTGACCAATTAAGGTAAACCGATTGATTACAAGCGTTCACCACACCATTCAAGTAAACCAATTGATGTATGGGAGACTTTCCCGAGGTTTGATAGGTAATAGGAACGGAGGTAGTCAGGCAAGAGTCAAAAGCAGCAACAGAAAATTGATTCGTAGATCCGGGAATGGGAGCCATGGTATACGTAGTATTTCCAATTCCCCAGACCGTATCAATTTCTACAAGCGCGCCTCCAGGTCCAACCATATAAATCACATAGCCATAGGTATCGGGCTGGTTGTTTTGATTCCACGTGAGTACGATATTTCCGGTAAATGGATCATACCCTACACCTTCAATGACCGGTATTGACGGGGTTAACATGTCTTCAAATGCGCCACTGGGCGTATTCGATTCGAAAACACAAGATCCTTTTGGATAGGTGATTTGATATCCCAATAGGCCATCACAAAGGCGAACCGTATCCTTGTAATAGGTTGTGCCATAAGGAACACTGTCATACAATACCCAAGCGCCATTGTTGATCTGTTGATGGATATAATAATATCCGCCAAGATTGGAAGACGTGGGTGCATTCCATTGTAGGATGGCCGTTCCATTTCCGGGGTTTGTCAGTTGAAGAACGATGGGGCGTAGGGTATCGCTAAATTTGGTGATACTCCCGTTGCAACCTGACACAACGCCGAGGTAAAAATCTTGGTTCGCCTGGTTCGAAGGGATGGAGAAACTTGTAGTGTTGATGGCATTTAGGGTTGCAAGTAACCCATTCTGAAGAGAGTACAACTGGTAGGAAACAAAACTGTTCTGTGGGTCAGATACGGCATTCCATCCAAGGGTATAAACCCCATTGGCAAAGCTAATGCATTGGAGGGAAGGTGCTGAAATAATACCCGGATTCAATACATTAATTTGAATGGTAGCATAGGAGATTCTTGGAACTTGACAAACGTTGTCTTGGGCTTTAAATACGAAATAATAGGGAACGGATTCCGCCACGATACCAAAAGAGTTTGTCAAATGATTACAATCGGTTTGCCACGTAAAAGGCACATTGGCTTGACCAATTCCTGTGGTAGGAATTCCGCTGGTGAATGCACACGGTTGAATATCACATCCCGTCGCAGCCGTGAAATTGGTTCCAAACATAGGGCCAGTGGCGCTAAGGGTAACCGATTGAGGCGTTCCGTTTTGTAAAAATCCGTTATCGGAGGCAAGGACATTGAAATTCACCAAGGTACCTGCGTCCACGTTTGTAATGAACGAGCCCCCAGAAAAAGGAGGAGTGAACACCGGGGCGTTATTTGGTTGACAAGGCACGACAATCAATTGCATTTCCCGTTCCACTTTGGCAATCAGCTGTCCTTGACGGAAAGACGAAACTTGGATTTTTACGACGAAATTCCCTTGGAGAGTACTGGTAAACGATAATAATCCATTTTGAGCATTGAGCTGAGCAGGGATACTGCCAGGACTTATCGTGTTGTTGGGGGTAGGGGAGGAAAAACTAAACCCAGGGTCAAATGGTATGGGTGCTGGGTTGATTGGGGGGTTAAATACCCCTTGCGGAAAATGATTAAGTGGGCTAGCAAATTCAATGAAAAGCGAGTCAAAGTCAGGATCGATAGCATTCATATTGTATTCGAAGGGATCTCCCACACAGCTCACAAAATAAGGGGCTTGTAAAAATTGAGGTGCGTTGTCAAAGCATCCGCTGTTGGGCCCAACGGCGTACATGGTGGCACTGAGCGTAATACCATAGGTGGAAGGATTACTCAAGTTGGTGATCGCGTTCGATCGGGCAAAATTTTCATAGGTGAAAATCCATCCTTGCGGGGGAGGGGTACCCGAAAGTTGTAATTCAGTGGAACGATAAATGACTTTTTCAATCGCGCCAAGGCCATTGCCGCCTCCGCTACCTGATCCGCAATCCAAGGGTTGTGGTCCTCCCGATACGGGTTGACAGCTCGGTGAAATGTCGGTTCTGCTAATGAAATTAAGGGTAATATTGGTTAGTGTCGGATGGTTCCAAACCCGTAAATCTTCCGTGATTACATTGACTTCAGCCCCGTTACAGTCCCGATAAAAAATCAATTCAAACACATATCCACCATTGTTTCCACAGCGCCAGGTAATTTCCCCACCCATCACATGGGAGGCGAGGAGTTGGGCTTTAACGCCCAGCGAAAGGAGAATAATAAAGGTTATGCGAAGAGTTTTTTCCATGCGCGCGCGTCTAAACGCAAGTTTTAACGGTAAATTGTAACGTACAATAAAAAAAGTAGTTGCGTATCCCTCATGGTTCTTGTGTAATTATCCAACGGATAAGACAATAAATTCTTCAGGGTTTAAATGTTTTTGTGCCACACGCAATACCTCCTCGGTCGTGCATCGTTGTATGGACCTAAGGGCTTCCTCATAAAATTGGTACGTCAAATCGTGTAATTCGGCTGCAGAGTGGAGGTCCATCATGGCAAAAGAACCGTCTGCTGATTTTAGAAATTGTCCGGTAAGGTAGTTCTTAACCAGCGCCAATTCCTCATCGGGGATGGGTTCAGTTCGCAAGCGATGGATTTCGAAGTTAATTTGCTTTATGGTATCTGATACAAATTCTTTACCCACATCGGTGGCTATACCAAAGTAGCCGTTGGAATTATTTTCCCCTAAAAAACTACCAATACCATAGGTATATCCTTTGTCCTCGCGAATGTTTTGCATCAACCTACTGCCGAAATAGTCACCTAATACCGTATTTAACACCGTCATGCCGTGGTAATCCTCATGGTTACGGTCGAACGTAATTTTCCCAACACGTATGCTGGTTTGAAGTGCCCCTTGTTTTTCTATATCAATGCGCCCTGGGATAGCATTAAAGGTAAAAACAGGTTTATCTGTAGGCACCTTATTCCAGTGGTTGAACCCGTTCAAAATACGTTGCATGGAAGAATCATCCACATTACCCACCAAATTAACTTTACGAATGCTCGGAAGAAAGGTCTTTTGGTAAAACAACACCAGTTTTTCTCGGTTTAATCGATCATAATCTTCAACGTCGATGGATCTTCCATATGGCGTTCCCTCAAATAATCGTTCCTGAAAGGTACGTTGTGCCAAAAAGCTCACCTTTTCCAAATTAACGGAGAGTTGTTGCTTTCGCTCTGCTATCCAATGCTGAAGTTCCGCTTCAGGAAAAGATGCGTTTACGATGGCATCCAACATAATTTCTACTAGGGTAGGCATGGATTCATTTAAGCCATACAAGCTGATATAACTGTGATCGCTGCTTAGCCCTGCTTGAAAGTATCCTCCGTTGTCGTCTATTAAATCATTGATTTCCGACATTGTTTTAGTGTCGGTTCCCCCCATTAACAAACCAACCAAGGCCGCTACCCACCCTTTTTGACCATGAATGCTCCCGCAATCAAAAATGATTTCCAATCGGGCTGCTTGGCTGTTGGTTTCTTTTAAAAAGTACAAAGGAATTTCGCTTCCACCTAACATTTTAAGTGGAGTACTATACGCAATTTCAGCAATATCATGGAGAACGGGAGGGACCAGACGATTCATTCGATAGGGGGTGTTTAATGAAAAAAGGGTTTATTCGTTTTTTTGGGGCACCACGAATACACGAGCGCATCGGGAGGGCTGAAACAGACGTTTTGCTTCCATTTTTAAATGCTCTGCGCTAATCGCATTGTAAATTTCTGATTCTTCATTCACTCCGTTGGCATCCCCTAACAATTCGAAGTAGCTTAAATTCATTGCTCGGTTAAGCAATCCTTGGTCTTGAAAGGCTCGCGAGGTTTTCCATTTCATTTTCAGCCGCTGCATTTCTACATCGGTTAATCGCTGGGTTTTGAATTCCTCAAGAATTGGCCAAAGGGCGTTTTCTAGTTCATCGAAGGTTTTTCCCGTTTGAAGTTTGCCCGAAATAATAAAAAGCCCTTCATCTAAAGACCCGAGAATATAGGCAGAGATATCGTTGACAATCCCTAACTCCTTCTTTAAACGTAAGTACAACCGTCCCGATTTTTCCTTTCCAACTTCATCGGAAAGTAAATCAGCAAAATAGTATCCTTCGGATTTTCGCTCATCCATTTTAAAGGCATAGTAAAAAGCAGAGGCAGGAACATCACGCCGTAGGGTTAGGGTTCTATATTCCGTTTGTTCGGGTTCCTTACGGAGCATTCTACGCGGTTTTTTACGCTCAGGTATATCGCCGTACCATTTTTCACAAAGGTCTTCAATTCGATCCTTTTCGAAGTTACCTGCAATACAAAGGATTGCATTACTCGGATGGTAATGGGTTTCAAAAAACCGTCGAACTTGATCCATGGTGGCTTGTTCGATATGGCTAATTTCTTTCCCAATGGTGGCCCACTGATACGGATGTTCCTTGTATGCTAAGGGCCTTAGGTTTAGCCAAACATCTCCGTACGGTTGATTAAGATAACGTTGTTTAAATTCCTCAATGACGACACTTCGTTGGGTTTCCAGGCTTTTATCTGAAAACGCCAATGAAAGCATTCGATCGCTTTCTAACCAAAGGGCAGTTTCCAGGTTTGAAGCGGGGAGAACGTCGTAGTAATTGGTTATATCGTTGCTGGTAAAGGCGTTGCTTTCCCCTCCTGCTCGTTGTAAGGGTCCATCGAAATCGGGAATGTTTACGGACCCACCGAACATCAAGTGTTCGAACAAGTGGGCAAATCCCGTGTGGTTCGGGTCCTCGTCGCGAGCACCCACATCATACAGGGTGTTCACCACTGCCATAGGCGTATTTTTATCCTCGTGAAATAAGACACGCAGTCCATTGGAAAGGGTGAAACGGTGAAAAGATATCATGCTAGCTTATATTTGGTAGATTGGATTGCGCTTCTTGGAACGTTTCGATAAATTCCCGAACGATGTCACCTGCTGGTTTAATCCGATTTATCGTAGCCGAGACTTGCCCAACTTCCAATTCCCCTTCGGTTAGATTACCTTCAAACATACCCTTTTTAGCTCTTCCGCGTCCCAAATGGGCCTCAAGTTCTTCCGTACGTCCTCCCCGTTGATATATGGATTGGATTTCTTGGGCAAATGCATTATCGAGAAGACGCACTGGGGTGAGTTCTTTGAGCGTAAGTTTTGTATCCCCTTCTTGGGCCTCTAGCACTTTTTGTTTAAAAGCAGGGTGAGCACTGGATTCCTGGCTTGCGATAAAACGGCTTCCGACTTGTACCCCGTCTGCACCCAGAACCATAGCGGCAAGCATGGCTTTACCGCACCCGATCCCACCTGCCGCAATAAGGGGTATATCAATGGCCTCACGAACGGAGGGAATTAGGCAAAGGGTCGTTGTTTCTTCTCTTCCGTTGTGTCCTCCAGCCTCGAAACCTTCAGCTACAACGGCATCTACGCCAGCATCCTGGGCCTTTAGGGCAAATTTTTTGGAGGATACAACATGTACCACCGTGATTCCTGCTTCTTTGAGCCGTTTGGTATGTGTTTTTGGATTTCCTGCAGAGGTAAAGACAATAGGTACTTCGTGTTTGATGATGAGGTCAAGGTGTTCTTCAATGTTGGGATAAAGTAAGGGTACATTTACGCCAAAGGGGTTCTGGGTAGCCTGTTTGCAGCGTTGAATATGAAGATCGAGAACCTCGGGATACATCGATCCAGAGCCGATTAATCCCAATCCACCTGCGTTCGAAACTGCTGATGCCAACTCCCATCCTGAGCACCAAATCATCCCCCCTTGAACCAGGGGATACTGGATATTAAAAAGCGATTTAACTCGGTTCATTTGAAGAAAAATTGGTCCTGTAAAGGTATAAAATTCATGACCCCATTTCGAATCGTTTTTTTTGGTCAATAAATTCAGTATTTTTATTGCGATGAAGCGTAATTTCTGCTTAGTTTTCTGCTTGCTTTTTTGGGGGGCATCGATGGCTCAAAAAACCAAAGGAAAGTTGACTCCCATGCCGATGGTCAACAACGGAGCGTTGATCGAAAACAAAGGACAATGGGCTGATCCAGTACTCTTTATGGCAAAAAAAGAGGGGGGTAAATGGTGGGTTATGGAAAACAAGTTCATCTACCACCTTCAGGATTTTAGTGCCTTGGCACATGAGCATGAAAAGGCTGAGCGAGGACTTGAACAGACGGTAGTACATGCCAATTTTGTGGGATCAAAACCCCTTTCAGCGGTCGTGAAAAAGGGAAAGACAAGTCATTATTACAATTATTTTTTTGGTAATGATTCCAGCCATTGGGCTTCTGGTGCCCATGGGTATACGGAAGTCATCCGAAAGGAATTATATGATGGCATCGACCTACAGGTTGGGGTGTATGAAAAGGAACATGAATACAGTTTTTTACTCGCTGCGGGAGCCAATCCAAAGGACATTAAAATTGACTACTTCGGGCAAAAAAAAATTGGAGTGAACCGTCAAGGGAGCCTCGTTTTAACTACGGAGATTGGAACGATTGAGGAACAGAGATTGGTGGCGTTCCAGGTCATCAATGGGGTTCGGAAAAACGTACGCTGTTCCTTTGAGGTGGATGGGAATACCGTTGGGTTTAATGTAGGTAACTATGACCTCCAGTATCCACTAATTATTGACCCCGTATTGGTGTTTGCTACGTACAACGGTGCGGTTTCGGATAATTTTGGTATGACGGCAACCTATGGTAGCAATGGCGAAGCCTTTTCTGCAGGTATGGTTTACGGAAATAGTTTTCCTATACCCAATGGAACCGCGTTTGACCCAACGGGGAGTTTTTCAATGCCCAACAATGGGGTCACTGGCATAACGGATGTCTTCATTACCAAGTATAACAGTACCGGAACGGCTTTGTTATGGGCTACGTATTTGGGGGGAGGTACTACGACCCAAGGTACGGAAACGGCGCATAGTTTAATTTGTGATTCCTTGGATAATGTTTTGTTGTTAGGAGCCACTTCGAGTACCGATTTTCCAACGACCCCCGGGGCCTTCCAAACAAATCATGCAGGAGGAACCTTAGCCAATTTCGATTTCAACGGGGTTTATTTTCAAAACCAAGGGTCAGAC
The DNA here is from genome assembly GCA_046081565.1 of Flavobacteriales bacterium. Lineage (GTDB taxonomy): Bacteria > Bacteroidota > Bacteroidia > Flavobacteriales_D > Crocinitomicaceae > UBA952. Next base: position 3,788 of record JBJTWF010000077.1, on the reverse strand, counting down.
CTCTACATTTCCAAGCTAAGCACGAACGGCCAAAATTTATTGGCGTCTACCTACGTTGGGGGATCTGGAAACGATGGGGTTAACTATAAGGTCACTTCATTGCCCTATAACGGCCCAATCCTTTATGATTCGTTAACCACGAATTACGGAGATCAGTTTAGAGGAGAAATCATGCTGGATGCCACAGGAAATGTGCTCATTACTTCTTGTACAAGATCGTTGAATTTTCCCTTGATGAATCCATTTCAACCGGCATTAGCAGGGGGCCAAGATGGCGTCATATTTCGTTTAAATCCCTCGTTGACGGCGCTTCAATTTTCCTCTTATTATGGTGGATCCCAAAACGATGCTTGTTATTCCGTAAAGGTAGATACCTTAAATAATATTGTTATCTGTGGTGGAACCTCTTCTACAAACCTAACAGGAATAAACGGATTAATGGGATCCTACCAAGGAGGGAAGTCCGATGGGTTTGTCATCAAATTAAATCCCGCGGGAACATCGCTGTTATCGGGTACGTATTTAGGAAGGAATGCATACGATCAAGCGTTCTTCGTGGAAATCGATCGAGATAACAAAGTATATGTGTTAGGACAATCGGTGGGGGGGATTTTTCCGATATGGAATGCGCCCTATAACAATCCTAATTCCAGTCAATTTATAATCAAACTTTCCGATGATTTAGGAACGAACTTAGCTTCGGCTACCATAGGAAATGGGTCTCCAGGAATTAACATTTCGCCGTCAGCTTTTTTGGTGGATATCTGTGGAAACATGTATGTTTCAGGATGGGGTGCGAATATTCTGCAAAACGTTCCCCTATCGGGAATGCCAACAACCGCAAATGCGTTTCAAGCCACCACAACGGGTTTTGATTTTTATTTAATGACGATTGAACACGATTTTTTAAGTTTATTGTACGCAACCTATATGGGAGGTCCAAGTGCAAAAGAGCACGTGGATGGAGGGACGAGTCGCTTTGATAAAAATGGGGTGGTGTATCAATCGGTATGTGGAGGATGTGGAGGATGGAGCGATTTTCCGACGACACCCGGGGCCTATTCCAGTTTCAATAACAGTTCGAATTGCAATAATTTATTGTTCAAGTTTGACTTCCAACTCATTCCTTCGGCGCAATTTGTAGCCAATCAAACCACGGGATGTGAAGATTTTCAAGTAACGTTTAGTAATTTCTCTTCCCAAAACGATGATTATTTGTGGGATTTTGGAAATAATAATACCACGTCAACGGTGTTTAACCCAACGGTCACGTACACCAATCCGGGGGTTTACCAGGTCTACCTTTACGTTACCGATAGCATTTGTAATTTAACCGATACGGCAGAAATAACCATAACGGTTTTGGATTCTATACAATTTACCTTGTATGATACCCTAGGTTTATGTTCCAACCAACCGTATACGCTTGGAATTAGTACCAATGGAACTGCGAGTACCATTATTTGGTCGCAAAGTCCGACGTTTGTTCCGCCGTTGAACAATCCCAACGATTCCACGATTGTAATTACCCATAATAATCCAGGGTGGTATTATGTTACCGCTTCCAATTCTTTTTGTGAACGAACCGATAGCGTCTTTGTGCAATTTGATGTGCCGGTCATAGCCAATTACCAGGCGAGTCCAGAAAGCGGTTGTAGTCCTGTTACGGTGCAATTCAACAATTCTTCTACCGTAACCAGTAACTTTTATTGGGATTTTGGCAATGGGGTGATTGACTCTACCACCTTTGAACCTCAAGTTACCTATCCCACGCCGGGCCAATACTTCACGCAATTGATTATCTTCGACTCGATTTGCAATTCAGCGGATACCGCTTTTATCACGATATCGGTGTATCCATCGGTTTCTTTTTCATTACCCAATGCCCTTTATTTATGTTCTGATTCTACGGTTGTTTTGTCGCCAACCGCCATTACGGGAGGGGCTAATGATTTTATTTGGTCGAGTTCCAACCAGTTTTTAGATACCTTGAATGCCGCTCTTACCGATTCTTCCCTTGTATTGTTGGTTCCATCCAGTGGATGGTATTATTTATCGGCTGGAAATGGGGATTGCTCGATGATAGATTCCATTCAAATCACGGTTTTTTCAGATGCCATAACCTTGAGTGGACCGGATTCTGTCTGCTTAAATATTCCTTCGGTATATACAGCTGTTAATTCCAGTCAAGAAGTATTCTCTTACCAATGGACCCCGCAAAACATAATCCAAGGAGCTTCGAATCAAAGTACGGTGAGCATTGTTCCTCCCCAGGCACAATACCTTTACCTGTCAGCGACAAGCGCCAACGGATGCATCGTAGAAGATTCCATGTATGTGAGTGTTTCCTATATTAATCCAGCCCTGGTTACGGCAACGGCATCGCCCCCTGTGGTGAATCCAGGGACCTCCGTAACACTGACGGGTACTCCATCGGGTTATCCAATCTACCAATGGGTACCGTCAACCCTCGTGTTGAATCCAAATGCACAGAATACAGAGGCCGTGGTGGATGAAACAACCGTATTTACCTTGTTGGTTTCTGACGGGGTATGTACGGTGAGCGATACCGCGGAGGTTAAAGTATATGAAATTATTTGTGATGGGCCCTATGTCTTTGTGCCGAATGCCTTTTCTCCGAATAATGATGGAAATAATGATGTCTTGTATGTAAGGGGCTTATTTGTGGAGAAAATGATCTTCAGGGTGTTTGATCGCTGGGGCGAATTGGTGTTTGAATCTACCGACGTTAACGTCGGCTGGGATGGAAGGTTTAAGGGAAGAAAATTAGATCCTGATGTATACGACTACTACTTGCAAGTAACGTGTTACGGCGGTTTAGAAAACATTCTCAAAGGGAACGTAACGTTAATGAAATAAAACCATTCATGAAAAAAATCATCACTCCTAAATCCGAAAAATTCTTAGAACAATACCTCAACAACGCAAGCCCAACGGGATTTGAATCGCCCGGACAGAAATTATGGATGGATTATATGAGGCCCTATGCTGATGAATTCATCATTGATAATTACGGTTCTGTGGCTGCAGTGATTAACCCCGAGAATCCGTATAAAGTGGTCATTGAAGCGCATGCCGATGAAATTTCTTGGTTTGTACATTATATCACGAAAGACGGCTTTATTTACCTCAAGAGAAACGGTGGTTCCGACCATATGATTGCGCCTTCAAAACGCGTATATATCCATACGGATAAAGGAATTGTTCGAGCGGTATTTGGATGGCCAGCGATTCACATGCGTCATGCAAAAGAGGAAACGCCGAGCATGAAAAACATCTTTTTGGATTGTGGATGTTCGAGTAAGGAGGAGGTGGAAAAAATGGGCGTTCATGTAGGTTGCGTCGCGACGTTTGAGGATGAGTTTATGGTCTTGAATAAAAACAGGTATGTGGGTAGGGCATTGGATAACCGGGTTGGTGGATTCATGATTGCGGAAGTAGCCCGGTTGATAAAAGAAAACAAGGTAACCCTTCCGTTTAGTTTGTACGTGGTCAATTCAGTACAGGAAGAAATTGGATTGCGGGGTGCAGAAATGATGGCCCACCGAATAAAACCGGATGTGGCCTTAATTACGGATGTATGCCATGATACAGGAACCCCGATGGTTGATAAAATTGAAAATGGCGATCAAAAATCCGGCGATGGACCGGTATTGACCTATGGTCCTGCGGTCCAGAATAACTTCTTACGTCAGATCATTCATGTCGCTGAAAAAAATAAAATTCCTTTCCAACGCGCCGCCGTTTCGCGCTCAACGGGGACGGAT
>JBJTWF010000076.1:0-2999 GCA_046081565.1 Flavobacteriales bacterium | reverse complement strand
CAATTAATGAAGTTGCCCTAGCCAAAGGATATCGATTGGTCATTTTTGATTGTTATAGACCCTTCTCGGACCAGTTAAAAATGTTTAGCTTACTTCCCGATGAACGTTATGTTGCCGACCCCAACAAAGGAGCGTCCAATCACAATAAGGGAATTGCAGTGGATATTTCCTTGGCAACCCTAGAGGGAGTTCTCCTTCCAATGGGTAGCGCGTTTGACGAGTTTTCAGAAAAATCACACCTTAGCTATAACGGGTTAACCGAGGACGAAAAAGCGAATCGAAAAACGCTTCAGACGCTTATGAAATCGGGCGGTTTTATTCCTTATGATCATGAATGGTGGCATTTTAGCTATACGAATAAACAACATACCGTTTCAGATTTCAAATGGGACTGCAACTAAAGAAATGGGCTGTTATTGCCTTAATCTTGGCTTTTTTATATTTCACCTACCTGATGTTCTTGATCACGTGGCAATATGTTCCATTTAACCTCGAGGTTTCCTTTCTGCAGTTAAAAGATCAATTTTCTTGGTGGCATTACCGCGTGGTTTTTTTTACCCATGTTTACACAAGCCTTTTCATTCTCATCTTAGGGTTTTTGCAGTTTTTTTCGACCTTGAGGATAAGGTTTCCTCGAATCCATAAGCATGTAGGGAAGGCCTATATTGTCCTAATACTCGTTTTTTCAGCACCTTCAGGATTTATCATGGGGTATTATGGGAATGGGGGTGTCTTTTCTCAACTTTCGTTTTGCCTTCAAGCCCTTCTCTGGTTCTCCTTTACTTTTTTAGCCTTTTACTACGTAAAGAGAGGCGATTATTTTAAGCATTTTACCTTTATGGTGTTGAGCTATGCATTGACCTTATCTGCAATAAGTTTGAGGCTCTTCAAATGGATTATCGTTTCGGTTTGGCACCTACCCCCAATGGATACCTATAAAATAGTCGTCTGGCTCGGATGGATCTTTAATTTGATCATCGCAACCTTGATTATCGTTAGAAATAATAAACCAATAGAGGGAAAAACCATAGCGTGATTCCACCCTTACGAACTACCCAAAAACCTGATACGCCCTTTAAGCTGGCGATTTATTAACACCCCGCAGTCATAAAGTCCTAACGTCTTATATAGCCTATCCCCCCTTCAGTGCTCGTTTCGCTCGCTCCCAGTAAACGTCCATAGCTGCTAAGTTCATTTCGGAGAGTGATTTGCCTTCGCGCGCTACCACCTCTTCCATCCATTGAAAGCGGTGGATGAACTTTTGGTTGGTAATCGATAAGGCAGACTCGGGCGATATGTCAATAAAACGCGCATAGTTAACTAACGAAAACAAGAGGTCCCCGAACTCTTCCTCCTGTTTTTCCGACCCGCGGTTGACTTCGGTTTCGAATTCTTCCAATTCTTCCTTGACCTTGGCCCAAACGTCCGCCTTATTGTTCCATTCAAACCCGATTCCTTTTGCTTTTTCTTGAATTCTCGTAGCTTTTACTAAAGCGGGTAGGGAAGCAGGTACGCCAGCAAGCACGGATTTTTTACCTTCTTTCAGTTTTAATTTTTCCCAATTGGCCTTAACTTCTTCCTCACCACTAACTGTAATTTCGCCGTACACGTGAGGATGCCGATGAACCAGTTTATCGCAGATCGCATGTAACACATCGGAAACATCGAACGCACCTTGTTCGGATCCAAGTTTACTGTAAAACACCATGTGCAAAAACAAATCACCAATTTCTCCCTTTATTTCGTCTAAATCTCCCTTGGTAATCGCATCGGCGAGTTCATAGGTTTCTTCTATCGTCAGATTTCGTAAGGTTTCAAAGGTCTGTTTCTGATCCCATGGGCATTTCTCCCGTAGGTCATCCATGATGTCCAATAACCTTTTAAAGGCTTCTAAGCGTTTATCCATGCACAAATGTAAGGGCTTTCCCTTTTCCGTTTCTAAGGATTGTTAACTTTGTTTCTATGTTTCGCTTTTCGCTTGGCTTTTTGGTGTTTTTTCCGGGAATATTGATCGCCCAAAAAAGCTTTGGTGAGGCAATCGAATTTCGTCAAAAAGTGGGTTTTCTTGCTGCCCATCGCGGCGTCATGGCTCATATGCCTCGCGATCTCGCCGTTGCCGGTGAACTGTCATGGGTTCGGCGTACTGCCGGCAGCAAAGCCTATCATGCGGCTTACCGTTTTCCAACCGTTGGAGCAACGGTTTTTGTAGGTACCGTGGGAAATAATGACTTGCTTGGAACCCTCGGTGGGGCCTATGGTTTTACCGAATTACCCATGGCAGTTGCCTCCCGATACCGCTTAGATTTCAAGTTGGGCTTAGGGTTGGGATACTGCTCAAAACCTTATGACCCTGTTCTTAACCCCGGAAATGTTGCCCTGGGATCCCATATCAATGGATTGATTTGTCTGGGTATAAAAAGCACGTATGCATGGAGTAAAAATACGATCAACCTCGGGTTAGACATAACGCATTTCAGTAACGCTGCATGGAAAGTTCCCAATTTTGGAATTAACATGCCCTACGTATCCTTGGGGTATGCACGAACCCTGGTGCCCACGCCAATCCTAAGCCCCTTCGAAGGCGACGTACCGCTTCCTTCAGCCATTCCGTACGACCAATGGCTTTACAGTGCCACGGCCATATTGAGTGCCAAGCAATTGATGCCCATCGGTGGAAAACGTTACCCTGTTTACGCCTTGAACCTTTCCGGGAAACGTTTTTTTAATCCCAAAGCCGGTTTGGAATTATCCTTAGATGTCATCGCTAAACAAGCCATAAAAGCCTACCTGCCATACATCGAAAAAAGACAAATAGACCTTCTACAAGTAGGGGCCTATGCTGCGTATTTGGTTCCAATGGATCGTTTTCATTTTGTTTTTGGCATGGGAGCCTACCTTCGCGACAAATACAGCCCGGAACACCCGCTATACCATCGCATTGGGGCCAAATACGCAGCATAGGCCCCTACTTGTAGAAGGTCTATTTGTCTTTTTTCGAT
>JBJTWF010000075.1:0-11547 GCA_046081565.1 Flavobacteriales bacterium | reverse complement strand
AGGTGAGATATACATTGTCTTGGTTGTTTTTATTATAAAAGAATGAAAACAATGGAGTGCTTGGATAGTCTCTCAAGTTAACGATGGTCTTAGAAGTATCAATGCCATTCATATACAAGGCGATCTTGTGTCCTTTAATGGCGTCGGTGACGTTGTCAAAAGCTTTGTGATATTCTCTGAATATTCCGGGCGCATCCATTTCAGCAGAGGTATAACCTGAAGGAAGATCGACCTGGGTTCTACCGATATGGGTTATCAGTAAAATGGAAAGTAATACGTTGGCTGGTTTCATTTGTTAATGTTTTGTTATTAGAACCAACCTGAAAAAAAAGGTAACAAAAAAGGTTCAACGAATACGTGTTTTAAGATCAACAGAATTCATTAAAAACGTTAAGCCAAAAGGAATGTGGACTTTGAAAAAAATGAGCTTTTAACCGCGTTGCTTCAAGAAAAAGAAGCCCATTATGCCCTCCTGAAAAAACAGTTGGCGTCGAAACCATAAGGCTAGCTATCGCTTTCCGAATACTTTACTTCCCACCCGAACCATGGTACTTCCTTCTTCCATGGCGATACGGTAGTCGTCGCTCATGCCCATGGAAATTTCCGTGAAGGCCTCCGATGTAGGAAAGTAGGTCGTTTTTAGGTGATTGAATATCGAGTGCAAGGATTGAAATTCCCTTCGAACCTGGTTGGTATCCTCCGTAAAGGTGGCCATTCCCATTACACCACAGAGGCTTATGTGCTGTAGTTCCAAGAATGCGGAATCCGCCAAGAACGCGTCGGATTCTTCAGATGTAAAACCAAATTTCGTTTCCTCTTGTGCAATGTGAAATTGTAAAAGACAGGGTATCTTTCGCTTTACCTTTTGTCCTTGTTTGTTGATTTCTTGTAAGAGTTTGAAGCGATCGACCCCATGAATAAGGTGAACAAAGGGTGCAAGGTACTTTACCTTGTTGCTTTGTAAATGTCCGATCATGTGCCATCGAATGTCCTTCGGTAACGCTTCGTATTTGGCCACCAGTTCCTGAACCTTGTTTTCTCCAAAATCACGTTGACCTGCTTCATAGGCCTCCATGATGCGTTCCGTCGAATGTGTTTTAGACACCGCAATGAGTCGCGTTTTCGTTCCTAATTCAGCCGAAATTTCCGTAAGTCGCGTCTTAATCATGGATATCCATTATGGTTAGCCCGCTGCGTAACTTGGGTTCTACCCACGTGCTTTTAGGTGGCATGTACATTCCGTGGTCCGCTACCTGCTTTACCTCCTTCATGGTTATAGGATGGAGGAAAAATGCAATGGCAAAACCCTGTTGCCGAAGCTGTTCTATAACCTTTTCCTGTGGAATGTTTCCAGGTACAAAAGCAATGTCTGGAGACGTTTTTAAGTCATGAATGCCTAATAAAGGACCTAAAACGAGATGGGTTAATAAGTCAGAGTCCAAGCCCTTCGTTGGATGGTTTTTGTCAATGTGCGAAGTATTAAACCGAAAAGAATACCATGTTTCGTCTACGAAAAGCACCATTTCATGGTTTTCGCTCGGCAGGCGGGCTTCAGCAAGTTCCGTCCACGTTCCAATCGCGCCCATCTGTGCTAAAAAGGCAGCAGGAGTGAGCCCATTCAACGTTCGAACCAAGCGCTGGAAGGCCAAAATTTGCAATTCCGTTTCTTTCACAAAATAGGCGAGAAAGCATCTTCCTTTGTCGCTCATTCCTTGCGCTTTGTAGGAAGCATACAACCGCGCCGAAGAAGCACTTCGATGGTGTCCGTCTGCGATATAGCTGGCATCGATTGTAGAAAAAAGGCGCACCAATTCCATCGATACTTCGGGTTCCACCACCCAAAGCTCGTGGCGAATTAAATCCGTGGTGGTGAATTCATATTCCGGACGTTCGCGGGAAACCCGTTCTATTAAAAGATCGATTAAATGGTTACCCTCGTAAGACATCAATACCGGTTCTGCGTTTAAGCCTACCAAGTCCAAATATTGCGTAAAGATGTTCTCTCGTTCCGTTAAGGTGGCTTCGTGTTTTTTAATGCGATCGCTTAAGTACTCCTCGGCATCAGCTCCCGCGATAATGCCCGTATAGGACCGTTCGGGTGTAGTTTGGCGATATATATATACATGGGGTTCAGGGTCGCGAATTAAAATCCCTTCGCGTTCAAATCGCTCATATCCTTCCTTTACCAAGTGAAAACGTTCGGGAGAATTGGGTAAGGTAGACGGTTTATTGAATTCAGGATTGATAATGTGCAACAAGGTAAAGGGGTTGTCCTCCAACTTCGCCTTTAATACGTTTTTTTTATAGGAATAATAAGGTCTTGTGGCCACCAAATGCACTTTGTCTCGAACCGGACGTAAGGCTTTAAACGGGTGTAATGTTGCCATGGCTAGAACTTATAACTGATTCCGAGACTGGGTAGGATTGGGAACTGATAAATGATTTTGGAACTTACCCGATTGATGTAAAAAATGTTCTTTCGGTTATACACGTTCGTAACATTTCCGGTCAATTCCAACTGCGTTTTATTTTTGAATTTTAACGTTTTTTTCAGGGTGATATCTAAACGATGGTAGTAAGGAAGCCTGCGGCTATTGAACGTACCCAGTAGCGTCGTAATCGTTGAAGGGTTGTTCGTGACATAATCGGTGGTTACGCCGTCGTTAAAGTTCTCCAATTGATAAAACCCTGCTGTTGGTGTGAAAGGTAATCCAGAACCAAGATTCCAGCGCACGTTTAATTCTAAATCTTTCTTCGCTCCGAATTGATAAGAGCCTACCAAATTGACATTGTGTCTTCGGTCAAATACCGGAAAATAATTCGCGAAACCATCCCAACGCGTGGAATAGCTTAAGGAATAAACGCCCCAAAAGAAAATGCGGTCGCTGTTATATTTATAAAGCAAATCGACCCCAATGGTTTTACCCGATTCAATGATAAAGTCCTTTTTGAATTCATCGTCTATGGTGGCAAATTGCGCTACGTCTTCGTATAATTTGTTTTGGTTGATATTACTCAATTGATTGAAAAACTTATAGTACCCTTCAATGTTCAACGAGTGTTTCTTGTTGATATCGTATTCTAGGCCTAGGATAGCATGCCAAGCATATTGGAGGCCATTCTTCATTGGAATTTTGTTATAGTTTGCCGTGACAAACGTATCTTGAACGTTAGTGGGGGCTGAAAGCAACCCGTTGAATAAATTCACAATGTCCTTGTCGCTTGATGCAGAGGTAAAGTTTTGAGAATATCTTCCTCCCGAGAATTTTATGCGAATTTTTTCCGTGGCGTTATATTTTAACCCAAGCCTTGGTTCGGGCGATATGGTACTCAATGAGGCATAGGCCTGTACACGGAATCCTGCTTGCATCACCCATCGCAAATTTTTAGAAACCCTTCGATAGTTATAGTAAGCGCCGATTTCGGTGGAAAAATTAGTGGCTTCTATTTTTCGTTTGGCTTCGTTAAACGTTACAAATTCTGTATTAAACCCACAGAAATTGAATCCATAATTCATTTCACCTTCGTTTCGAAGAAAATACGAGAAGTCGAAGCCTAAATCAAATCCTCCAATTTTTGAATATCGGGGTTCTACCAAGTTTTCCGAAAAAGTGGTCATGAAATTAGAACCGTTGATGTGTCCTTTGATGATCACGGGGGAACTCGTAGGAATCATTAGAAAGTTTAATCCCCCCCCGGAGGCTTGCCAATTTAAATCAGCTATGGAATAGTTTACGCTGTCCCGGTTATGAAATCCAAAGACGCTAAACTTTGACCCAGAACCGCCACTAAAGCTGAGCTTCCCATACAAATCCGTAAAATTAAACGGAAGCCCTTCGCCTTCATTTACGTTAGGATAAAGGGATTTTGAGGTGTAGTCCAACAAGCTATGTTTTGCCGTAAACACATAGGATCCAGGGGCGAGTTTGTCCTCCTTTGGCTTTCCAATGGGGCCTTCTAAAACCAATTTAGCCAGAAAAGGAGAGGCCGAAATTTTGCCTCCAAATGCTCCTCTATCGCCCTCACGGTAGGAGATATCCATAATGGAAGAGATGCGTCCGCCATATTTCGATTCGAACCCACCGGTATAAATATCCACGGATTTCACAAGCTCGGTTTCGAAGATGGAATAGAACCCAATGGAGTGGAAGGGATTGTAAATGGTCATACCATCCAACAAGGTTTTGTTCTGAATCGGCGTTCCCCCACGTACGTAGAACTGTCCGCCCTGGTCACCGGTAACCGTTACGCCCGGTGTCACTGACATGGCTCCTAGGACGTCACTCTCGGCACCATAGACAGGAATACGTTCCACGCTTTCTTTGTCGAATTTGATAATACCTACATCGGGTCGCGTTTTTTTGTTTTTCGCCGCCATGTTTATCACGATTTCACGGACCACTTTGTCCACAGGGGTCAAGGAAATAGAAACATCTACAATTCTTTTCTCCCCGGTTAACGTTACAGGCATTCGGACCGGTTTATAGCGATCGGGTATAACTTCTAAAATATAAGAGGCCTTGGTTAATTTTGGAATGGAAAATAAGCCATTTTCGTTGGTCCGTGCCTCGGCGATTAAGGTGCTATCGGGGGTCAACAAGGAAACTTTTACATTGGAAACCGCTTCGCCGTTTTTGGCATCGAAGAGAAAACCTCGGACAATGAAGTCTTGAGCGGAGGAGAGTAGGGGAAGGAATAAAAATAGGAGAAGCAACCGCATGTCAAAATTTAGCTCGAAGATAAGGAAAGGAATTGAAACGAGAGAATCGTTGTCGGAATATCATTCAAAGTGGGAACCGAAAAGGGCATCCACAAAGGTTTTTTTGTCAAAGTATTGTAGGTCTTCCATTTTCTCTCCGACACCGATATATTTTACCGGGATTTTCATTTCATTAGAAATACCGATCACGACCCCTCCCTTGGCGGTTCCATCTAGTTTGGTAATGGCTAGGGCGTTGATTTCGGTAGCCTGCTGAAATTGCTTGGCTTGCTCGTAGGCATTTTGTCCGGTAGATCCATCCAATACTAAAAGAATCTCGTGCGGTGCGTCGGGATATACTTTGGCCATTACGCGTTTGATTTTACTCAACTCATTCATGAGATTCACCTTGTTGTGAAGCCTTCCGGCGGTATCGATAATAACTACATCGGCATGTTGTGCTTTGGCAGATTCCAAAGTATCAAAAGCGACGCTTGCGGGATCCGCATTCATGCCCTGTTGAACGATGGAAACCCCAGTTCGTTCCGCCCAGATGATGAGCTGGTCCACCGCTGCGGCTCGAAAGGTATCGGCGGCACCCAAGACCACCTTTTTACCGTTTTGTTTAAACTGATGGGCTAGTTTGCCAATGGTCGTTGTTTTTCCAACCCCATTTACGCCCACCACCATAATTACGTAGGGTTCGTTATCCCGTTTTTCGGGATGGGAAGGCAGGGAGGCTTCGTTATCAGATAACAATCCTACCATTTCATCTCGCAAAATTCGGTGAAGTTCATCGGTATTCATGACCCGATCTTGAGCAACTCGTTTTTCGATGCGCTCAATGATTTTAAGGGTCGTGTTTACACCCACATCAGAAGAAATCAGCACTTCTTCCAATTCATCGAGTACCTCTGAATCTACCTTGGATTTACCCACAAGGGCTCGAGAAATTTTTGACAAAAACGATTGTTTTGTCTTTTCAAGGCCTGCGTCTAAATCCTCCTTTTTGGGTTTGGAAAAAAAATCGAAAAATCCCATATTATTCAAAAAAAAATCCCGGAAAGACCGGGATATATTCAAGTTTAATAAACTGCTATCCTTTGGAAAACCACTCCTTTATTTTATCGTTGTGAACGATCTCTTCTTTGGTTGTATAACTTCCAGTTTTGGAGGACTTAACCATTTTAATCACTTTGGTATGTTCCTTTCCTCCTCCTTTTTGCAACGATGCAACAACTTTCTTAGCCATGTCTTAGTTATTTAATTTCCTTGTGAAGGGTGTAACGCTTAAGGACCGGATTGAACTTCTTAAGCTCCATTCGATCAGGGGTATTTTTTCTGTTCTTCGTAGTAATGTAACGAGACATTCCAGGCATGCCAGATTCTTTGTGTTCTGTGCATTGAAGAATTACTTGAATTCGATTACCTTTTGCTTTCTTTGCCATTGTTTACTCTTTAAACTGTTTCGCAACAGACCTTACTTTAAATATCCTTTTTCTCTAGCTTCTTTTAAGCAAGCCGAAATACCTTTTTTATTGACCGTACGAAGGGCAGACGCCGACACTTTCAACGTGATGTAGGAATCTTCTTCAGGAATGTAGAATTTTTTGGTTAATAAATTAGGTAAAAACCTTCTTTTGGTTTTACGATTCGAGTGGGAAACGTTGTTTCCGACCATCACCGACTTACCCGTAAGCTGACAAATGCGTGACATGGTATTGTTTTACTTTTTAGTTAAAGCGGGTGCAAAGAAACGAATTTTTTGGGATAATTACAAATACCAAAGGTTAATTCATGAAATTTCCTGCAATAACGTAAGCCTCAATAAATTCAAGGCCGACAATTTCGTCATTTCGATGTTTCTCGCACGGTTATCGCCAAAGTGAAAACACTTGGCCATCACCCCATCAGGTCCGGATAATCCAACCCATACGGTCCCAACCTTATCCTTTGAATCCCCTTGGGAAGGCCCCATAATTCCGGTCGTACTTAGGCAATAATCGGTGGATAATTTTTTTCGACCGGCCTCGGCCATTCGCATGGCAACCGCTTCGCTTACCACGTCATTAGCCACGATAAAATCTTCTGGTATATCGAGTAATTCGGTTTTTAACAAGGTTTGATAGGTAAGTAAACTTCCCCTAAAATACTCCGATGAGCCAAGGATTTCTACCAGCGCGGCTGCAAGATTTCCGGCCGTACAACTCTCTACGGTTCCTATCGTTTTTTCCTGTTGCTTAAGCAATTGACCAACGACCTCGGCCATCGTTTCATGCTCAACCCCAAAGAGTTCCACTGGAATGATTGCCTTCAACCCGCTTAGGTATTGTTCCACCTTTGCTTGTTCCGTGATGCCTTTGGGGGAACTTATTCTTAATTTTACGAGTCCTGGGGAAGGAAGATAGGCTAAGGATAAACCATCGGCAAGAAGGGCATTTTCCCATTCGGCAATTTTCTCGGCAAGGAAACTTTCTCCGATCCCATGGGTTAAAACCGTTCGATGATACATCTCGTTAACCTGAAAACGCTCGATGATTCGCTGCCGAATTTCTTGTTCAAAAATATCTTTCATCTCATAAGGAACTCCGGGAAGGCTGATGATGTGTTTTCCATCGTGGGTAAACCACATTCCTGCAGCCGTACCGTAGCGATTAGGTAGTATCTCGCATCCATCTGGCAACCTGGCTTGATCGATGTTTGCCTGAAGCATAGGACGGTTCCTTTTCGAGAAAAACGCTTCGATGTGGGCTAGGGTAGGTGGGTGAAGGACTAATTCCATCGAAAAGTAATCGGCCAATAGTTTTTTAGTGATGTCGTCGTTGGTTGGTCCAAGTCCTCCTGTTAGGATGCATAAATCGCTTTCAATGGCCCGTATAGCATGAAGAATGGGGTTTTTTTGGTCTGGAACGGTTACCGTTTTGGTGATTTTTGCGCCCATAGCAGAAAGTTGATTACCCAGCCACGCTGCATTGGTGTTAATGGTTTGGCCAATCAATAATTCATCGCCAATGGAAATTAATTCTACGGTCATCGTTTTACAAACTTAGCAATGGATTCAATGTGCCCTGTGTGTGGAAACTGATCCACCAAACAGAATTTCTCCAAGGTATATCCAGCATCGAACAAGACAGAGGCATCGCGTGCTTGCGTGGAGGGATTGCATGAAATATACACGATTTTTTGGGCGCCTAAGGCAATGGTTTTCAACAGCGTTTTTGGTGCAATGCCAGCGCGCGGAGGATCGAGCATTAAGGCACCAATTTTTCCCTCAAATGCTGGATGTTCCTTTAAGAACTTACCGACATCAGCAGCAAAAAAGGTTACGTTGTTCAGTCCATTCTTTTTAGCGTTCTCTCGGGCATCTTCTATGGCTTCGGGTACGATGTCAACACCTGTAATGGTAACGTTTGATTTGCGTGCAGCAATGAGTTGAGCAATGGTTCCCGTTCCACAAAATAAGTCTAATATTTCTTCTCCCTCCGCGTAGTCTTCCAGCAGATAATCAATGGCTTTTTGGTAAAGAAGCTCCGCACATTTTGGGTTGGTCTGAAAGAAACTCTCCATGCGCATTTGAAAAGTCAGTCCCAACAAGTCCTCCTCTACGAGCGGAAGGCCATACAGCAATCGGGTTCGTCCGTTCTCGATTTTGGATCGATCCGCTACATCGTCATTTATGGTGTGTTGTATTCCTGCTATGCGTACTCCATGAAGGGCAATGACTTTATCCACGAAGGCTGGAGCATCGAACGATTTTAGTCCTTCAGAAGAGGTGACAAGATGTACCAATAAACGATCGTCTTTAAATGATTTTCTCACAACAAGATGCCGATAAAAACCCGTTTTTCTTGGGGGATGCCAGGCCGGTAAGTTACTTTGCTCAAGAAAATCCCTCAGCACAGGAAGATTTCGTTCCCAAGCCTCATCGAACAACCCACTCGGTCGGTTTAGGCTTTCCACTTTCCACCACGTACCTCGCCGTTTAAAACCGAGCGCGAACGCACCATCTTTTTCCTCACCGCTTTCTACAACGTGCTCAATGCTGGAGAAGCTGTATTCCATTTTATTGCGATAGCCATAAACATTAGGCGATTCAATGTAGCCATCGAAACAGGAATCCATGCCTCGGAAGCCACTAATCTTGGAAAAGGTAGTCAACGTTGAGCTTGTTTTCATAGCGCGCTGAACTTCCATTGGGACGAAGAGGTATGGGGCGCCGGAAATTTCTTGAAAATCCGTCACTTCCTCACAGGAGGCCCGATCAAGGACTTCGATTAATTTAGCCTCGGCATGTTGTTTTCGCTTGACGTCAATTTTGGCGCGAACGGTTTGTCCTGGAAAAGCATTATCTACGAAAACAATAAAATGGGAGTCATCCTTGGGGATTTTAGCTATACCCCTTCCTCCAAACGCATAGGCATCAATGGTTACCGTAATGACTTCTCCTCGGTGAAACATATTAGATCATTCCACGAATTACGCCTTTGTCTGAATTTTCTATGAATGCAAGGATTTCATCGCGCAGCGGCGAGGGTGAAATGGTCTGCAATACCAACTCCATGCCTTTACTCATATTGC
Source organism: Flavobacteriales bacterium (assembly GCA_046081565.1). Classification (GTDB taxonomy): domain Bacteria; phylum Bacteroidota; class Bacteroidia; order Flavobacteriales_D; family Crocinitomicaceae; genus UBA952. The sequence goes on along the minus strand of JBJTWF010000075.1, from coordinate 2,270 downwards.
TGTTTTGTACGTATAAGCAACGATAAATATCCTCAATCAACCGAACGTCATCGTCCGAATACCCCCGTCTTCTCAATCCTACGGAGTTAACGCCGGCAAAGGTTAACGGTTCTCGAGCTGCCTTAATGTAAGGGGGGACATCCTTTCGGATCAACGAAGCTCCTCCAATAAATGCGTGTTTTCCGATGTGTACAAACTGTTGTGCCGCAACTTTACCTTCCAGAATCGCATAGTCATCGATAACCACATGTCCAGACAAACCGGTGTAACTGGCTAAAATAACATGGTCGCCAATTTGACAATCATGGGCTACATGGACATAGGTCATTAATAGACAATGGGAACCTACGACCGTCTTCCATCGATCCTTTGTGGCTCGATGAATGGTTACGCATTCTCGGATAACCGTATAATCACCAATTTCTACCGTGGTGGGCTCTCCATCGAATTTTAAGTCCTGTGGGATTACTCCGACCACCGCACCGGGAAAAATTTGGCAGTGTTTTCCAATTTGGGTTCCAGGATACAAAGCCACGTTGGAGTGAATGTGACTTCCTTCACCAATGCTAACGTTGTCATGAATTACCGCAAAGGCATCAATGGTTACCCCAGGTCCGATTTGCGCATCGGGATGAATGTGGGCTAACGGAGAAATCATGCTTCCTTGTCTTTAATAATTTGAGCAAGCATTTGCGCTTCCGCTACCGCTTTACCATTGACATAAGCGGTCCCGGCCATTTCCACCAATCCTCTTCGGATAGGCGAAAGCAATCTCAATTCAAAAACGATGGTGTCTCCGGGAACTATTTTTGCTTTAAATCGAACGTTGTCGATTTTCATGAAATAGGTAGAATACAAATGAGCATCTTCGACCTTACTTAAGGCAAAAATACCACCGACTTGGGCCATGGCTTCAATTTGTAATACGCCAGGAAAAACAGGATTTCCCGGAAAATGTCCCGTAAACATAGGTTCGTTTAATGTAACATTCTTCACCCCAATAATGGATTCCTCTTGAATTTCCATGATTTTGTCCACCAATAAGAATGGGTAGCGATGCGGTAAGAGTTTTTCAATATCGGTTATGGTATAAACGGGCGTCTTCGATAGGTCAAAATGTTTACCTTTCTGATGCTGTATTTTAATTTGATCCTTCAGCACTTTGGCAAAACGGACGTTTCCGGAATGCCCTGGTCTTGCAGCAAGGATGTGGGCTTTGATCGGCATGCCTACCAAGGCCAAATCACCAACAATATCTAAAAGTTTGTGTCGTGCAGGTTCGTTTTCGTATTGAAGCTTCGAGCTGTTTAATACACCAATTCCATCGATGGAAACATGTAAATCTTCCTTGCCCAGTAATTTCGCTAGTCGGTCTAACTCTTCCTTGCTTACATCCGTTCGGTCCACGAGAACTATGGCATTGTCTAAATCCCCCCCTTTGATTAAGTTATGGGTGGCGAGATATTCTAATTCGCGTAGGAAAACAAAGGTTCTGCACGCGGCAATTTCCGAATTAAATTCACCGAGGTGATACATGCTTGCATGTTGCGTACCTAGGATAGGAGAATTGTAGTCCACCATGACCGTTAGTCGATATACCTTATCGGGGATGGCTAAAAATTCAATTTGCTTATCTAAATCCTCCCAAGGGATGTTTTCGTCGAGTTCAAAATAAACCCGTTCCGCCTCCAAGGTTTTATTTCCAATTTCTTGAATTGCTTTAACGTAGGGGAGTGCACTTCCATCTAAAATGGGAATTTCTGGAGCATCCAGTTTAATTAGTGCGTTGTCAATGCCGCAACCCACCAGGGCCGCAAGAACATGTTCCGTAGTATAAACCCTTGCACCCTTATGTTCCAACGTCGTACCTCGTTCCGTAGAAACCACTAAATCCACATCTGCTGGAATGATCGGTTGTGATTCCAGATCGATGCGTTGAAATTTATATCCATGGTTTTCTGGTGCTGGACAAATTTCAAGGTTAACTTTTTCACCGGTGTGGAGTCCTACCCCGCTAAAGGAGATAGGAGCGTTAAGGGTACACTGTTTCTCGCTTGAGCTCACGTTGTTTTTGATTTTAATGCTTCAATTTCTTGGTTTAACCGTTTGATTTCCTTTTGGAGTTCGGGTAATTTCCTAAATACAATGTATGCCTTTTTGAAATCATTGAAAGGCATGGCAGGTGAACCCATTAGGGTCTCAGGCTCATGGACGGTCGAGGGAATACCGGATTGCGCCACGATTTTGGTACCATCCGCAATGTGTAAATG
>JBJTWF010000074.1:0-11886 GCA_046081565.1 Flavobacteriales bacterium | reverse complement strand
CTTTTTACTCCCGAAAGAAACTTCCCAAAACAATTGTCCAGAAGGGTTATAGGATTGGGAAAAGAACTTTCCAATAAAAAAAAGTATTACGAGGTATATGGTTATTCTCATTTTGTTAATTTAATATTTCATGCGTATGATTTTCTCCAAACGCGTAGGGGAAATACGACAGAGAGGGTGCCGGTTTGGTTAGAATTAATTTTCCTCGATATCCTTTAAATATTCTTCCATAGGATCCTCCTAAACCCATTGCATAGGCTCCGTTTATCGTTAGTGCATTAAAGGCTTCCATGGGGGTCATTTTTAACTTAATACAGGCTAATGACCAAATAAAATATGGATTATAGGAAGGGGATGAACCTGGATTGTAATCGCTTGCTAGGGCAACTGGAACATTGTTTTCAATCAACGTTCTCGCCGGCGCGTAGGGTATTTCAAGGTAAAAGGAACATCCGGGCAATACGGTCGCTATGGTTGGTTTTCCTTTCAATGCTTCAACATCAACATCAGACAAAACCTCCAAGTGATCAACGGAAATCGCGTTTTGGGCAAGGGCTTCAGGAATTCCTCCGAAGGAAGAAAATTGATTTACGTGAACCTTTAATTGGAGGGGTGTTCCCACCAATGCTTCTGCAATCCTCCGAACATCACTTGTGTCAAAATACCCTGATTCACAAAACACATCTACAAAATCAGCCAATCCTGCCTTTGCTACATAAGGGATCCAATGGGTAACGATTTCGTCCACATATTCGTCTTTTCTGCTTTTAAACTGATCCGGAACAGCGTGTGCCGCTAAAAACGTACGTTTAATGGGTATAGTAACTCGTGCTTTAAGCTCATTAATAACGGACAACATCTTTAGTTCATTCTCAAAACTCAACCCATATCCAGATTTTACTTCCAAGGCGCCAATGCCCGCCTGAACCATTTCATTTACGCGCACCAAGGTTGATTCCAAAAGCGTTTGTTCATCGACATCATTTAATTTCTTTGCGCTGTTTAAAATACCCCCTCCACGTTGTGCGATTTCGGCATACGTTGCTCCTTGAATTTTCATTAGGAACTCCTCTTCTCGAAAGGCAGCAAAAACGCTGTGCGTGTGGGAATCACAAAAAGCAGGAAAAATGAATTGGTCTTGTGCTTTTGTATGCGTAAAGGCCAACCATTGCTCTGGGTTGAACTGATCCATGGTGCCATAGGCCTGAACTTCTCCATCCGACAAAACGAGAAAGGCATTCTCCAAGAGGGGCGCCTCCGCCATTTCTCGGCCAACGAGAGGACCATGAATGGTTTCTCGAACTTGTAATAATCCCTTAATGTGCGTGTAAACAATCTTTTTAGTCACCCATCAAAGGTAAAGATAATGCTGAAAAAAGCTTCCTTGCCGGCAAATGAATTGGATTAAAGGTGCGAAATACCTTATGATTGAGAAAGTAAAACCAAAAGGAAAAAGTAGAAAAAAACCAGAGTTCGTAACATCGTTTCAGTGTTGTTTATCACTCTGGTTTTTGTACCCGGGGTGGGAATCGAACCCACACTCCGTTGCCAGAACAGGATTTTGAATCCAGCGCGTCTACCAGTTCCGCCACCCGGGCAATTAGGTGATGGCAAATATACAACTATTCTGTAAATTCTTTAAGGGCCTTATTAACGAATAATGGTCAATGTGGATTGTTTATTCACCCATTGGCCAGCAAGGTCTTTTCCGGTAAAGAAATAATGATAAATTCCCGCCGGGGCTAAATCACCATTTTGAATCTTACCGTCCCAAGCAACATTCGTTTGAGTTGAAGAGTAAACGACTTTATTGTTTTTATCAAGGACAACAAAACTCACATCGGTTAAGCCTTCCAACGACAATATTAATTCGTCATTTATTCCATCTCCATTTGGCGTAAACGTATTAGGCATGATCCGCTCTTCGGGCTTCATATTTTCTTGGCTTTCTTGGACCTCTGTAATAACGCTTAAGTTGGTCTTAGGGGGGATGTTTAAGACCTTCGTGCTTTCCGTATGTATTGCTTCTGGCAACAAAATAGTAGCCTGGTGTGATGATGGTGCAACAATGTTCGCTTGGGGAGTAAGCGCATTCGAGTTAATCATTGTTTCGCTGAAAGGCTCCCCTAAAGGTATCGTTTTGATGGCTTCGGGTGCCTTTAGTACGTAATTTAATATTGTTACTTGAGGCTTATCTTGATTTTCGGTTGGCGAAAGGTTTGGTGGTGTATTCGTTTTTTTCGTTGTGCTTTTATTCGGCTTTAATTCCTTCTTTTCTCGTTTTATGGACGTTGTGGCGTCCCCTTGAAAATACAAATACGTAGCTGCTGCGACGAGCGCAGCCCCAGACATACCAATAACTAGCGCTTTTGCACTAACGATAAAGCCCGTTTTTACAATCCCTACTTGGGCGGAAACCGAATTCCACAGTAGGTTGTCCACGTGAACTTCGTGGTTTACTACCTTTTCTTTAATAAGGTCTTCAAAAAAGTCCTTTTCCATTTTATTTATTATCTATTCTATGTTTTAAATAAGCTCTTGCTCTTAAATACTGGGTCTTCGAAGTGTTCTCGCTAATTTGAAGTTGATGTGCAATTTCTTGGTGTGAATATCCTTCAATGGCAAACATATTAAAAACCATTCGATAACCTGGAGGCATGCTAGCAATGAGAGAAAGCAATTCCGTTGCATGTAGATTCGAAAGAACTTCTTCCTTAACTTCAACCTTATACGAAACATCATCAAAGCTATAATTAAAAGCGTGCTTTTGACCTTTTCTTAATTGATCTAGGCAGGTGTTCACGACAATTCTGCGAATCCATCCTTCCAAGGGCCCTTCTTGTTTGAAGGCCTCAAGTTTATTAAAAACTTTGACCATTGCCATTTGAAGGGCATCCTCACTTTCTTCTTTTTCCTTCATGTATCGATAACAAACCGCGAGCATTTTAGGAGCAAACTTGTCAAACAACGCTTTTTGAGCCCTGGATTTTCCTTTTAAACATTCCTGCACAAGCGAAACATCGTCCATCGGCGCCGACTAATGACTATTTTTGATAAAAATAAGTTGCATAAGCATGGGAAAGTTAAACAAATTAATTCGTTTCCTACTGGCGTTCGCTAGTGTAAATGGCGCATTCGTTTTCGTCCTACATGCGCAGACCAACGCCAGGGGGGAGCTATACATGAACGATCGCCTAATCGTTCCTTTTGATCTGTTTTACCAGTCGCAGGCTAAACCAGAACTTGTAATTCTCAATGGAGAAGAGCGCATAACGCTCGTTTTCGAAGGGCGAAGATCAGATAGCCTGTTTTTTAATTTCCCCTATGCCGCTGGAAAACTAGTTTTTCATGAGGCAACAAAACGAGGTTATTGGTTGAACTTAAATAAAGCGATCCCCGTGCAAATTCCTTTGACACTTGAAATCAAACCCAAAACGGAAGGAGTTAGCAATAAATTCGATGCGGCTTTTGAGGAAAACACGGATGCCTTTACTGGGGTTTTCGACGTAACGTTCTATGAGGATGGAGAAAAATCAACGGCCATTGGGATTTTTGATTGCCAAGGAAAAGGAGTGAAAGGAACCTTTCGAACACAGACCGGTGATTATCGGTACTTGTCCGGTGGTGTTTTCAAAAACACCTTGAAGTTAAGCTGCTTTGATGGGTATCACGCCTATTTGTTTGAGGCGAACATCGATTCTTCTGGGATACTACACGGGGTGTTTTATGCTGGGCAGCGTTATCGTGCTGAATGGCTAGGGATAAGAAACAATCATGCGGCCCTTTCCCCTGAAAACGAAATTTCGTTTTCAATCCATCCGCTAACTCCCTTAAGTATCGACGTAAAATCATTTCGAGGAAAAGAGATCACGTTAGACAAATCCTTTTTCAAGGGAAGACCAACGGTTGTGCAACTGATGGGTTCGTGGTGCCCAAACTGCCTTGACGAGAGCCTTTATTTTAATGCCCTAAATTCCTCGGGGCGGTATAAACCCATTCGATTTGTAGGTGTTTCATTTGAAAACGGAAGCTCAGATAAAGAAAAAATCAAAAGGATGAAGGGTTTCTCAAAACGCGTCTCGCTGAATTATCCTCTTTATTTAGGGGGTGGGGCAAGTACCGCTGAGGCTTCCAAGGTTTTTCATCAATTAAACGGCGTGTATTCGTTTCCTACCACCGTATTTCTAGACAAACAGGGTCGGGTTGTAGAGGTGCATTCGGGTTTTGATGGACCGGCAACTGGGGGTCATTTTAATCAATGGAAGGAAAAAACCCAAGACCTTTTGCGTAAATTAATTGAAGAGGAATAAGGGCTAATGGTGTCAAATTAATACCTTTGATAAAAGTACGCATATGTGGTCGATGACGGGTTTTGGTAAAAGTAGCGGGGTTTACAACGGTAAAAAATATTCCGTTGAAATTCGTTCCTTAAATGGAAAATCCCTCGATTTAACCCTTAAAATTCCGCCTTTATTACGGGATTTTGAAGGCGGGTTGCGCGCCCTGATTCAGGAAAAGTTGGAACGGGGTAAAATTGATTTTTTTGTTTCATTAGAAGAACAGGACTCCAAGGAGGAGGGAATAATCAACGCGGCCGTTGCTAAAAGATACCTAGATGAGTTTAAAAAAATTGGGGCGGATGAAGGGTTGACAATGGACGGTTGGTGTTCGGCTATAATTTCTATGCCCGGAGTAGTGAACCAAACCGTAGACCCCATTACGCCTGATGAACACAAATTCCTTTTGGCGCTCACGGAATCCGCGTTGAAGGAAACGATTGCTTTTCGAGAAAAGGAAGGGGCAGAAATTAAAAAAGATTTGGTTTTTTCTTTAGCTAAAATCGATGACCTGTTAGGTCATCTTGCCCAATATGAGGAAGAGCGAATGGTAACGGTGAGGTCTCGATTAGAGGGGCTACTGAGTGATAACATAAAAGAATCATTAGACCCATCACGGTTAGAACAAGAGTTTTTGTTTTATTTAGACAAACTCGATGTTTCGGAAGAAAAACAACGGTTGAAGAGTCACCTTTCCTTTTTTGAAGAGACGGCCTCCCTTTCCCTTTCTTGCGGGAGAAAATTGGGTTTCATCACCCAAGAAATGGGGCGAGAAATAAACACCTTGGGCAGTAAAAGTAATCACGCTGCCATGCAACGGTTGGTGGTAGAAATGAAGAATTTTCTTGAAAAAATTAAAGAACAAATCCAAAATGTCTTATAGTTCTTTAGCTACTGGAAAATGCATCATTGTTTCTGCTCCCTCTGGCGCCGGTAAAACGACCCTTGTACAACACTTAATGTCTGTGTTTTCGGAATTATCCTTTTCTGTGTCGGCCTGTTCACGAAACCCACGACCCGGGGAGGTTGACGGATTGGATTACTATTTTATGTCGGTTGACGCGTTCAAACAGAAAATTACTAACGAGGCTTTTGTAGAATGGGAAGAGGTATACCCAGATCATTTTTATGGCACATTAAAGTCGGAGATTACAAGGCTTTGGGAAAAAAGAAACGTTATTATATTCGATGTTGATGTGGTGGGTGGCCTCAACCTAAAGGCGCAGTTTCCCCATTGTTCTTTATCGCTTTTTATTGAGCCCCCAAGCCTTTCAATCTTGGAGGGGCGTCTAAGGAGCCGACAAACGGAAAGTGAAGACCGAATTAACACGCGAATAAAAAAAGCTAGTTGGGAATTAGAACAAGCCCCAAAGTTTGATAAAACCCTCATAAATCACGATTTAATTGAGGCTAAAAAAGAAGCGGTATCTTTAATAACGGCATTTCTAGCAACATGAAAATCGGACTTTTTTTTGGTTCGTTTAATCCAATACATGTGGGTCATTTAGCCTTAGCTCAAGCGGTATTGAATGACGGTTTTGTTGAGCAGGTATGGTTTGTAGTAACACCTCAGAATCCACTCAAGGAAAAAAAAACGTTACTGCAGGGTTCTTTGCGATTAAATTTGGTTCGCGAAGCCGCTCAAAATCACTTACGATTCCGCGTTTGTGACATTGAGTTCCACCTAAAGCCCCCCTTTTACACCGCCGTAACCTTAACTCATTTAAAGGAAAAACATCCTAACCATTCTTTTTCTTTGCTCATTGGAGAGGATAATTTAATGGGGTTAACTCGATGGTACAATGCTTCATATATTATTAACAATCACCCCATTATAGTATACCCTCGCCAGAACAAAAGCGACGGGGTGCCCCAAGAAGCACAATTGCCCATCGAGGGTGAAATAAGGGTATTAGCGGACTCGCCCTCCATAAACATTTCGTCCAGTCAGATCAGGGACTTAATAAAAAACCGCAAAAGCATTCGATATTTGGTGCCTGATGAAGTGCTCGAGATTATAGAAAATTCAGGGTACTATCGGTAGCCATTACCGAAGGTTTGGGTTTAGCATTTTCGAAAATTCCCACAATACGATTCCGGCGCAAACGCTTACGTTAAGGCTGTGTTTTGTGCCAAATTGTGGGATTTCTATCACCACATCGCACTCATCAATTACGGCTTGTTTAACGCCGTTTACTTCATTGCCAAAAACCAGCGCCATGTTGGAAAAGGACAACTGTTCAATGATATGCAGGGGCAAAGTTTTTTCCGCTTGTTCAATGACACCAATGGCATATCCTTTAGTTTTCCAGTGCCTTACCGCATTCAAAACGTCGCGCTCATGGTTCCATTGAACGGTTTCGGTAGCGCCCAAGGCTGTTTTATGGATTTCTTTGTGGGGGGGACAAGGGGTAATCCCGCATAAAACGATCTCTTCGATGCAAAAGGCGTCCCCCGTTCTAAAAAATGATCCTACGTTTTCAAAGGACCTTATATCATCAAGAATTAAAACGATGGGTGTTTTGTCGGCTGTAGCAAAATCTTCGGGAGAGATTCGGTTTAATTCCCACATGCTTCGTTTTTTATTCATGTTGATAAAAGGTTTATGGTTTATTTTGAATTTACAACTAGCGATTCTAACTTAGGAGCTAAATTCCGAAATCTAATCCAATTGTCGAAATCCAAAGCGAGCGAAGAAACACCGTTGATGAAACAATACCATCAAATCAAGACGAAGCACCCAGGTGCCTTGCTCTTGTTTAGGGTGGGTGATTTTTATGAAACCTTTGGAGAAGATGCGATTAAAACATCTAGAATTCTTGGTATTGTTTTAACCAAACGAAAAAATGGAGCCGCATCAGAAATTGAACTCGCGGGTTTCCCTCACCATTCGCTAGAAACCTATTTACCCAAATTGGTTCGTGCGGGTCAGCGCGTTGCTGTTTGTGACCAATTGGAAGACCCCAAAATGACAAAAACAATCGTCAAAAGGGGGGTAACTGAATTGGTTACCCCTGGTGTCGCATTCAACGATCATGTATTGACTCAGAAAAGCAATAATTTTTTAGCCGCCATTCATGTTGGTAAAACGGGAATGGGTATTGCCTTTTTAGATGTTTCAACGGGAGAATTTTTAATGGGGCAAGGGGATAAAACGCGTTTAGATAAATTATTAGCCGCCTTCAACCCTGTTGAGGTGGTATATCAAAAGCAACATCAGGAAATTATTTTTTCGCTTAGTCTGCCTACCCGTAATTTATTTAGACTAGAAGATTGGGTGTTTTCTGAAGATTTCGCTCAAGATCAATTGGTTACTCATTTTGGCACAAAATCTCTGGCTGGATTCGGGGTCGAAAACTATCCCTTTGGGGTTATTGCTGCTTCGGCGGCGCTACATTATGTAAAGGAAAATCAGGTTAAATCTTTAGACCATATCCGCTCCATTTCTCGTTTGGATGATCAAGAGTATGTTTGGCTTGACCGATTCACCATTCGAAATTTGGAATTGGTTTATCCCCAAAATGAATCCGGGAAGGCTCTACTTGATGTAATAGATTACACCTTGACCCCTATGGGAGGGCGCCTATTGAAACGGTGGCTCATTATGCCGCTAACGGATGTAGGGCTTATTGAGAACAGAAACAAGGTAGTCGCTTGGTTTTTCGAATCTTCTCCTTCTCGTGACTCCGTACGCTCACTCCTCTCAACCTGTGGGGATCTTGAACGATTAATCTCCAAGGTGGCGGTGGGGAAGGTTAATCCACGTGAAATTCAACACCTTCGGAGAACGTTAGCCTTAGTCGATCCTTTGCTAAACGTTTTACAAACCGGCAGAACGATAAACGCGGTGGATGCGCTTTATGAAGAATTTTCACGCTGTCAAGGGTTGATTGATCAAATCGATGCGGTTATCGAAGAAGACCCTGCTGTTGCATTAGGAAAAGGACGGGTCGTTCGTGAAGGAGTGGATGAAACGCTTGATGAGCTGCGAAACATATCAGAAAATGGTAAAAAGTATTTATCTGACTTACAAGAAAGGGAAGCAGAACGAACGGGTATCACAAGCCTAAAAATTTCCTTCAATAATGTCTTTGGATACTATATTGAAGTACGCAATACCCACAAGGATAAGGTGCCTGAGGACTGGATCAGACGACAAACGTTAGTGAATGCCGAACGATACATTACTGAAGAATTAAAGACCTATGAGGAAAAAATTACGTCAGCGGAGTCCCGTATCTATGAAATCGAACAGGGACTTTTTCACGATTTATTGACTGAACTGAGCAAACAGGTTGGGGTAATTCAGAAAAATGCAACTGCATTGGCGAAATTAGATGTGCTTTGTGGCTTGTCGGTATTGGCAGTGGAACGAAACTACTGTAAACCAGAAATTAACCTAAGCTACAGCTTACACATTGAAGAAGGAAGACACCCGGTAATTGAAACGGCCCTGAAGCCAGGAGAAATTTACGTGCCAAACGATCTGTTTTTATCCAACGACGACCAGCAAATCATGGTTATTACGGGGCCAAACATGAGTGGTAAAAGTGCCGTGCTTAGGCAGACGGCACTTCTTGTTCTTTTGGGGCAAATGGGCTCTTTTGTGCCTGCAAAAAAAGCAACTTTTGGTTTGATTGACAAGGTTTTTACACGCGTGGGAGCTTCGGATAATCTTTCGGCTGGTGAATCCACGTTCATGGTTGAGATGAATGAAACAGCAAGTATATTAAACAACTTATCGGATCGTAGTTTAGTGATTTTAGATGAAATTGGCCGCGGGACGAGCACTTTTGATGGGATTTCAATCGCTTGGTCTATCAATGAGTTTCTTCACGAGCAGGCCCCATTCAGGGCGAAAACCTTATTTGCCACACATTACCATGAATTAAATGAAATGGCTTCTACGTTTGCGCGCATCAAAAACTACTCTATTGCGGTTAAGGAAATAGGAAAAAACATTTTGTTCATTCGAAAACTTATTCCTGGCGGAAGCGAACACTCCTTTGGTATCCACGTGGCGCGCATTGCAGGTATGCCACCATGGGTAGTGAAAAGAGCGGAACTTTTATTAAAAAACTTAGAATCAAGCCATTTGCGTTTGGGTAAGACGTCAGAGAAAAAACAGAAGCCTTCGAGGGAAGAAGGCGCGATGCAACTTAGCTTCTTTCAGTTAAACGATCCTGTGCTAGAACAAATTCATGAAACCCTAGTTGCTATTGATATCAACGTGTTAACGCCGGTTGAGGCCTTCATGAAGCTTCACGAAATAAAAAAACTTACGGGTGGTTAATCCCTTTGGGGATAAAAATTGTTTTTTGTATCTTTGTTTCTGATTGTAAAAATCGATTGATTTATTGTTACAAGCGAGAATAGCTCAGTTGGTAGAGCGCAACCTTGCCAAGGTTGAAGTCGCGGGTTCGAATCCCGTTTCTCGCTCAGGATTGCTCGAGTGGTGGAATTGGTAGACACGCCGGACTTAAAATCCTGTGGGCATTAGCCCGTGCGGGTTCAAGTCCCGCCTCGAGTACAAAACCCCTTCTGATCGTGATGTCTGGAGCACAACGGATGTTTTTTTCTTCACGCTAACCCTCCCCGCCTTTTCTTAAGTATTTAAACAAACCTTGTTGTTATACATTTTTCTTATCGTAAGGCTCTACCCTATAGGAGTTTCTTCCTTCTGTTTTTTAACGCTTGGGCCGTCATTTTTTCTATCTTTGTTTTGTTGGGGGTAAAACAATCCTTTTGATATGTGGAGTAGAATAGCAAGCATTATTTTAAGAAATCGGTTTTTTATACTCGCGATCATTTCTGCCCTTACGGTTTTTTTTGGATACTTCATATACACTGATTTACGCATCGATAACCGTTATGGAATCATGTTGCCTAAAGACAACAAGACGCAGAAGGATTATGAGTTGTTCAAAGAACATTTCGGGCAAGACGGCACTACGCTCGTCATTGCCATCAAATCCGACTCACTATATACTGAAAAGAACTTTAAAAAATGGAGTGAACTGGGTACTCAAATTCGAAAACTAGACGGGGTAGAGCACGTCATTTCAGAAGCCACACTCATTGAATTGGAAAACAGTCCTGGGGATACAACCTTTAAAAAACATTTTATCTTTTATGATCAGGAGTTTGATGAGGTTTCTGTGGAAGAATTAAAGAGAAGAATTAAAAAGAATCCTATATATAGCAACCTGCTATATAACGATTCAAGTAAGGTTTCTTTGATGATGGTTTCTTTGAACGAAAAGGTTCTTGAAGACCGAAACAAATCGAAAGTGGTTAATGAGATTGAAAAAATCTCTGATAAATATCGGCCTTATTTTGGTCAAGCACGTTACTCAGGATTACCTCACATTCGAGTCAAAATAGCCGAGCGGATTTTGGATGAAATGATCATCTTTTTGGCCTTATCGGTCATCGCTTCCTCCCTGCTGCTGTATTTGTTTTTTCGTTCGCTTAGAATTGTATTTCAATGCAGTATGGTGGTATTGATTTCTGTTGTTTGGGCCTTAGGTACGGTTGCCCTTTTTGGATATGCACTTACCATAATGATGGCATTAATTCCTCCCCTATTGATTGTAATTGGCGTGCCTAACTGTGTTTTTATTATTACCCGGTATCACCAGGAATACGTTCGGTTAAACAATAAGACGAAAGCCTTATTTACCATGATTAGGCGCATAGGCCCCGTAACTTTTCTAACGAATTTAACTACCGCCGTAGGTTTTGTAACGTTTACTAGCAGCGATCGCTTAGCCGAATTCGGGATTATTTCTAGTTTGAACATTATGATTGTTTTCGTTTTATCAATCTGCATTGTTCCCATCCTTGCGTCATACATGGTTGCCCCAAAACCCAAGCATGTAAAACACCTAAGTCGTGTCTATTCTCAAGGGTTCATCGAATATATTATCGTCATTATTTCTAAATATCGGCCATGGATTTATGCGTCCTCGGTAGTGTTAGTTTGTTTGGGCGCTTATGGAATGACTAAAATCATATCAACGGGTAATGTAACTGGGGATATTCCAGAGAACGATCAAATTTCGGTAGACTTAAAATACGTTGAGCACAACTTTGGGGGCTCAATTCCATTCGAAATACTCATCAATTATAAAACCCCCAAGCGATACCTAATAGATCAAGACATTGCTCGCCGAATTGACTCTACCCAACGGTTTTTAGAAAAAGACAGTTTGTTTTCGAAAAGCATCAGTTTTGTCGACGGATTAAAAGTGCTAAACATGGCCTTGTTCAACGGGGATTCGACTGAATTTGTTTATCCTAAAACCAGAAACTTAAAACGGATTGGGCTTTACAAAGACAAGTTCGACCAAAAGGCAAAAAACGGAATAGGATTCTCGGAAAAAGACCTTATTGATGAAGAAAAAACCTTGCTCCGAATTCGAACGCAAATGAAAGATTTGGGTTCTTATCGAGTTGCAGGAAAAGTAGATACACTAAAGCTTCAGGTTGATCAAATTATTAATCCTAATCGAAAAAAGTGGGAGGCTGCATACCAAGCTTTTGCTTC
>JBJTWF010000073.1:0-2672 GCA_046081565.1 Flavobacteriales bacterium | reverse complement strand
TGGATCATCGGTTGGGCTTTGATCATGGAATATGCCATTGGCAACGTTACCGTAGCCATTTCTTGGTCAGGTTATTTCACAGACATGCTCAGTCATATCCGCATCAGCGCTTTAGGCATTGAAGGAATCCACATCCCTTTATGGGCACAGATGGATTACTTCTCCGCCCTCAATGGTCATGCACAAGCGCTTACCTTGTTGGAATCTGGCAAAACCTTAAAAGAATTAAAAGAATTACACGAGGCTATCTGGTGCTCCTACGAGGCTTATCAAAACAGCCCAACACTCGGCGGATTTCACGTTATTTTGGATTTGCCTGCTTTGTTCATCATTGTCGCTATTACCGCACTGGTTTACCGAGGCATCAAGGAAAGCCGTAATGCATCCAATGCGATGGTTATCATTAAATTAGCGGTAATTCTCCTGGTCCTTGGAGTTGGGATTTTTTACATCGATCCTACGAATTGGTCGCCGTTTGCCCCGAACGGAATCGGTGGAATTTTAAAAGGTGTTTCTGCCGTTTTCTTTGCTTACATCGGTTTTGATGCCATTTCTACCACGGCAGAGGAATGTGAAAATCCGCAAAGGGATTTACCGCGAGGAATGATGTGGGCTATTATTATATGTACTCTTTTATACATCGCAGTGGCTTTAGTTTTAACAGGGATAGTTTCTTATAAGTACTTGAATAAAGCTGAACCGCTCTCCTTTGTCTTCCAACATATTAACCTTACGCAATTAAGCGGAATTATTTCGATCAGCGCCGTGGTTGCCATGGCTTCGGTGCTCTTGGTGTTTCAAATGGGACAGCCGCGTATCTGGATGAGCATGAGCCGCGATGGACTTCTACCAAAACGCTTTTCAAAATTGCACCCCAAATACAAAACACCCTCATTCGCCACCATTGTGGTGGGCTTTGTTGTTGCAATACCCACATTATTCTTGAGTTCTGAAATGGTTACCGATTTATGCAGTATTGGGACCTTATTTGCCTTTGTATTGGTCTGTGGTGGGGTTTTGATGTTACAAAACCGAACCGATATCCCAAGGGGTAAGTTTCGAACGCCCTATATTAATGCAAAATTCATCATGCCCTTGTTACTACTAGCATCGGTAATTTTCCTTTTTAGCCAATACTCGAAGGAAACCCTTGCCTTTATAACCAATAAAGAAGAAGTAAAAACACAGAATGAAATTGTAGCGGGACTAAATCCCAATCAAATTTTAGGCTTGAAGAATACCCTTTATCGCAAGGACCAAGAACGATTTATTCAAGCCGACACCAACGTGCTGTCGTATTACGAAAAGTTCGGGCATGATAAACTGATCCTTGATTTAAAACACATGAAGGTGGATAAAGACGTTTATTTGAACACGGGAATGGTTCACTTTTTACACAAAATTCCCCTATGGATTTTCATCCTTTTTACTCTGTTTATTTCGGGTATGGCTTTTTTACACAATTTATCACTCATTCCCATTCTTGGGCTTCTTAGTTGTTTGTACATGATGAGTCAAATCAATGTGAAAAACTGGTTTTTCTTCTTTGTTTGGTTGGCGCTGGGTCTGCTTATTTATTTTACTTACGGTAGGAAGAATTCGAAACTTGGAAATTTATCGATTGAGGGGGATTAAAGCCTCGATTCTGCACGTAATTCTTTATTTTTGCGCTCTTAAGAAGTTGTAAAACATGTTTGAAAATTTAACGGAAAAATTCGAAAGAGCATTTAAGGTGCTCAAAGGACAAGGTCAAATTACAGAAATTAACGTTGCTGAAACGTTGAAGGAAGTGCGCCGAGCGCTGTTGGATGCCGATGTTAGTTTTAATACGGCGAAGCAATTTACTAATACCGTCAAAGAAAAAGCCTTAGGACGCGACGTTCTTACCGCGGTTTCTCCAGGTCAATTGATGATCAAAATTTGCCATGAAGAATTAGTAGCGCTCATGGGAGAGAATGAGGCTGAGGTGAATTTAAAAGGTAATCCTGCCATCATTTTAATGTCCGGTTTGCAAGGCTCTGGAAAAACCACGTTTTCTGGAAAATTGGGTCAGTATTTTACTAAGAAAAAAGGAAAGAAGGTATTATTAGTAGCCTGCGACGTGTACCGTCCTGCTGCCATCGACCAATTGCATGTGCTTGGCGATCAACTCGGCATAGAAGTCTTTTCCGATAAAGAGGAAAAAAATCCCGTTAACATTGCAAATAAAGCCATAGTACACGCTCGATCCAAAGGATTCAACGCAGTAATAATAGATACGGCGGGTCGACTAGCGGTAGATGAGCAAATGATGCAAGAAATCGCTGCAATCAAGTCGGCCATTCAACCTTCCGAAACGCTGTTTGTGGTGGATTCCATGACGGGACAAGATGCTGTAAACACCGCAAAAGCCTTCAACGATCGTTTGAATTTCGATGGGGTAGTTCTTACCAAACTAGACGGCGATACCCGGGGAGGTGCCGCATTATCCATAAAATCCATTGTCAATAAACCTATAAAGTTTGTCGGTACTGGAGAAAAAATGGATGCCTTGGATGTGTTTTATCCTGCTCGGATGGCAGACCGAATTCTCGGAATGGGGGATGTTGTTTCTTTAGTAGAAAAGGCACAAGAGCAATTTGATGAAGCGGAGGCAAGACGCTTGCAGAAGCGAATCATGAAAGATCAATTCG
>JBJTWF010000072.1:0-11406 GCA_046081565.1 Flavobacteriales bacterium | reverse complement strand
TTTTTATTTTTTGGTGGGGAACTTCGCATTACAAACATGCTGATGTCATTAAACCCGCAGCTCCAACCGATATGTCTTTAACCAGAATATTTAGCCTTGTTCTTTTACCTGCGCTACTTTTTGGATTGGTTCCGCTCTCTTTTGAAAACCCTTTGGTGGGTTCAACCACCACCGATTGCTTTTTATTTGGGTGCATACCGGTATTGTTTTTCTATGGGAGATTATGGTTGAAGTCGCCGACCGAAGAAAGGCAACCGATTGGTGCTATGCTGGCTATTTTTATGGTTGTTATTGCCTTTTGGGCCGTTTTTAAGCAAAATGGATCAACGCTGAATACGTGGGCGAATAATTATACCGACCGCAAAGTACCGACCGCGATTCAACCCGCAGCAAGTGCGTTGAAACTGGCGGAGAAAATTGACTATGTTAAGGATTCTACCGCTCCAACCGACCATCAGTTTAGGAAACTCGATAAAGAAAAGATTGTGGCTTACCCCGATTATTTCAAAAACTCAAAACTTGAAAACATTCCCAAAGAAGGCGAGTCCATTTATGCGTTCAATACCAACTTATTTCAGTCCGTTAATCCTTTTTGGGTCATCGTTTTGACGCCCTTAGTGGTTGCTTTTTTTACCTTCCTGCGCTCTCGCAAAAAGGAACCAAGTACCCCTACAAAAATTGCATTTGGATTACTTATATCTGCACTTTCTTGCCTTGTGATGGTAGGTGCCGTTTATGCTAGCCAAAATGGCGCTGAAAAATCCTCACCCTGGTGGTTTATTTCAAGTTATGCTGTTATTACGATTGGAGAATTATTTTTGAGCCCCATGGGCCTGTCGCTGGTTTCCAAATTAAGTCCTCCTCGGCTTACAGCCTTAATGATGGGAGGGTGGTTCTTAGCCACTTCTATTGGAAACAAACTTTCGGGGGTTTTAAGTTCCCTTTGGGATTCCTATGAAAATAAAGCCGATTTTTTTTACGTGAACGCTATCCTTCTCGGTTTGGCAGCCTTGGCGCTTTTCGTCCTTTTAAAGCGATTAAATAAAGTATTTAGCGCATATAAGTAGGCCCGTATGGCGTATAACGGTGTTAGATTACACTCGATATTTCTTCAGGAATACATCCCAATTGAATAAAAAGTGATTCATCAATTCATCCAATCGTTTTAAAAATATTGGATTAGGGGTGTTCATACGCTTGAAGTAATCGTCTTGATACCCATTCAAGGCGTACTTGTGAAATACGGCCTTAGACATGGCATAAAGGGTGGTTTTGGAGGGGACATTTACCCTTTTCATATACGCTTTATATTCTTGAATGATTTGCCTTATTTCCATTTCCTCCAACTTGTAAACACCGGCCAACTTATCGTAAACTAGGTTCAACAGCCGGTTTCCAGAATGACCATCAAACAACCGTTCGAGCTCAATGATGTTACCTGCAATTACGATTAACGCGAATTCATTAATGTCTTTTGGATCAATCGATGGGGAGTTTACAAAACAAGAATCATCGTTTATGGCACCTGCAACGCATTCAAATCCTCGATCAATAGCGTCAAATAGCCCGTTGATGAATATGTTGGAAACTTGGTCTTCGCTTAATTTTTTCTTTAAAATGCTCGAAAACATGAAAAATCAGGTTATTGATGAGTTAAACAAAAATAAGGGCTAAGTGAATTTATACTTCAGACCTACTTTTTATCTTATTAACGGAGTTTTCAACAAGGAATCCTCTATTTTTGTAATAAATATATCCAATGAAAGCAATTATAACCACCTCTAAAGGAACAATGGTCGCCGAACTTTACGAAAGCGACGCTCCTAATACGGTACAGAATTTTACCAAATTAGCAAACCAAGGCTATTATAATGGCCTCCAATGGCATCGTGTAATTCCTAATTTTGTTATTCAAGGCGGTTGTCCTAACTCTCGTCCTGGCGCTTCAGGAATGCCAGGAACCGGTGGTCCAGGGTATCAGATTGATTGTGAATTAACGGGTGAACTTCAATACCATGATCGTGGTGTTTTGTCCATGGCACATGCTGGAAGAAATACAGGGGGATCACAGTTTTTTGTTTGTCACTCTCGCGACAATACTGCACATTTAGATCGAAACCACACGTGTTTTGGAAAAGTAATAGAAGGTTTAGAGTTCTTAGATCAAATCCAACAAGGAGACGAAATTACCTCGATAGAAATTCAATAACCCTAGCCGTTGTTTCTGAAATGAGCCGTAATTAACGAAGCTAACTCTTCGCCAATGCGGTCTTGGGCCTCTTGGGTTGCTGCTCCGATGTGTGGTGTACAGGCGATCTTCGGATGATTCAAGAGGCTTTGGTTTGGAGTAGGTTCGTTTTCAAACACATCCAAGGCGGCAAAGGCTACTTTTTCTTGTGCTAACGCTTCCAACAAGGCGAACTCGTCTATAACCCCTCCGCGTGCTGCGTTTAGGATGCGAATACCGTTTTTCATGGCGGCAAATTCTTGATGAGAGATAACCGCTAGTCCATTGGGTTGTTTGGGTACGTGAATCGATAGATAATCCAAGGTTGGAAGGACCTTATACATGTCGGACACGCTTTGTAGGCTTACAGTAGTTTTTTGGCTTATTCCTATAGGTACTTCTATGTCAAAGGTACCCGGCGTCAACGTTATCGGTATAACCTCCATTCCAGCGCCTAAGGCATACGAAGCGAGGGATTGTCCGATTCGACCAAAACCTAATATACCTAGCGTTTTTCCCCGCAATTCAATCCCTTTTCCATACGCTTTTTTTAAGCGATTAAAATCTCCATTTCCTATGTTTTTGTATGAGTCGTGAAGAAACCTGGCGATTGAAAACATTTGTCCCATCACTAACTCTGCAACGCTCTGAGAGGACGAGGCAGGGGTGTTGATAACGGTAATTCCTTTTTCACGAGCGTAGGAAACATCGATGTTGTCCATACCCACGCCGCCGCGACCAATCAACGTTAATCCCGGACATGCATCAATCAGCTCTTTTCGTGCCGTGGTTGCACTTCGTACCAATAACACGTCAATACCTTCTGTGTTGAGATAGTTTGCCAAGTCATGCTGCGGTACGTTATCGGTGAAAACCTCGAATCCAGATTCCATTAATAGCGCTTTTCCCGTTGGAGAAATGCCGTCGTTTGCTAAAATTTTCATGGTTATGCTTTTCGTTCAAATTCTTTCATGACGTCAACGAGGACTTGAACGCTTTCTAGTGGGAGCGCGTTGTACATTGAAGCGCGATATCCCCCAACCGACCGATGGCCCGGAAGCCCCACAATCCCAGCTCCTTTCCAAAGGGCATCAAAGTCTGCCGCTCGGTTTTCCTCGGTCAGTAGAAACGTAACGTTCATATGGGAACGATCCTCAGGGTTTACCGCTCCTTTGAAAAGTGGATTCCGATCAATTTCATCGTATAAAAGTTTCGATTTTTCATGGTTTCGAGCTTCCATAGCACGCACCCCTCCATGGGCAAGTAAATTCCTTAAATTAAGCATGGCAACATACACGGAAAAGACAGGAGGCGTATTGAGCATTGATTCCTTTTCAATTTGTTGTTTTAGGTCTAGATAGGTAGGTAAAAAAGATGCGGTAGATTTTCCTAATGCTTCGTCTTTTACAATATAAAGCGTAGCGCCAGCAGGACCTAAATTTTTTTGCGCTCCGGCATAAATCAAATCAAAATCGGCAACGTTGATTTCCTTTGAAAAAATATCTGATGACATATCGCAAACCAAGGGGAGATCTGTTTCCGGAAAGGCATGAAATTGAGTTCCGTAAATGGTATTGTTCGAGGTGAAGTGGATATAATCAACATCTTTTGGTGTCGAAAAACCTTTGGGAATATAGGTGAAGTTTTTATCCTCAGAACTTGCAAAAACATTAACATTAACCCCAACTTTTTTAGCCTCCTTGATCGCCCCTGAGGCCCAGGTACCCGTATTCATGTATCCTGCTGACTTTCGTTCACGCATCATGGTTAGGGCAGCTATGGTAAAACCAAGGGTGGCACCTCCCTGCAAAAAAGCTACGGAGTATCCCTCGGGAATGCACAGTGTAGATTTTGTCAATTCGATGGCTTCATCCATTACCGCAACAAAATCTTTATGACGATGGGAAACTTCAAGGATAGAAAGCACATTAAAATCAAGAACCGCTTCGGCGGCTTCTTTAAAAACCTCTTGGGGTAAAATACAGGGACCAGCACCAAAATTATGTTTCATAGCAACGTTTTTAAAAGTTCAAAAAAAAAGCCGTCGACTGACAGCTTATTGTTCTTCAGATTTTGCCTGTTTCGAAGTCGATTTCTTAGCTGTGGTCTCTTTTTTAGGAGCGGCTGCTTTCTTCGTTGTAGTTTTTTTCTCGGTTACCGCTTTTTCAGCTTTGGGTTTAGATGCTTTGGTTTTTACGACAGCTTCAACTTTTTTCACTTTTCGCTTTCTGGCGTTACCGTAGGACCCCATAACGCGTTTTCCTTTGGCTGTTTTTTTATCTCCTTTTCCCATGATGTCTCTATTGTATTTTTATTTGCTGAACAAAGTTATAATTCTTTTTCAAAATATTCCTTTCGAAATGACATTTCCAATGCACTTCCACCGTTTAGAATTTTCTTGCTCCATTCAATTTTCAATAGGGTTTGTTCCTCGTCCGTAATTTTCCATCTCAGCTCACTTTTGGTTAAACGAGCCCGTAAGGAATGTAAAATCATCGCCGTGGATACGGAAAGATTCAAGCTTTCGGTAAAACCAACCATCGGAATTTTTAAGGAATAGTCCGCCTGAGTAATAGTTTCATCGTGCAACCCTTCCCGTTCGGTTCCAAAGAACAACGCCAATGGTTTTTCTATAGGAATGGTTTCAGGCGTGTAGGCTTCGGCATGAGGAGAAGTAACCACGATTTGATAACCAAGGGATTTAAGATGGTTTATGCAATCCATGCGCGCAGAAGTCGTTTTTGAAAACCGAGTTAAATCGATCCATCGACCCGCCCCTAAAGCTATTTTCTTTTGTAAAACATAGCGATTTCGTTCTTCAATCGTATATAAGTCTTGAACCCCTAGGCAATCACACGTTCGTATAATGGCTGAGGCATTGTGCTCTTGGAAAATATCCTCCAAAACGACACAAAGATGGCGCGTTCTTTTTGACGCGACCTCGTGAAAAAGCCTCACTTTGTTTGGCGTGAGAATTTCTTCAAAACGACCATAAATGTAGGCGGCTTCCGCGGACTCAAGGTTCATTTTTTTCTTTCTCTTTGGGAAGGTAATCCCCCTTTTTTAACCACCCACGGCGAACAAAATAGGTGAATAATCCTACTCCGATAAAAAACATTACTAGGAGCACCGCGAAATAGCCAAATCTCCATTTAAGTTCCGGCATATATTCGAAATTCATTCCGTACACGCCGACGATAAACGTTAGGGGGATGAAAATAGCACTTACAATGGTCAATACCTTCATGATTTCATTCATTCGTTGACCTTGAGCCGCGTAGTAAAAATTGGTTAAGCCATCTAATACTTGGATTTGACTTTCTATTTCCGAAATTAAATTGTTGCTGTGGTTCAAAATATTTCGAAAATACCGTTTGTTTTCCTTGCTGAGTAAGTTCGAGTCCGATGCGTTAATTTGCTCCGTGATATCCCTCATCGGACTTGAAATAGTGCGCAATTGAATAAGTTTTCTTTTCTGGTGTTCAATGTCGTGCAATAGTGATTTATCCACTTCTTCATGCAGTCTAATTTCTAATTCCGAGCTGATTTGAATGATATCATCTACAATGCTGTAATAATTATCGATAATCGCTTCCAAACAGCGGTAAAGAAGAAACTCCGATTTTTGAGTACGGATTTTACCTTTGCTCAATTCGATTCGTGAGCGAACCTCATCGAAATACCCTTTGAATCCATTCTGCATGGAAACTAAATAATCCTTACCTAAGAAAAAAGTGACTTGAATTTTCTGAAACATTTCATTTTTATCCAAAGCAGGGTCTGCAAAGAGTACTGAAAAAAATATGTATTCTTTATATTCCTCGACCTTAGGCCTCCTAAAGCGTTGATAAATGTTTTCGATACTTAGTTTTTCAATATGCAATTTTTGACAAAGTTGTTTGATAGCCTCTGTATTGCTAAGGTCATAGATATTGAGCCAACAGACATGATCCTCATCCAATTCCGCTTCTAAAAATTCATTGGCGAAATAGGGAATGTCTTCCTGCTTTACCGCGTAAAAGCATCGGTCATATTTATATAATTCACACGATTTTTTCATGGGTACCTTCTTCCTTATTTAGAGAATGGCAGGAGGCACAGCCACCCTTATTTTGTTTTTTGGCGCGCCAGATGTATCCTAAATAGGCCACAGAAAGTAACCCACAACATAAAACGAGCAATTCCTGTATCATATACCAAAGTACATATTTCTATCGACTTAAAAAACGTTGTAACTTAAACAGGCCAGAAGGTAGGCTAAAATACCAAAAACGATGATTTGTATGGCA
The DNA here is from genome assembly GCA_046081565.1 of Flavobacteriales bacterium. Lineage (GTDB taxonomy): Bacteria > Bacteroidota > Bacteroidia > Flavobacteriales_D > Crocinitomicaceae > UBA952. The sequence goes on along the minus strand of JBJTWF010000072.1, from coordinate 4,890 downwards.
GGCCAAAACCATGACTGTGTTTCTTTTTTTACTACCGCCAAGGTGGAAAGACACTGCATGGCATAAACATAAAAAACCATTAGTGAAACCCCAGTTCCTAGCGTGAATTGTGGCGTTCCATCGGGTTTTTTCTCCTTTTTTAATCGTTCCAACAATCGCTGGGATGCTCCATCATCGGATTGTGTAGCGTAAATCGTTGAAAGAGAACCTACAAAAACTTCTCTCGCAGCAAAAGACGTTATCAATGCAATACCGATTTTCCAGTCGTATCCCAAGGGATGGATGACGGGCTCTATCGTTTTTCCTAGGATACCGATATACGAATTTTCAAAAGCCACGGCATTTTCCATTTGCTGCCGGTCGTTTGGATTGGCATGGGCATATTGAGGCGTTTTTTTGAGGTCCGCCTCGGCCTTTTCTTTGATTGAAGACGGGCCATAGCTCGCCATAATCCAAAGCAATACCGAAATGGCAAGTATAATTCCTCCAGCCTCTAACACAAATACTTTGATTTTTTCCCATACCGTAAAACCAATGTTCCGCCAAACCGGAGGTTTTAGGGATGGAATTTCCATCAAGTAGTACGATCGTGCCTCATCCTTCATTACGAGTTTTAATACCCATGCAATGATCAACGCGGAAACAATTCCAAGGGCATATAAACCAAAGAGTACTAACCCCTGAAGTTGAAAAATTCCTCCCCACTGTTGGGCTGGAATGACGAGTGAAATGAGTAAGGTAAAAACGGGAATGCGTGCACTACAACTCATTAATGGAGCCACGAAAATCGTGATGAAACGCTCCTTACGGTTTGATATCCCTCGGGTGGCTAATACGCCAGGAATGGCACAGGCCAAACTGGATAAAAGTGGGACTACACTACGTCCATTAAGTCCAAATGGTCTTACGATACGATCCATAAGAAATACCGCTCTTGCTAGATAACCAGACTCCTCCAAAAGGGATAGCATAATGAAAAGTATTGCAATTTGAGGGATAAAGACCAACACTCCCGATATACCTGGAAGGATTCCCTGGCATAGTAACGCGTTAAAAACGCCTGAGGGTAGCTGGGTTGAAATGAGATGAGACAGTAAAACAAATCCGTGTTCAATCCATTCCATGGGGTAGGCAGCCAACAAAAAGACGAGTTGAAAAATTACGAATAGGAGAAATGCAAAAATAATATAACCCGCAACGGGATGGGTCAACCATGATTCCCACGGGTTTTGTTTTCTAATGGTTTTGGATTCTTTGGGAAAGATAACCCCATCCAGAAGATGTTTTATGAGGTGAAACCTTTGTTTCGCCTCCTTTCCTTGTGCTTCCACGTCAAGGAGGTCGTTGGGCTTGAAATCCTTGATAAACGCCGGATTCAATGCGCTTTCCCTGCATTGTTTACGTATGGCATCAAGTAGCCGATCTTTACCCAATCCAACCCTTGCGTTCATGGCAACAACCGGGGTGGACGGCAATTTTTTTTGTAATGCTTCCAGATCTATGCCTAGGCCCTGCCTTGCCGTTAAATCCATCATATTAACGACAAGAATTAGCGGAATTTGTAGGTCTGAAAGTTGCGTAAATAAAAGTAAATTTCGTTCTAAGTTTGTCCCGTCTATCACAACAATCCCGAGATCAGGATAAGGTTCTTTTTCGGCACCTAAGATGACCTGATGTACAACCTCTTCTTCTTTAGAGGTAGGATAAATGCTATAAATTCCGGGAACATCCAGCAATTCCAATGGCTCGCCCTCAACCTGCAGTATTCCTGTTCGTTTTTCAACGGTAACCCCCGGAAAATTGCCTATTTTCTGTCGCAGACCAGTAAGCAAGTTGAATATAGAACTTTTACCTGTGTTGGGATTTCCAAAGAGCGCAATTCTCATGGAGTAAAGCCTCCTTGTTGGGAATCCATTTTTTCCACTTCAATGATCGCTGCGTCCTCCATCCGAATAGAAAGCGTAGTGTTGTGGAATTGAATGGCTAAAGGCCCATTGAAAGGGGCTGAATGGGTGACTTGAAAAGAAAGGTCCTCCATAACGCCAAAGGCATGAAGCCTTGCCGAAAAATCACCCTCATGGATGGCTTTTATACGACCAAATTCTCCCACCAATAATTCGTTAAGCCTCATGAGACAAAAATACGGCTAAGATGACGATTCAAGATACCCTAATTAAGGTATTTCTTAACGGACCACAAATCGCGCTGTTTGTCGTGAACGTTGTTCTAATAAAACCTCTCGGTCCCCGATTACTTGGCGAATGGTTGCCTCGTCATAATGACGAATAGTAACCAATTCAACGCCTAGGTTATAACGACATTCGAAAGCAGGTAATAATGCCTCTCTCAATGCATCAATGTCGACTTTTTGAGGATCAATTAACGTTGAAAAATTCAAAGCAGAGTTTTGCATCAACTGAACCGTCACTCGAAAGGAATAAAATACCTCAAAAAGGTTGGACAAAGCCTCTTCGTTTATAAAAGCAAAATCGGTCGCCGATATGGATAATAGGCATTGATTTTTCTTCATAATAAAAGACGGAATTAAATGGTCCTTGCTTCCCGCCGACTGAATAACCGTTCCGGGTTCTTCCGGTTGAATAAAACTCTTAACGTGTAACGGAATGGCTTTGTTTTGTAAAGGTTTTATGGTTTTGGGATGGATTACACTCGCACCAAAATACGCCAACTCAATGGCTTCTCGGTATGAAATTTCCGATAACAATTTTGTGTTTTCAAAGTACTTAGGGTCTGCGTTTAGCATCCCTGGAACGTCTTTCCAAATGGTAACTTCTTCGGCATTTAAACCATAAGCAAATATAGCTGCGGAATAATCTGAGCCCTCACGGCCCAGAGTGGTTGTAAATCCTTCTGCGGTATGTCCTACAAATCCTTGCGTAACCCATTTATCGGTTTCTTTGTCCGACCCTGGGATTTGATGTCTGATTAATTGTTCAGTTTTTTCCCATTGCACCTTACCTTCTTGATAGTGATTGTCGGTACGAACCAAGCGGCGAGCATCGATCCATTTCGCCTTTAATCCAATCTCTACCAGGTATTCTGCAATGATAAAAGAGGATAAAACCTCGCCCAAGGACACCATTTGATCGTATTCAAACGGAAGGTGCTCGGCCATTGGTTTGTCGAATTTGTTTTTTAACGTTTCGAATCGTTCATCTATAAAATTGAACACTTTGTGATGACGCGCGTGAAATAAGGCGCCCGCGATTTCGCTATGAAAATCGTGCAGTTCATCCACGATATGGTTGAATTTTAATTCATTTTTTTCCGACCAATACTTCAGAACTTCCTCTAATTTATTGGTAGTTTTTCCCATTGCAGAAACAATAACTACAATGGGTTCTTTTTCAAACCGAAGTAGGATACTTCCCACATTCTTAATGGCCTCAGCGTCTTTTACTGACGCCCCTCCGAATTTAAAAACCTTCATGACCTATGTTAATTTTTCAGATAACCCCTGCATGGTTTTCCGTGCGCTTTTATTATGGTAAATGATGTCGTTCACCGCTTGTAAAATGGGTAGTTCAACGTTAAATTTCTCATTTATTTCGACCAAACACTTGGTGGCATAATATCCTTCGGAAACCATGCCTAATTCTAGCGTGGCTGCTTTGACAGAGTATCCCTGTCCTATCATAAAGCCAAAGGTTCGATTTCTTGAAAATTTGGAATAAGCCGTTACCAACAAATCCCCTAAGTAGGCACTGCTTTTTACATCTCGGTGCACCGGATGGACGACATCAAGGAACGATTCAATTTCTTGAATAGCATTTGAGACTAGAACAGCTTGAAAATTATCCCCATAGCCGAGTCCGGCGCAAATCCCTGAGGCCAAGGCATAAACATTTTTTAAAATCGCGGAAAACTCAGCACCAAATAGGTCATCACATACCGTTACGTTCATGGTTCTTCCACGTAAGGCTGAAGCCACCCAATGCGATGTTTCGTTATCCTCACAGCCTACCGTTAAGTACGAAAGGCGCTCTAATGCAACCTCCTCTGCATGACAAGGACCACAGATGATTCCAATGTCAGCATAGGGAACACCAAAACTTTTATGAAAATAGCGTGCGGGAATGGCATTAAACTCCGGTATGATGCCTTTAACCGCAGAAATTATTTTTTTCCCTTTAAACGCCTCTTTTGTAAGGGAAGAAAGGCTTTGGTTAATAAAGGCTGCGGGAATGGCTATAATAACGACATCTGCGAGTAAGAGGGCTTCCGAAACTGCGGTATGTAACGTAAGCTTGTCAAGGTCCAATTCAACGTCTTGCAAATAACTAGGGTTGCGCCTAAACTGCTGAATATGCGCGGCATTTTCTTCCTTTCTAACCCACCAATGAACTTTTTCAAGGTTGTTGGAAAACAATTTGACTAGCGCTGTGGCCCAACTTCCGCTACCGAGCACTACGACTTGCTTACTTCTGTCTAGGTTCATCTGACAAAAGTAATAATAAAAGGGTTAGTTGAAATTGACGATTTCACCTGAGTTTAATGCTTCCGCAAAGGCATCACGCATTCGTTCTAATTTCAATTTGGCATGGGGATTTCCTTGCTTAGCTTCTTTTTTTGTTCGGTAATAAATATCCAAGGATTGTCCAAACAAATCTTGCTCAAGTTTCTTTTTAATTTCCAGTATTTTGGCGTTTACACCGATAAGATAATGTTCTATTTCACCCAACCGTTTCAGTTCTTCTGCATTAAGTTCTTCCTTTTTTAACAAAAAATGATACATAGGAAGCAATTCTCCCAATAAAGACATGAACTTTTCTAGTTCTTCGTCTAATGCTTTTCGGTTCGATTTGAAATCAGACATCGACTAAAAATACACTTTATTTATTCAGATTGATAGCTTATCGAAAAAATTAA
>JBJTWF010000071.1:0-27970 GCA_046081565.1 Flavobacteriales bacterium | reverse complement strand
TAAACTTGCGTTCCGTGGTATAATGGGTATCGCTAACCGCTAATGCTTCCATGCGTTCTAGGGCATAGGTTTTCCAATGAGCAGTTTCAAAATCGTAGGTAATGATGTACCAACGGTTGCGGTATTCTTTCAAATATACGGGCAGCACTTTCCGCGCTTTCGCTACGCCGGATTTGAAGGAGGCGTAATGGAAGGTACAAATGCGTTTTTCTTGTATCGCTGAAAGAAGCAAGGGAAGCCACTGATTGCCGACCGAAGCATAAGAAGTTTCAAACCCAATAAAAGCGTTCGGCTCTTGTCCATCGGGGCCTGCCACTGCCACCCGTGTAGCAATTTTATCGATGGCACTGCCGAATTCTTTGAAATACGGAACCTCCTGAAACTGCTGAAGGGTCTGCACCGCAAACCGAATGGATTCCAGTTCATCTTCGGAAAGGGGAATATCGTTAATGGTATACTCGGGGTCTTCATAAAAATACCCTTCGTGTCTTCGGCTATATTTGATGGGAGCATCGTGTTCCATCCGCATCGCAAAAAGGTCTTTTTCGATGGTAGAATCGCAAATGTGTTCTCCATAGGTTGAGCCAAACAAGGACTCTTCGCAAGCCTCTCGTAAATCGCCTTTACTTGGGTAAGGCTTGTACGGATTTCGTATCATCCGATCGATAATCCGAAAGCGAATAAGAGCATTTTTAATATGCGGCATGTTTACTCTTTACTGTAACCGAACAGTTCAAAAAACTTAATGGCTTGAGCGGCCTCATAGGGCACCTCATCTTCCCAATGTTTAGCCCCCCCTTTTATTTTACTCAATACATCATCGGACATGATGTGAAGGTTTTTGTCGTTGAACTGTTTGATAGGGGCAATTTTATCGTTTTGAACCATGTAATCCATTAACCCTTTGAGGTGGGCTGGTAGCTCCATATTATACATATCGAGTAAATCCCCTGATTCAACGTCTATTGCAGGATAGACATACATTTTTACATTGTGTCCAAAGCCCCGACCGAACGCTTCTAGCAAACCGCCTGGCAAGTTATCATAATAGCGTTCATCAAAGATGGTATTCAAATTATACACCCCTATGACAACCCCCATAAAATGCCCTATTGCAATAGCGGAAAGGTATTCCACCATTTTATAATGTTTCAAGTAATTAGATATCATTACGGTATACCCGAGAGAACTTAACAATTCCGCGCGGTCCAGGAAATCTTTATCAGAAATTTTTCCATCCGCTGTCAAATCCTTTAACGTTAATTCAAAAATCACTTCAACGTTGGTATGCTTTACTCGAGGGTCTTCAAGGAAACAAACCTTTCCATTTTCGATCATATCGACATGCACATGGGTAACTGGACGAAACCTACCTCGCATCAAAAGGATATTTTTTTTGTACAACGCCGTAGCAGGCTGAAGGACGTTTTTCGCTAAATCAAACATAGTAGCGTCGGTGATCCCTTTCCGAACGAGGCTTAAGGCAATCATACGATTATCGATGGACTCGAAATCAGGGCCGGACAACCGTAGCATATCAATTTCCATACGCTCTCTTGGCAAACGGGAAACCAAGGAATCCACAAATTCTTCTTGATCTTTCGTTCGGTAAAACGCACCAAAGATTAAATTCACGCCCAATATTCCTAAGGCCTCTTGTTGAGCTTTATTGGAAATATCATGCATTTTCACGTGAAGGATGATATCATTAAAAGGGCCTCCAATAGACGTTTGAAATCGAATTCCGACCCACCCTTGTCCTTGATTGGTTTTGTGGTAATTCAGTGACTCCACGGTGTTACAAAAGGCAAAAAATCGAGTCACCTCTTGTTTTTGAGGTAGTACTTTCGTTAATTGTTCACACTCCGCGTGCAGCATGGTTAACAATCGTTCCTCACACACATAACGTTTTGCAACACCATACATCGCATCAGAAACTTTCATATCGTAAGCTGACCGTGTAAAAGCGATCGTTCCGGAGCTACCTCCTGCCTTAAAAAAATTCGCTGCCACTTCTTGACCCGCGCCTATTTCTGCAAAACACCCATAAATATCTTTGGTTAAGTTTATTTTTAAGGCCTTATCCTCCGTTGTTAATTTATCTTCCATCTAATTGGGATCTTGAAATTTAGGGTTATTAATAAAATTCAAGTCAGTAAAAGTCATCAGAAACTTTTTAAGCAAATATTTTTCTTGCGCATCCAATTGAACCCCACCTTGACCCGCAAACTCGATTAAGGGGTCAATGGTTGGTGAGGGGTGAATCCCAGAGGAATAATGTTCAATGACCTCATCAAGGGTTTTAAAACGTCCATCGTGCATGTACGGAGCGGTAAGGGCAATGTTCCGAAGCGTTGGAACCTTGAATTTTCCGATGTCGTTTGAATTATTCGTGACCGCGGCTCTACCGGGGTCCGAAGGATTGGCATCTAACCCATTATTGCTAAACTTTTTAACGCGCATTAGGGGGCCGTTATGGCAATGAAAGCAGTCTGCTCCATTTAAGCTTTTAAACAAATCATAACCCGCCCACTCTTCGGCATCAATTTGAACCGCTTGTTCGGTGGACGTCAGGGGTATATTGTTTTCAATTTTATACATTACATCAAATTTGCTCTCACCGGAAACCATAGTACGAATGAATTGGCCAATGGCTTTGGCCGCATGCGTTGAGTCAAAATTTTCTGTTCCAAAGGCCCTGTAGAAGAGGTTTCTATAAAAAACATCTTTTTTGATTTGCGTTAATCCATTTTTCCATGTTTCATGCATTTCTATGGGATTAGGAACAGGCTCTAAAATTTGTGTTTCCAAGGTAGTGGCTCGACCGTCCCAAAAGAAAAAAGAATCCCAACCTAAATTGATAAGGGCCATGGCGTTTCTATTCCCTTGTATTCCATCGATTCCTGTTGAATATTTAGCTGTATCTGTAAATGAAGCAAAAGCCATATGGCAGCTTGCACAACTCATTTGATCGTTGCCGCTGAGGCGTTTCTCATAAAACAAATAACGTCCTAAGGCCACACCTTCCTCCGTAAGGGGATTATCACTCGGAATCGGCATTTGGGGGAAATGACTTGGAATCTGCAAGGCCAACGGAGTAGGTCTGAACTCGACTTTATCTTTTTTACAAGCCGAAAGCAAGAGAAGCAAAATACCTAGAGGGATAAAACGCATTATTGGGGAAATAGGGCCTCTTTAAAATTTTGAGCAATCTTTAAGGTTAACGCTTGACTTCCTGCACCAGAATGGGTAAAGGGTTCAGAGGCAATATCAATAGGTTGAAGGGGATTAAAGAAAAAAGTAAAAAGATCAAGGGTTAAATGGCATGCATGCTTTTTCTCCCCGGTTTGCAACCAATTGATTTGAGGAAACGCGAAGGGTTGAAGCATTGCATCCGTACCGATATGATAACTAAAACTCACATCCAAATTATCTGTTCCGTCTACCAGGGTATCGGCTTTTCCTTCAATGCTTATAAAAATATAACCCGTATTCCAACCCCAATGCATTGGGCCCGCATTGGAAATATTTAGCGGACTCTCATTGGGGAAGGCCGATGGATCGTCGTGATTCAAGGAGGTGTCTACGCCGATTATCCCTTCCAGACTTAAAAAATCAGTATATTTTTTTTTCGCGGTCAAGAACGAATTACCGGCATAGCGATAATCAAAAAAACCAACGTCTGCGAGGGGTAATCCATTGGATTGGATGTTGGTAAGGTAAAATGAAACATCGGTTACTTTGAGCCTTTCCCCATTGGGGCCAGTATACACTGAATCAAGAAAAAGCGTATTTCCGTTAAAAACAGGAAAAACCTTCATTTCAATGCTTTCTTCGATGATTGGTGGGGGGGTAATTTTTTCTCGCTTGCAAGAAGCAAGAAGTAAAAGTGATGAGAAAAGTAAAAAATGTTTCATCTTCTAACAAATGTAAGGCATTACGCCTTAATTTTAAATTCAAATCCCAAAAAATAACACTTGGAATCACAATATGTTGAGCGGTCCCCCCTGCTGGTATTAAATGCTTCAGCCGGAAGTGGAAAGACCTACCGGTTAGTTTATGAATATTTAATATTAATTCTTGATCCCAAGGCAGGACCTGGAAAATATAGACAAATCATGGCCATGACATTTACGAATAAGGCGGCCATAGAAATGAAGGAGCGAATCATTGAATCCCTTAAACACCTGGCTGAGATCAATCCTAAGGAAAAAGAGGATGCCTTGTTGAAGGAACTCAGTACTGTTTTAGGTGAAAACCAAACCCAAGTGTCTGCGCGGGCAAAAAGAGCATTGACGGAGATATTACATGGATACGAAGAATTCAACGTTTCGACCATTGATAAATTCAATTTACGAATCATCCGTTCCTTTAGCCGGGATTTAAACTTACCCCAAGACTTTGAAGTCATCATGGATGATTCTGAGATTCTAGATGTCGTAATCGATTCGGTCTTATCAAGAATTGGCAATCCAAATTTCCCAACGTTGACGAACCTTGTGGAGAAATACGCAGAAAACAACCTCGAAGAAGGAATTTCTTGGAATTTTAAGAACCGTCTCTTGACCTTTTGCTCGGTATTATCAAAAGAACGCTATTTCGGAACCGTAACCCAATTGACTCAACGGGAATTTAAGGAAGCGGAATTCCACGAGGCCAAATCAAGACAAAAAAAACTACTAGAAACCCTTCAAACGTTGGGCAAGGAGTTTTTCACAGCCTATGACGTCTTACCAATAAACGAGGACCAATTACCACAAAAGTCCTATGCGGTTACCTCCTTTTTAGCTTTAAATTCGATTGAATCATGGCCAAAAAACATTTTACATGGCAAGGTATTAAAATTAATTGACCAAGGCTTTGACCATCTCTTTTCAGGGGAAGTATTAGAAAGGCTTCACAAGGTTGTCTCTTTTTTCCAAGCGCACGATGAAGAGGTATATCAACTGCAAGATTATCGTGCCTCTTTTTTTAATACGGCTCTGCTAAGATACATCGCATTGGAAATGGAGCACTTACGGAGCACCTTACAGTTCATTAGAATTTCGGAGTTTAATTCCATGATTAGTCAATTAATTCGAGAACAACAGGTCCCTTATGTGTATGAGAAGCTTGGGAACCGATTGCACCATTTCTTGTTAGATGAATTTCAAGATACGTCTCGCATGCAATGGTTAAACTTAGTTCCCTTGATCGAAGAATCGTTATCCAAACAACACCAAAACCTCATTGTTGGCGATCCCAAACAATCCATTTATCGATTTAATAATGGCGTTGCAGAACAGTTTGTCGCATTGCCCGGCATTTACAATCCCGAAAACAATCCTGAAATAGAGCGGAAATCCCATTTTTTCAGGCAGCAAGGTGAACTGCATGCCTTGCTGAATAACTTTCGTTCAGGGTTTGAAATCGTTAGCTTCAATAACATTTTTTTTGAGGCGTTAAAACCCAATATTCCGGAGCGAGGCCTTTCGTTCTATCAATCCACGGAGCAAAAAGCGCAATGCACCTTCCCTGGTTTTGTTTCCGTTAATAGTTACCCAAAGGAGTCGTCGGAACTAAACCTTTCAGCCATAAAAATCGCTATTGATGAATGCCTTTCCGACGGATTTCTTCCTTCGGATATTTGTATTCTAACGGACAAAAAAGATGAGGGAAACAAGGTTGCTCGTTTCTTATTGGAACAAGGATACAAAATTGTATCTGCAGATTCCTTACTCATTCATACCGACAATCGCATTAGGCTTTGTATCTCCTATTTTAAATTACGTAATCAACCCGGTAGCATTGTTGAACTCAAGCGGTTTGCTGAACTGTATTTGAGGTTACATTTTGAAGATTCATACCAACGCTATTTGGATTTGTTTGAAAAGAATGCCAAGGGGCAAGCAATCTTTCAAGAAAAGTTATTTTTTGAATCGTATTTTGGAAACAAAAACACTTTCTTTTTTGCCTACGAAAATTTCTTTGATTTGATTCAGCGGTTCTACGCCATGTTGGGGTGGAATGAAATTGAAGATAATTATCTCCATTGTTTTGCCGATTTATGTTATACTTTTCAAATGGGAAAAGGATACGATTTAGCCGATTTCTTGGCCCATTATGATCGCGATAAGGATAAACTAGCCATTCAATTCCCAGAGACGAAGGATGCCATTCAAATCATGACCATTCATAAATCAAAAGGTTTACAGTTTCCAGTCGTTTTATTGCCTAACGTTAATTTCAATGCGAACAAACCTATCGGACACTTTTTAATACCGGATGGTGATTATGTGTATTATAAGAAGCTTTCTGGTTCTTCCAAAGTATCAAGTATCAGGGCGTTTTCTGCCAAAGAAAAGGAACTTATTCTAATCGATAAAATAAATATTTTATACGTTGCCTTTACCCGGCCTATCCAACGGTTGTACGTTTGGAATCCTTATAAAAAAGGAGAACTTGGACAGACCATGCACAACCTTTGGTCTGCGCACTTTAACGGCTATTCTCCGAGCCAAGAGGCGATACATTTTACGGTAGGACAGAAAGAAAAAAATAACGCCGAAAACAAGCCAGTACCCGATTATTATTATGCCGAGAACATAGCCGATCGATTATGGTATCCCGACCTTGTTATTAAAAACAAAGAATTGGATGTAAAAACAGAAATAGGTAAAAAAGTACATGCCCTTCTTGCCGAATGTGAGGATGAACAAAGCCTAGAAGAAAAAGTAGCCTTGTTAAAATCCAGTGGATTATACGATCAGGAAACCCTCGAAATGATCCATAAAACTGTAACGGAGGTCTTCTACCATCCGACCTATAAACACTGGATTTCTCAGGCTAAAAGGATAATTAATGAGGCCTCCATCCTGTGTCCAAATGGCGAGGTCTACCGGCCCGATAAAATCATTGAATTGGAAGCATCGGTCGTTTTAATTGATTTCAAAACCGGGTCGAAGAATGCATCACATGCGGTTCAACTGAGCAATTATAAAGAAATCTTGTTGGAAATGGGATATGAAAACGTGTCGGCGTTTTTATACTACACTCAAACCAAAACATGGGAAGTGCTCGAATAATGTTGGACCGACTTTAGAAAGGTATAAATAATCGGATGAGGTAAGTCTCGGGTAGATGTAACTTGTGGATAATAGGACGTAACTAAAAAGAAATCGTAAAATTTTAAACTAAAGGCTTCCACATCATCAAATTGATTTACCGCTTCGACATCTATTTGTTCGGAAATCAAATCCAACAACAAATTGGGATAAAGGCTGTACCTGAATGCAGAGAGTTCTTGGTTCGAAAAATGATCGTATAGTTTTTGAAAGGAGGTGCTTTTGGGGTGAATTTGAATGTTCTCAAAATAGGGTCCTGAAACTAAATTATCTGAAATCAATTTCTCTCCACCTGGATTAAGCTCGTTTTTTAAAACTAAATGTTCGAGAAAGGATTTGAAAGCCTCCCCTGTAATTAAAACGGGTTTTTTAAGGGCCGTAAGACGGGAAAAAATACCGTTTAAAAAAAAGGGATTCAAATAGGGCCCAGGAGCAATCCAAAAGGCATCGTAACGTTCAAAAAAGGATAGTTTACTTTGCGCAATTTCGTGGATACGAATCCAATAATAATTTACCTCTAACTCGAGAAAAGAAGCTGCATGATCCAAAGACAGGTTGGTAGCGTGATGCGCGTTGAAGGAAAAATTATAATCCCCAATAATTCCTATTTTCAGGCGTTGCATCGAACACGCTTCCTTGGGGACTTCGCTTTAGCGCTTAAACCAACCGTGGTATTTCCCGTTTTGAATATATAAGGAATCAAGGTTATTTGTTTGAGGGTCAATACGGTAAACATAACACGAAAAATTACAATCATAGAAGGAATAATCACCGCTCCCGTCGGATTGCTGCTTAGGGTTGGTAAAAGTCACTGTCTGAGGCATTGGATTATTTTCTTTGGACAACCATACGGCGGAGTTCCCATCGGTGTAAGTAACTTCAAACCCTGCTATAGCCCCGTTTGAGTACGAGGGTGCTGTTGTTGACGCATTGATATTAAAATCATTAAACATGGTTAAACTCGGTTCTGAATTAGCCGCTAAGTCCCAATTTAATGCACCTAATTTTAACCTTACACTCACCGGGGAAGACGGAGAAATCATTTCAAACATAAATACCCTCCGAGACGGTAAGGGAGAGGGTTGCACAAACGTTTCTTGCCCCGTATTGCCAAGATAATTACTTACGTTTTGTGTAAATTCAACTTGGGTTCCATTGATGTATCCAGTAAAATTACAATCCAGATTTACTGTGTTATTCGGAGGAGGAATAACTTCGTGCTCGATACAAGAAGTGACACCAAAGAGTAAGGCCAATACGGAAACGGATAACATGAAAATTTTCATAGTAGATAAATTTTAATCAAATGTAGCGCATAAACGCTTAAAAAACAAATAAGATGCCTCTTTCAAAAGAATTGTAGCTCCGACGGGAATCGAACCCATATCTAAAGTTTAGGAAACTTCTATTCTATCCATTGAACTACGGAGCCAATAAACCAATTCTCCATTGAATGCTGACGATCGATGTCAGCTGGAGCAAAAAGCAATTAATACAACACCTTTATTCTTTAACCATCAAATTCACCCTTCTTGTTTTATCGTTTTGAATTTCCACAAGGTAGGCTCCTTTTGACCAATGTTCTGTTCGAATAAGTAATTGAGGATCACTTGCAACGAGGGTAGTCATTAACGTTCCATCCAATTGATAGACACGAATTACGTTACCTTTCTCCAAACCGTTCAAGGTAAGCGACAGGGTAAATGGATTAGGCATAATGGTTCCTTGAAATCCGTCTTGAACCGCTAATCCTGCGCAACTCAAAACCGTAACTGATTCCGTAAATACTCCTGATCCATTTCCATTGGATGCCGTCAAGGTAACGGCATAGGTGCCTGTTTGGGTATAGGCGTGGGAGGGGTTTTGACTCGCGGAAGAGGTTCCATCGCCGAAGTCCCAAGACCAAGAAGTCGGATTGTTGGTGGTTTGGTCATTAAACACCAAATTTGTGCCTAGGCAAACGGTATCAGCAGATAGCGTAAAGTATGCAACAGGAGCATTTGGAAGAGTGTCTATGTTATAGAGTACCTCAAAATCGTCGAAATAAAAACCATCCCCTACCGATCCACCATCTGAACCCAATTTAAAACGGAATTTAATCAATTGCCCTAAATAATCACTTAAATTAATCTCCTCCAAAACCCAATTCATTTGTGAACCTTCATAGACCGGTTGGTTGTTGGGTTGAACACTGCCGTTTGCATTGGTTCCGGTTACCGTGTAGTTGCCGCATTGAGGAATCCAGGTAGTTCCATTATCTGTCGAAACCGAAAATTGAACATAATCATAATCGGCTTCAATATCCCATTTTGCATAAAATCGAACCATGGCACTCGTTGCATTCGTTAAATCCATGGTAGGAACTAAGGTGTATGTTTTGGTCGTATTATTTGCATAATTTCCAGAAGGAGAATCGGTGAAGGATTTGGTTGCCGAAACGTAGGTAGCTGTTGTGGTTGACCAGTTTCCGGTCCAATTGGCCGCATTGGTAGCATTATCCACAAATTGAGAATTCAACACTCCAAACGTTTTATAAACCGTATCCTTACGGTTCCACAAGCCATTGTTGGTTTCTAAAACGTAAATGATAGGGTCGCCAAATTGAATGGAGGGATTCAAACTATAGGAAATAGAACCCGTTGCGGTTTGCTGTTTGGCCAAGGTGTAATTCATTGAATTTCCAACCGATACGATGTTTTGAATGGGGGTAATCGAAACCGTTACGGGACCTGCTTCACGACCAAGGCGTTTTATGCTGTGGTTAAAACTTCCAGTTAATGTTGAAATCATATTTGGATCCGTATCGGATGTTATGGCGTACACTCTGGCCAAATGCGCCAGCACCAAATTGGGGAAAAGCATCCCAGCGCACGTTGGGACTATTTCATTCGAGGGTTGCCAAAAAGCGGTCCCCACCTCGGGGGTATGAACGAACATGGTGTCTTTTTGTCCAACGCCAATATCGACCTTGTACATATAATCGTCGGAATCGCCTGAGGCCTCGTACAAGCCGCTGCTTTTCATGGCCCCATATCCGTTGAATTGCACCTGATGGTTACTTTCTTCTTGAAACCAGTTGTGATGGTCCGCGAATTCAGCACTAGTGGAGCCAATGGGAAAGAGAATGTCGGAACCGTAAGTGTGCGCGTTAAAGGCCGTAATAAAATGGTTGTTTTGTACCAACCACCTCATCGCTTGCGTTTCCGGTTCCGAAAAAGCGGATGGACCGTGATAGGTATCGTTACTCGGATTGGTACTTGTTCCAGTAGTACCCCATTGATACGAATAATTTCGGTTGAGATCGACTCCATACGAACCGCCGTTATTTCTACGGTTTTTTCGCCACATACCTCCCCCGTTTGGATTAGTCGTTTGGTTGTAAACGTACCCGTCGGGATTTATGCACGGAACAAAGTACAATTGTAAATTATTCACTAGGTAAGTAACTTCATCGTTCGTGCCGTAGTTTTCCAAGAGGAACCACATGTAAAAAACGGTCTCCATTAGACTCATCGGTTCTCGAGCATGGTGAATAGCGGTGTAAAGTACTTTTGGTTCACCTTCGTCTACCGTTGGATTATCCGACAATCGAACGTAGTAAATTGGCCGGTTTTCATGGGTTAAAAAATTGGAAATAGGCGCTTTAACCGTAATTAAGTTCGGATAGGTCGCGGCCATTTCATCCAATTCAGTCAACAATTGGTTGTACGTTAAATAGCCTCCCATACTTCCTAAATTGAAGTGCGATGGTGTGCTTGGATTGAGGTATGGATTCGTAGCATTGCCTGGAGTACCTGCACAGGTTGGGTTGTGTGAAACAGGCTCATTACTTGCCTGAGATAACACGTGTTCGTAGTAAGCCACTACGTCCGGTATTAGAACGTCGGTAGAAAAACCAAGGGATTGGATTTGTTCCATCTCTTGGGTTGAAAAATCTGAAATGAAATATTGACCATCTTTTCGTAAGCCATGGTCTATGGTTATGCCTTGTTGAGATAAAAACTGAAGCCCTTGTTCATCGGTATTGATTTTAAGACGCACATATCCGGAAGGTGCTTGTGCAAGTAACCCAAAGCTGTAAAAGCAAAAAAGCAGTCCAATAAGTCTATTTCTCATAATCGTTTTTAAAAGGTAAAGATACACTTAATCGATTTTTGTTATCAAAAATGAACAAAAAGCAACCAAAGTTAATCGGTTTAGTATGTATAATTTAGTTTAGCTTCCGTAATTTAGCCTTGGTATGCGCTTTTTCTTGATTTTTGCGACCTGTTTTTATGTTCAACTGCTCCTATCACAAGGCATTTGGATGACGCCAAACCAAGGCCAATGGGGAGATACCATCGCTTTTTCTGTACCTGTACATTCAGGGAAAGTTTATGCAGGCAAAAAAGGAATTAATTATTTCATGTACGAACTACCCGATCACGAGCATGAGGGGGATTCTGAGGAATCAAACCTCAAGGTCCATTCTATTTTCCAACGATTCCAAAACAGTAAAAACGTTCAGGCTGAATTTCTTGGAAAGCCTTCATCACACTACAGTAGTTTTTTTCTGGGGAAGGATTCAAGTCAATGGCGCACAGGAATTCATGACTATCAAGCGGTACGGTTTAGTAATTTCTATGAAAGGATTGATCTTCATTATACGACCCAAAACGAACAACTGAATTATGCCTTTAAAATTTTCCCTGGAGGAAATCCAGCAGAAATCTCTTTTTCCTTTGAAGGATGTGAGGACGTAAAACTACAAGCGTCTGGTAATTTAATCCTTTTCCATCGCTTCGGTAGTATTTCTCAATCCAAGCCACAGGCATGGTATTTCCATGAAGGTAAACGAACTGAAATTCCCATTGCGTTCCGACAAAATGGTGTTCAATGGGGCTTTGCCATGGATTCTTACCCAGCTACCTTTGATTCATTAATAATCGACCCTAGCTTGACGTTCTCCTCGTTTAGTGGTTCAACAGCCGATAATTGGGGCTTTACCGCTACGCCAGATCTTGCCGGGAACGTTTATGGCGCAGGAATCGTTTTTGCTTCTGGTTACCCAACAACCCCTGGTTCCTATGATGTGACGTTCAATGGTGGGGTTGGTGCACTACCCTTTGATGTGGGGTTGAGCAAATTTAATACCAGTGGTAGTAATTTATTATACTCCATCTACTTTGGAGGATCTGGAAACGAAACGCCACATAGCATTGTTGCTGGAAGCAATGGAGAACTTTATGTATATGGGGTAACGTGTTCCTCCAATTTCCCTACTACCACAGGAGCCTACGACGCTACATTTAACGGGGGACCTTCTGAAATTGAAAATTCCTTAACCTTCAATGGAAGTGATTTATTTATTGCCCGATTTAACACCACCGGAACGGCTCTATTGGCTTCTACCTATGTTGGAGGTTCGGGAACTGACGGGCTGAATATTAATACGTTGCAATACAATTATGGGGACCAATTTCGTGGAGAAATTATCTTGGATGCCACGGGCAATGTGTATGTTGCCAGTACGTCTTCATCCATGAATTTCCCTACCACGGCTGGAACTTATGCCACGGTGCTCAATGGGATACAAGATGCTGTGGTTTGTAAATTCAATAATACCCTAACCAGCCTGCTTTGGGGGTCATTTTTTGGAGGAATTGGGGAAGAATCAGGAAATTCCATTGAAATTAGCCCAAATGGCAGCGTTTATTTGAGTGGTGGAAGTACCTCTCCTACCTTTCCCTCGGTGACCAACGGAAACGATTTATCGAATAATGGGGGTCTTAGCGATGGTTATATTGTTCGGTTCAACCCCACAAATGGTTCCGCCCTATCGGCTACGTTCATGGGCGCCAATGAATATGACCAAGCCTATTTTGTTCGTTGCGATCCAGGAAATAACGTGTACGTATATGGTCAAACAGAATCTAATTGGGCTATAACCCCGGGCTGTGTTGGAACACCGAATTCAGGCCAATTTATACGCAAGTATGATGGGAGCTTGCAAACCATTCAATGGAGTACCGTTTTTGGAGCAGGCTCTGGGCATGTGGAAATTTCGCCAACGGCTTTTTTAGTATCCGATTGTAACGAAATCTATGTTTCTGGGTGGGGAGGTCAACTCAATGCGAACAGTGGCGTTTCCCAAGCCTTGTTTTCATCCACCAATGGGTTTTCCATAACACCAAACGCCTACCAAAGCAATACCAACGGTTCAAATTTCTATTTAGCCGTTTTTTCCGCTGATGCACAAGCCTTAAATTACGGAACGTACATGGGGGGTGTTACTAGCAGTTCAAACCACGTAGATGGCGGAACCAGTCGGTTTGATAAAAAGGGGAGAATTTACCACGCCGTGTGTGGTGCTTGTGGAGGAAATAATTTTGGATTTACTTCCACTCCAGGCAGTTGGTCCCCCCAAAACCAAAGTTCCAACTGTAACATGGCCGTTTTTAAATTCGATTTAAGTTTATTGGATGCCGTATTGGCCGTTCCTTCCCCTCTAATTTGCTTGCCCCAACCCGTATTGTTTAACAACAACAGCATTAACGGGAATACCTACGAATGGGATTTTGGCGACGGTATTCAATCCAACCAGTTTGAACCAAGCCACGTTTATTCGGGGGCAGGAAATTATACGGTAACACTTATCGTTTCGGATTCGAACAATTGCTATTCCCCGGACACCGCAACTATTTTAGTATCCATTGGTGATTTTCAAGGAGGTGCCACCATCCCATCCTTGCCCATATGTCCCGGAAGCCCATACCAACTCGAGGCCTTTGGCGGAAGTGCCTATTCATGGTCTCCCGCAAATGTTTTAAACGATGCAACCCTATCGAATCCAACGGCAACGATTTTCACGAATACTATTTTTACCGTAATTATAAGCGATAGTTGTGGGTCCGATACAATACAGGTTCCATTAAATGTCGTATCCACTAATGTTTCAGCCTCAAACGATACCTCCATTTGTATTGGAAATGCTGTTACATTAACGGCTATTGGAAACGGTACGATTTCTTGGTCACCGGCAGCCAACCTTAATACAGCCATTGGAAATTCTGTAATTGCCACTCCTGATACTACCACCTTATATATTGCAACCTTAACAACTCCTGAAGGGTGTGTTTCCTTCGATAGCGTTTGGGTCTATGTTTATTACACCCCTCCGAGTTCAAATTTACCCGATACCCTTATCCTTTGCGAGGGTACCAGCGCTACGGTTACTGTATCCGGAGCAAGCACATATCTTTGGTATCCAAATCTGTATCTTTCAACCACGGTAGGGCCTACCGTAACATTGAATCCTACACAAAATATGTATTATTATTGTGCTTTTACCAACGCCTGTGGAACATTAATCGACAGTGTTTATATATCCATACTCAGCGCCAATGTAACCGCTCAAGGAGATACGATAATCTGTCCCGGTGGAGAGGCCCTACTTTCTGCCAATGGAGGAATAAGTTATCAATGGAGTCCTTACGCATCCGTGGTCAATCAAACCGCAAACCTTGTCTGGGTTCGCCCCTTACAGTCCACCTTGTACCAAGTCGTTGGTACCGACATCAATGGGTGCAAGGATACTGCTTATGTAGAAGTGGTTTTACATCCCTGGCCTTCCATTAGTATTTCCCCCGAAATTCAAGCGTTTTATGGCGATCAGATTCAACTAAATGCCATAGGTAACAGCCCTGGAAATTATGTGTGGAGTCCCGCGGAATTCTTATCGTGTATTAACTGCCCTAATCCCATAACGTCCCCTGATCAAGATATCACGTATTCGGTTGTTTTTACCGATCAAAATGGCTGTATTACCGATGCTCAAGTTTCCATTACGTATGAGGCCGTAATCTATGTTCCCAACACCTTTATTCCTGACGGCAACGGTAGAAACGATCTTTTTGGCGTATTTGGCGGGAATATTTCCACTATGGAAATGGACATTTTTAACCGATGGGGTGAATTAATATACACCTTACATTCCATCAATGATCGATGGGACGGTTCCTACCGTGGAAATAAATGTCCCGATGGGGTATACACCTGGAAATTAGTCTACTCCGATACGCAATACAAAAAAAATGAACTTTCTGGACACGTGGTGTTGCTTAGATAAGTGAGTTGATTTAAGTACTTTTGCCCTATGTCTTCTGTTCATGTTCAATCCTTTACTTTTAATGCATTCCAAGAAAACACCTATGTGGTATCCGATGGCGGTGGTAATGTAATGGTATTTGATCCAGGATGTTACGAACGGCATGAAGAGGAAGTGTTGAAACGTTACCTCCATGAAAAAAAAGGTTCGTCAAAAATGCTTTTGAATACCCATGGCCATATTGACCACGTGCTTGGCAACGCTTTTGTATCGAGTCTTTTAGAAACGGGCCTTGGTCTACATGCGTTGGATATTCCAACCATAGACCGCGTTAATCAATCAGCCCACCTTTATGGATTTGAGGGGTATATTCCTTCACCGGAACCCGCCTTTTATGTGACACCCGACGAAAGGCTCCAGGTTGGAGCCATGGAGGCACTGGTCCTTTTCACTCCAGGTCACAGTCCTGGACATGTTGTTTACTACTTCGAAAAAGAGGGCTTTGTGATCAATGGTGATGTTCTTTTTCGCGGGAGTTTTGGACGGACAGATTTACCCGGTGGAAGCCTAGACGATTTAAAAAAGAGCATACATAATGTATTATTCCAACTACCGGATGATACCGTGGTATATTGTGGGCATGGACCATCCACAACCATAGGTCAAGAGCGTTTTACAAACTACATTTTGCAGTTTTAATGAGAATTGCAATCAATTGTAGGCACCTAACCGCAGAAAAAATGGAAGGATTTGGAACCTACACGTTCGAGTTGGTTTCCCGTTGGATTACCCAACATCCGTCAAGTCAATTTATTTTACTTTATGACCGTACCCCGAAACACCCATTACCCGCTTTACCACATGTACAAGAGGTAATCCTTCCTCCAGCCACTCGTCATCCACTGCTGTATTGGTTTTGGTTTGAAATTCAAGTTCCCAGTGCCTTAAAGAAACATCAGGTTGATCTTTTCTATTCACCAGACGGATATAACTCCCTTCGGATAAACATCCCAACGGTACTTTCTATTCATGATTTAAATTTCATGCACAACCCTCAAGATGTGCCCCGAATTTTACAGCTTTACTTATCTTATTTTTTCCCTAGATTCGCCCACAAGGCTAAAAAAATAATAACGGTATCTACTTATTCAAAAGAAGATATTATCACATGTTATGGTATTGAATCAAGCAAGGTTTCAGTCGTGTATAATGCTGCGAGCGAAACCTATAAACCGTTAGCCGAAGGAGACCAAAAAGCAATTAGAGCAAAATATACTCAAGGTAAGCCTTACTTCATATTTATTGGATCTTTACATCCGAGAAAAAATGTACAGCGTCTTGTTAATGCGTATAATTCCTTAATAAATCCAACGGTAGAACTGGTTATTGTTGGAAGTCCAATGTGGAAAGGTAAAGGCTTAAAAACGGCAGGTCCTCACGAAAAGAAGATTCATTTTACAGGATATTTACCCCAAGAGGAGGTAGCTCAATTGATGGCGTCAGCCGAGGCGTTAACCTACATACCATACTTTGAAGGGTTCGGAATTCCCTTGGTGGAAGCCTTACAATGCGAGGTTCCGATATTAGCCGCCAATGCAACCTGTTTACCTGAAATTGCCGGAGATGCTGCCCTTTACTGCGATCCTTACCATGAAGAGGACATTGCAACAGGCCTCGAACGAATGATGGTCGATGCTGGCTTACGGCGTCAATTGATTGAGGCTGGAAAAACTCAAAAAACGCTTTATCACTGGGATAAAGCAGCAAATACCATTTGGTCTATCTTCGAAACTACCGTAGGCACTTGAAATAATCGAAGGGCTCCAGGCATTCTTGGCACTGAAAATGCGCTTTACAAGCTGTACTGCTGAACTGACTAATCATTTTTGTTTGCTTCGATTGACATCTCGGACAGGGTACGGTGGGATCTTTTGAAAACAAAACCCCTTTATCTACCTCATCTACAGGAGGGGCAATTCCATACGCTTGAAGTTTACGTTTACCTTCCTCAGAAATCCAATCGGTAGTCCAAGCTGGGGATAAGATTGATTTAATCTCAAAATTATGGATGCCTTCATTAGAAAGGGCTCGTTTCATATCAGACTCAATCGTTTGCATTGCAGGACATCCGCTATAGGTTGGGGTAATTTCAATTATCCACGCATTACCTTGAAAAGAAATAGAGCGAAGAATTCCCAAATCGTCAATCGTAAGGACGGGTACCTCCGGGTCTTTCACCCGAGAAACGATGGCTTTAATCGAATCAAGCGTTACCATTTCATATTTGGATATGCCCTTTGCATATACTGTAATTGGGCCAAAAGAAAGCCCATGTGCTCGCTATGCATTCCTTGTCTTCCCTTACCAAAATACCCTTGGTCTTCAGGCATTTGCAAGGTCGCTTGGCGTAACACGTCTTCCACGGTGACCAACCAAGGGGTTCTCAATGCGCTGATATCGGGAAGTATCCCAGCAAGGTGTAAAGCGTTTTCGGTTTCATCGGTGTAAAACAATTCTTGGGTATACATCCAAAAGCTATGGACGGCAAGTTGGGTTCGTTCTTTGGACTCTTCTGTCCCGTCTCCAAGCCTAATAACCCATTCGGCAGAATGTTTGAAATGATAACGCGTTTCTTTTAGGGATTTTTCCGCAATGGCAGAAAGGTCTTTGTCGGTTGAGTGCACAAGGTGTTCGAACAATCCCTTGCGATAGGTATCGAAGAAAAATTGACGAACGATCGTGTCGGCAAAATTACCGTTGGGTTGTTCGGTTAAAATCGCATTAAAATACTGATGTTCAAGGCGTAAAAAAGCCAAAGCATCCGCATCTTTCCCTTCTCCTTGAACTTCCGCAGCATAGGTATAAATGTTGGTAGCCTGACCAATTAAATCCAATGCGGTATTGGTGAGGGCAATGTCCTCTTCTAGGATGGGCCCATGGCCACACCACTCAGACAAACGCTGGCCTAAAATAAGGCTATCATCCCCGAGTCGAAACAAAAAGGTTAGTAAGGGTTTTTTATCCATGTTACATGTGTTCTATTCCTTCTGGTAAATCGTAGAAAGTTGGGTGGCGATACACTTTGGTATCAGAGGGCTCAAAAAAAGCGTCTGAGTCGGACGGGTCGGAGGCAACGATTTGCGCCGATGGGACAACCCAAATCGAAATTCCTTCTGATCTTCGGGTATAAACATCCCGAGCGTTTTGTAGAGCCATGGTTGAATCCGCAGCGCGTAAACTACCTACATGCTTGTGGTTTAACCCTTGTTTACTTCGTATAAAAACCTCCCAAAGAGGCCATTCATTGGTTGACATAGGCCTGTAATTTAGTTTTTCTGATGTTTTTTAGCGTATGCCAGTGCAGCCTCTCTTACCCACTCACCTTCCTTTTTCGCCTTAATCCTGGCTTCCAATCGTTCTTTGTTACAAGGACCGTTTCCACCGACAACCTGCCAAAACTCCTCCCAATCGATGTCACCAAAATCATAATGTCCACGGGATTCATTCCAAGATAATGAGGCATCCGGTAAGGTTATACCAATCAGCTCCGCTTGGGGAACGGTGGCATCCACAAAGTGCTGTCTTAATTCATCGTTGGTATGCCTCTTAATCTTCCACTGGATAGACTGTTCTGTATGTTTCGATTCGGCATCGCTAGGACCAAACATCATCAAGGAAGGCCACCAAAACCGATTCACAGCATCTTGCGCCATGGCTTTTTGTTGCTCTGTTCCTTGCATAAGGTTGCAAATGATTTCATACCCTTGTCGTTGGTGAAAGGACTCTTCTTTGCAAATTTTTACCATAGCCCGGGCATAAGGGCCATATGAGGTCCGACACAACGCAACTTGGTTCATAATGGCAGCCCCATCGACCAACCAACCAATGGCACCTATGTCAGCCCAGGTGAGGGTTGGGTAATTAAAAATGGAAGAATATTTAACTTTACCCGCATGAAGGTCATCAATGGTGTCCTCACGGCTTACTCCTAACGTTTCCGTGGCAGAGTATAGGTATAAACCGTGACCTGCCTCGTCTTGGACTTTCGCCAATAAAACCGCTTTTCTCCGCAAGCTTGGGGCCCTTGTTATCCAGTTTCCCTCAGGTAACATGCCTACGATTTCACTGTGCGCATGCTGAGAGATTTGACGAATGAGCGTTTTGCGATACGTTTCCGGCATCCAATCGTTTGGTTCAATTTTAATGTCTTTATTGATTTTCTCTTGAAATTCCTTTTCAAGTCTTTCTTGAACGAGTGTTTCCATGGTGTAAATTAAACGTGAAACAAAGATAAGGAAATCGGAAGCAAACCCATCATTAAAAAAGAAAGACGACCATTTCTTACCGATACTTCAAACAAGAAGTCGAAATGAATTGTTTACTTTTGAACACAATTTTGATCCATGGCCTTGACGTTTCATCCGATTACCCTAGTATCCAAAAGATTTATAACGGACGATGCAGCGGAATTCACCTTTGAAATTCCTGCGGAGAGCCTTCCTCTATTTACGTTTTCGGCAGGGCAATACCTCACGTTTCGAACCCAATGGAATGGAGAAGAAATTAGGCGATCCTATTCTTTATGTTCTGCCCCTCACGAGAACCGTTGGTGTGTGGGAATAAAACGAGTGGAGGACGGGATCTTTTCGAACTTTGCCTTGGATCATTTGGACGTTGGTTCTACCCTTGAAGCCATGCCCCCAATGGGCAGCTTCACTTACAACACCAATCCCCAGGCATCCAAGCATGTTGTTCTGTATGCGGCAGGCAGCGGTATTACCCCCATTTTATCCATCATAAAAACGATATTATTTGAGGAACCGCTCTCCACCGTAAGCTTGTTTTACGGAAACAAAGGTTTTTCCCACGTAATGTTTGCCGAGGAATTAGAACAACTAAAGAACACCTTCTTAACCCGATTCAGGGTTTTTCACATCTTTAGCCGAGAAAGTCAGGGTATTCCAATTCAGAAAGGTCGGATTGACAAAGAGCGCATTGAAGCCTTGGATCGCGCTTTTGTTTCAGGCCTTTCGATTGACGACCTGTTTGTATGTGGCCCGGAAAGCATGATTTTAGCGGTGAAAAATTTTTATTTGGAAAAAGGCCTTGCCAAGGAAAAAATACATTTTGAATTATTTCATGCTAATGCATCCCTTCGGGATAAAGCAACCGCCAAAGCCACCATTCAAGGAGATTGTGAGGTCGCTTTGATCATGGACGATGACGTAATATCCTTTACGATGAATTCGAGCGATGAAAACCTCTTAGAGGCGGCCCAAAAAGCGGGTGCGGATGTGCCTTATGCCTGTAAAGGGGGCGTCTGTTGTACATGTAAAGCAAAAATTATTGAGGGTTCTGCTTCTATGGTGGTTAACTACGCTTTAGAACCGGACGAGGTAGAAAGCGGTTATATTTTAACCTGCCAAGCCATACCAACAACGAAAAAAATAACCGTTTCATTTGACGAATAATATGGGAATACTTTCCTTTTTTAGCAAAAACAAATCCAACGTTTGGATTCCGTGTAGGGTTTCGCACATTGAAAATCAATCTCATGATTTCAAGGTTTTTAGCCTTGTTCCAACTGAAGCAAACCGAACCATGGGTTTTATTCCTGGTCAATATGTTACCCTAGAACATTTAATTAAGGGCGAGCCTGTTCGTAGATCATATTCTATTTGTGGTGAGGATCAAAACGGGATACAAATCGGAGTAAAAAAACTCGATAACGGCATCATGTCTTCCTTTTTACATGACGAAGTTGAGATAGGAACAGAATTAAAGGTGCATATTGCAGAAGGTAATTTTACGTTGGGATCCGAGCGAACCGTGTGCGCTTTTGTTGCTGGAAGCGGAATTACTCCCCTGGCCTCGATGATTCAACACCATCAATCGAAGGTTTCCTTTCGTGTGTTTTTTAACGTTAAAAGAAAAGAAGATGTCTTATTTAGGTCGCTGTTAAACCTAACCAATGCTACCCTATACTTAAGCCAAGAACGTGCGGATGGATATACCTCAGGTCGATTAACGTATGAAGCCCTCGTGGAAGAAATTAAAAACGATCTAGCGCTGCTGCAGTCCGATTCCTTTTTGTTGTGCGGACCGCTTGAATTTATGGATGACATCGAACGGTGTTTACGGTTTTTTGGCGTAGACGAAGGGAAAATTAAACGAGAATTTTTTATTCCGCCAAAACGTAAAGAAGAGGAAACACTACAAAAATTTTCTGGTCCGTTTGAGGTTAGTGTAACCTTGGATGGACAATTAATGCACTTTGCGCTTGAAGCGGGAAAAAAAACACTTTTGGAGCATTTTGAAGGACAAAAAATTGACCCCCCTTATTCTTGTAGGGGAGGTGTTTGTAGTTCATGTAAAGCCAAAGTTACGGAAGGATTAGTTACGATGAGACAGAACTACACCTTAACGGATAAAGAAATTGCACAAGGATACATATTAACGTGTCAGGCTGAACCGGCTAGTGATAAAATCGTTATATCATTTGATGAATAAGAGAATCGTAGTATGCGGCGCATCGCAAGGCATTGGTGCAGCAATCGTTCATGAATTAGCGAAAAATCCAAACCATGAAGTGATTGCCCTTAGTAGAAACAAAGCGCGTATGGCCTTTGAATTTAAAGAGTATTCGAATGTTCACCCCTATGCCTTCGACCTTGAGAAAGACGTAAAGCAACAAGCGCAGGTTCTATTTGGAACGGGCGAAGCCATAAACGTTTTGATCAATAATGCCGGGTATTTAGTACACGAAGGATTCGAAAATACCAGCGAGGACCAATTTCAATCTTGCTTACAGGTAAATTATCTTGGTCCGGTAACCCTCATTCAGGCATTGCTACATTCCTTACGTTCCGGGAATGCTCATATCGTGAACATCAGCACGATGGGAGCTGTTCAAGGCAGCGTTAAATTCCCTGGACTTAGTGCATATGCCGCTTCAAAAGCCGCCCTTTGTACGTTTACTGAGGTGTTTGCAGAAGAATATAAGATGGAACCCATTCGCATGAATTGTTTGTGCTTGGGTGCTGTAAATACCGAAATGCTACAACGTGCCTTTCCGGGTTACGAGGCAAAAACTAGCCCTAAGGAAATGGCCTCTTTTATTGTAAATTTCGCCTTGAATGCGGGGTTGTTGATGAATGGTAAAATCGTTTCGGTATCGTCTTCTACACCCTAAACGTCCTTTTTTATATGCGTTAATTTTAATTATATTTACGTAGTGTTGCGGACCATTCTACTCTTTTTTTTATTAGCGATTGGACTTGCCTTCAAGGCCCAAGATATTCATTGGTCTCAATTTAATGATAATCCAATCTTTTTAAATCCAGCAAAAACGGGAGAATTTAATGGCAGTACCCGATTTATAGGAAACTTTAAAGACCAATGGAGGAGTGTTTCGATTCCTTTTCAAACGTTTAGCGCCAGCGTCGATGCACCGTTAAAGCGCTTTAATTATGGGTTGCTCCTATTCCATGATCAAGCGGGTGATGGTAAACTAAAAACCATCGAGGCGCAACTCACCCTTTCTAAAGCAATCAAACTTACCAAAGATTCTATGCACCTTCTCAGCGGGGGCCTATCCCTAGGATTCAACCACCGACAAGTCAATACAGACGCATTTTATTTTGATGTCCAGTACAACGGTTACCTTTTCAATCCGCTACTACCAACCAACGAAACGTTTCAAACGGACCGCAAGACGAATTTAACCTTGGGGACAGGAATACAATACACGTATTACATATCGTCCCGAAAACACCAAAAATTAGGGTTAAGTGCGTTTAATTTAAATCAACCAAACCAAGGGTTTTATCAAGACGTAATAAAACGAGACGTGCGTTGGCTTGTCCATGGTTCAGGAACTTATCCCATTAACAAACAATGGGATCTTTTACCTTCGTTTCAGGTATCGAAACAGGGAACCTATCGAGAAACGATGGTTGGGACTTCCATCCGATATTATTTACCTGGAAGCGATAAAAATTATGTCTACAAGGCCTTAATGGCTGGTGTATTCGTTCGAGCCAAAGATGCACAAATGTTATCCTTAGGTTGCGAATATAAAGATTGGTTTGTGGGATTAAGTTATGATATCAATACGTCTAAACTTGTTCCTGCGAGCAAAGCGCGAGGTGGATTTGAAATTGCCGTACGTTATATACTAAATCGCTTTAAGCCCAAACGAATTGAACATCGTGTATGCCCCGATTACATTTAGTTTTTATATTGCTTTGGTCCTGTCCTTGTGTTCTGTTTTCCCAAGTGAAAATTAAGGATGTAATTAATTTTGCTGACGAGCAGTTTAAAAAAGGTGATTATTACTATGCGACCCAAATGTACGATAAGGCAATCCAAATGGATTCCACTTCCATAGCCTTGCATTGGAAACAAGCGGAGGCACAACGCGCGTATAAAAATTATGAATTAGCCGCAAAATGGTACGCCAAAGTATACGCTGAAGACGCAGAGAAATCCTATCCCAATGCCTTATTGAATTACGCATTAATGGTTAAACAAACGGGTAACTATCCTTCCGCTTTAGCCCTATTTAAAAAAGCCTATAAAGAGGTTAGTGATTCTCCGGATGAATATTTATATAAGAAAACAAAGCAAGAGATTAAATCTACAGAATTCGCGATTAAAACGAGCCCCAAAACCAGCATATTAATCCAACCCTTTACCACTAAAATCAATTCATACGATGCAGAATTTGGCCATATGTATAAAAATGGGGTATTCTATTTTTCTTCCTTAAAAGCGGACTCCATTAATACCAATGAGGAAGTGTACGCTACTTTTTATAAAACCAATGCGTATCGCTTGATTGTGGACAGCAACTCTTTCCAGTCGCCAACGGTTTGGAAAGAGCTCATTAAAGCCGATAAAAGCACTGGGAATGTAAGTTTTGATCGCCAAGGGTGGTATTATTATAGCTTGTGCGATGACAAGGGCTTTTCATATAAATGTAAAATTGTTCGATACAAAGAAGGCGTTGGCGTCGATACCCTCAATGAAACCATTAACCAACCCGGTGCGAATACCACTCATCCTTGTTGGGCTAGGCTTAAGAATGGTAAATCCTATTTGTTCTTTTCGTCTGATAGAGAAGGGGGAAATGGAGGCATGGACTTATGGTATGCTGCTATTGCATCGGATGGAACCTTTGATGAACCCAAAAACATCAGTAGTTTAAATAGCATTGACAATGAAGTTACCCCTTGGTTCGATGAGGATTCGAGTCGTTTGTTTTTTTCCTCGAATTGGCACGTCGGTTACGGAGGATACGATGTATTTGAATCCAAGCTTGCGGATAAAGTTCAGTTTTCAAAACCTCAAAATCTTGGTGTACCGATAAATAGTCCAGCCAACGATTTATACTATTTCCGACAAGACGACAGTGTTTTTGTTTCCTCTAACCGTTTGGGTAGTTTGTCTAAAAAAAATCCTACCTGTTGTAGCGATATCTTTTTTGCCCTCTTAGAAAAGCCGGTAAAAAATAGAATCGACTCCATTCCCCCGCCTCCAACGATCACTTTTCCCGTTAGTTTATATTTTAGAAACGATTACCCCAATCCTAAATCGTATTCACAAAAAAGCAATGTCCCTTATCACATTCTATATACCGATTATACAAATGCCAAGGTTGGTTATTTAGATAGTACATCAAATAAAGAAGGCTTATCGCAATTTTTCACCAACCAAGTGGATTTTGGTTATCACGTGCTATTGAAGCTATACGACTCCGTAGTGCATGAGATTGCTCGTGGAAATTCCATTCTCCTTTTCGCTAGAGGGTATGCCAGCCCCTTAAATGTCACCCAGTATAATGTAAACCTAACGCAACGTAGGATTTCATCGGTACAGAAGTTTTTCCTTGAATACCAGAATGGTGCCTTAGCAAACATGCTTGCGTCTAATAAAAACGTTGCCTTCGAAATCGTAGAAGTTCCGTTGGGGGAATATGCCGCGAATCAGTCTACCTCTGATAATGTGAACGACCGTGCATCCTCCGTATACTCTGTCCCAGCGAGCATTGAACGCAAAGTAGAAATCTTATACATGACCCGTTCACAAACGGAAAACCTCCAACGCATTTCCGCTTCTCCCTTAGTACAGGAAGACGAAATCAAAGAAGGGAGTTCCGTAACCAAATGGGTGTCCATCGATCACGATGTTACAGAAGTAGAAATCAATGAAATCAAATTTAGCCAAGAAGGGTTATCTTATCACCTGAAGACGGAAGGTGATAATCACTCTGCGCTTTCCTTTACCTTTACCCCTGAATTCACCGGAAAGCATGCCAGTTGTTTTGCAGATATTTATTTCGACGGCATCACTGAGCCCATTCGGATCTACTTTACCTTTTTAAAAAAGTAAATCACCCCTTAATTCGATTCATCCATTGCGCTAGTTCCGTCGAGCTCGGATTCAATTTGGGGCTTCCAAAGTCCATGTCTTTCATGGAATTTATGGGTATAAGGTGCACGTGGGCGTGAGGCACTTCGAGCCCAATAACGGTCACTCCGATGCGGTTACACGGGAACGCCTGTTTTAGCCTAGGCGCTATTTCCTTTGCAAAAGCAAAAAGCCCTTGATAGGTAGCGTCATCTAAATCAAAAAGGTAATCCACTTCAATTTTTGGGATGACTAGGGTGTGCCCCGGCGCCAAGGGATTAATATCCAAGAAAGCTAAATAATCCTGATTCTCAGCGACCTTATAGCAAGGAATTTCTCCTGAAACGATTTTACTGAATAAGGAAGGCATTACCTGGAAATTCCTATTATTTCAAAATGCATTATCCCTCCTGGCGTTTGAATTTCCGCGATATCTCCTACTTTTTTCCCTAACAAACCCTTACCGATAGGAGAATCCACTGAAATTTTTCGAAGTTTAATATCCGCCTCGTTTTCTGCTACCAAGGTGTACTCTATTTCCATGTTATTCGTCTTATTACGAATCGTAACTTTGGATAGGATGTAGGCTTTAGAGTTATCGATTAAGGAGTCGTCTATGAGTCTCGCATTGGCGATAACGCTTTCCAATTTGGCGATACGCATTTCTAAAATACCTTGAGCTTCCTTGGCTGCATCGTATTCTGCGTTTTCGGAAAGATCGCCTTTATCGCGTGCCTCGGCGATTTGATTTGAAATACTTGGTCGTTGAACATGGGTTAATTCATACAACTCATCCTTCAACTTTTTTAGGCCTTCTTCTGTGTAATAATTAATTTGTGACATTGCGTAGTTAATTAAACAAAACAAGAGAGCCTAAGCCCTCTTGTCCAATTAAAAAACAATAGATTAATTTAGGCTGATCGTAACGCCTAAGGTGTGAATGATTCCAAATACTCCGGCAAATCGAGAGCAATATTCAACGCCTAGTGCACTTTGGTTTTTACCTACCAACGCATCTACGGAGAACCCTGCAGCTGGTCCTACCAACGCATTACTTCTATTCTCTTGATCCAACAATCCTTCTTCATAAACAAAACCTCCACGAATATTAAAGGCAAGTTTTTCGGTTGCCATTCCATAATCTAACCCAATTTTATACTGGTCTTTAGAAAAGGAATTGGCTTGGAAGGAAGCTGATAAAGAAAGTCGGCTTTCATCACTGAAAATAAAATCATATGAACCACCGATCGCCAATAACGAAGGAAGTTCGAAACTCGCGGAGCGATTTTCCAAGGTAGCAATAAAGCCATTGGACACATATTCAACTTGCTGTGCAAGACCATCCCCTTTGAATTTCATAACGGGACCAACATTCTTTAGGGCAATACCAAATTTCAGTTGTTCTTTTGCTCCGGAGACATAACGTATCCCTGCATCGAGTGCAATACCATTCGCTTTTAAGTTAAAAATGTTCTCCGATACTACTTTAAAATTTACCCCGCCATAAATAGAGGAGGAGAATTTTTTAGCAAAACCTACATTGAAAACATTCGCACGTGGAGAGAAAAATCCAATATTACCTTCGGGATTTGCCACGGTGGTAATAGGAACATCACCATAGTTCATGGATTGAACACTAATCGCAATTACATTTGACTCACTTACGCGTTGTGCAATGCCTGCTGAATTCAGCGCAACACCTGCATTACCCATCCAATTGGAATAGTTAAATTTAATTTGAGTTTTATCTGTGAAGGCAAGACCAGCGATGTTATTAAATTGAGCTTCTAGCCCATTAATGCTTGCAATCCCGGATTCACCGATAGCAGAACCACGTGCCCAAGGATTAATCAACAAATGTGACGCCCCTGCTGAACCCACACGATCTTCATTTCCAGCAAACACCGAAGCGGTAGCTACGGATAATGCTAATGCAACGTTTATGATTGATTTCATATCACCAATTAGTTTTAATTAAATACCTTGATAATCCGGTGTTCTCATTCCACCGAAGAATTTAAGAACTACTTCCCCAATACCAGGAACTTCAACATGAATTAGATAAACACCTCCTGCGACAGGAATCGCTCTATGGTTTGTTAAATCCCAATCCACTGACGTTACAGGACTATCCTTTTTAAAGGTACGTATAAGCTTCCCATTAGAAGAATATATTTTTACCGTACATTTCTCAGGTAGGTTGGTAATCTTCACTTTGTTCTCGATACGCGTTCGCTCATAATCGGAGAAGGCATAGTAAGGATTCGGGACCACGTTAATCATGCTCAAGACTTCCTTGAGGGCATCTTGTGCTCCCACTTGGGTAGCGATATCATCCATCGACCAACCATACATCGGTCGCCCGTTGTTT
>JBJTWF010000070.1:0-4622 GCA_046081565.1 Flavobacteriales bacterium | reverse complement strand
AACATTTGGTAAAACGTAATGGCAAATACCACCCACCAGATGTAGTATGTCGGTTTATTGACGTAAATCTTTGCTCCATGTTTTGGAGAAATCCGATGGATGAGGTAAAGTTGGATTAGTAAAATCACCAGGGCAAGGAATAAATGAACGGTAATGGTCCATGGTACCAAGTTCGTGGCCACCACAATCGATCCAAACCAAGCCTCAATCGCAATGAGGACCAAGCTGATTGCTGAAAGCAAAATCAGCCACCGTTTGCGGTAATATAAAACACTCCAAATAAGCCCCGCCAACAGCACATTTCCAGCGATGAATCCCAATAATCGGTTGATGTACTCCGTATACGTTCTAGCCACGTTGAATGGTTCTTCCCGTAGTAGGGTCGGGTCTTTTTCAATTTTTTGGGCAGTTTCTTCCATGCCTAATGTTCGCAGGAAGGCACAGAACTTAATTGCTTTTTTTGCGCGTTTCTCTTGAAAAATGGATAAATAATTCGCTGGAAGTTGTTCCTCTGCGGTCGGAGGAATCCATTGTCCAAAACACTTAGGCCAATCCGGACAACCCATGCCAGAACCAGTGATGCGCACAAAACTCCCAGCAGTAATTACTAAAAAAAGGCTAATCAGGGCAAGCCATTGAAAACGAATAAAACGTGTTGAATATTCCATAATCAAAAGTACGACTAAGATTTATTTCAAGCCACAAAAAAAAGGGCCAGAAGCCCTTTTCGCTTAAAAGTTTTACGGCTTACTCTACCACCAACTTCTCGTTGTATAACGTTCCATTAATCAAAACATTTACCACATAGATTCCTGAAGACAATCCATTTAGGTTTAAGCCAATGCTTTGTCCACCCGACAGGTTGGAATAGTTTCCTTGACGAATCACTTTGCCGTGGAGGTCAGTCATGGTTATTTCCACTTCACTATCTGCTGTTAAATTCAACAAGAGGGATGCCTTTTCAGTAGCTGGATTTGGCACTACCACCACGTCGTTGCTTTGGCTTACATTGGTTGATAATCCAGCATTTATTCCTGTTTCATATCCGTTCAAAACGGCAGTTGAGATATCTGCACTACCTGCATTATCAATTTTTCCCATTGGATCAATTAAAAGTCCTATGATTTCTATTTCATTTTCATCCCAACTTGCCGGAAGCGTAAAGCTGTAATTAACGATGTGTGCATCTCCCGCGTTCACCGTTGCAGGGAATATTCCGGCCATTCCTGTGAACGAAGGCGCAATGGCACGGGCAACATGGTCATAGGTCATTTGTGCGGCGGGAACGGGGTTGGGTAAACTCTCGAAGCCCCCCATGGTACCATTGTTTCCTCCAGCGTATTCGTTGGACTGGCTCCAGCCCGCACCAGTTCCTGTAACACCATTTTCGGTTAAAACACAGGCTGCTTTGTAGTTTCCATTGGCTGCCAGGGCAAAATTATAGCGAACCGAAACATTGAGAACACGCGAACTTGGATCCCAGCTTGCTCCATTGACTAAGGTAGCTTTAGGTGCGGTTTGTAGTCGAGCGAAGAAATCCGAAGACTTTCCCGATGGATCTACATCACCCATGCGATCAACAGTTCCGACCTTTCCAACCAATGAATTATGCCCCCAAAATAGCCAAAAAATTCTGTTCGATTTGGTGTGATAACGCCACAATATCGATTCCAGTTAGGCCACAAAAACGCTGGTAAACCGACTGAATCTCCTCGTCCCTGTCATCGTTTTCAAACAGCAAGCGCTCGAAGGGGATTTTGGTCAACAAAGGATGCATGGCAGGGTTCGATAATGCAGCCGGGCCAATACTGAGGTATACTGGGTTATCGAACAACCGCGGGAATTGTTTTGGTTGGTTGAAGCCGTGCAGAATCCACGGAGTTGATTGGTGTGCGTTTTGCAGGGTATAAAAGGCTTCCCAAGCCTGAACGATATGGAAAATAACCGGTTTATGGTGCTTGGCGGCCAGGCATAATTGTTCCTCAAGCACGCTTCGCTGAATTTCCATACCTGGGCCTTTTAGCCGGTCCAAACCCACTTCGCCTTGGGCTTTGCATGTAGGATGTTCCAAGGCAATTTCCAGCGATGGCAAGAGTGTCGAGTCCGCAAACCAAGGATGTATTCCTGAGGAATGAAATGGTTACAGCGGGGCATCGACGGATTGTACGATGGCGATTTCAACGGGGCGTAAATGGAGGGTATGAACGTTGTAAAAAACCATGTAAAAACAAATGTAAGCTCTTGTTAACAAAATTGAAGGAGTCGTATGATTTTTTGTATATTCGAGCACAACTAAACTTAAATTATATGGAAGAAACTATGCAAAAAGGACATCCGAAAGGCTTGTATTTGTTATTCGTTACCGAAATGTGGGAACGATTTAGTTACTACGGGATGAGGGCTATTTTAATGCTCTTTATGACCAAAGCGTTATTGTTCGATTCTGAGTTCGCCTCAGGACTTTATGGTAATTATACCGGATTGGTTTACTTGACACCGTTAATTGGTGGTTACATTTCAGATCGTTATTGGGGTAATCGAAAATCCATTTTTGTTGGTGGTATTATCATGGCCATTGGTCAGTTCTTACTCTTCTTTTCTGCCAGTTCCCTAGGAACCCCTATGGCGTCCTTATTGTTTTATTTCGGACTCTTATCCCTCATTGTTGGAAATGGTTTTTTCAAACCGAACATTTCTACCATGGTTAACCAATTGTATGCTCCTGGAGACAAACGGGTCGATGGTGCTTTTTCTATATTTTATATGGGAATTAACCTAGGAGCCTTTTTATCTCCTTTGGTTTGCGGTACCCTTGCAGAGAAAATTGATTATCGCTGGGGATTTCTCGCAGCGGGGATTGGAATGTTGATCGGGGTGGTTGTTTTTGAACTGTTAAAAAACAAGTATATCGTATCGTCAGAGGGTAAAATGGTGGGGGTGAAACCTGAACCCCACGTTGGAGACACAGCGAAGGCTGAAGAAGGGGAAAAAGCCACTCCTTCAAATCCATTAATTCGCATCGGACTTTGGTTATCCGTTTATGCCGTGCTTTGGTTAGTATTTATGCAGGTGGTTGGATTTAATTTTGTTTCAACCCTAATATTTGCAACGTCTATCGCTGCTTCTGGATTTGTCATTACGGATCCTTCGCTAACAAAAATTGAACGTTCCCGAATCATAGTAATTTACATCATTGCCTTTTTTGTGATTTTCTTTTGGTCTGCTTTCGAACAAGCCGGCGCTTCATTAACGTTATTTGCAGATCAACAGACCGATCGCACCCTTTTTGGATGGGAGATGCCTGCTTCCTATTTTCAATCGGTTAATCCGTTGGCTATTATCATCTTCGCACCCTTGTTCGCCGTTTTATGGGGATACTTAGGTAAGCGTAACCGAGAGCCCGCTTCGCCAGTCAAACAGGCCATTGGGTTGTTTTTTTTAGCGATTGGCTATTTTATTATTGCCGTCGGCGTATCGGGCGTTGAGGGGTCAGCAAAAACGAGCATGTTTTGGTTACTAAGTATGTATTTGGTACATACTCTTGGGGAACTATGCCTTTCTCCCATTGGATTATCCATGGTGGCGCGATTAGCCCCCCTACGCCTCGGATCTCTTCTAATGGGTATTTGGTTTATGAGCAATGCCATGGCCAATGATTTTGCGGGAATGTTGTCCAAATTATATCCTGAGAAATACGTGAGCGTAAGTTTGGTTATGCAGGAGGAAAGCAAGAACAAAATCGTATTGCTGAAGCGCGATAAAAAAGATAAAACTAAACTTCAAGCGAAGATTGAAAAACTTGAGGGTAACAATTGTGTGCCAATATCTTCGGTTTCTTTTTCCGATATCAAAGACAAAAAAGCACAAGTTTCTGCCTACCAAAACCTAACGGCAACGGCAAAGGTTAAAGAAAAACAACTATTCGGTATTAAGATAAATTCCTTGTACAGTTTCTTTATGGTGTTTGTCGTTATGGGGGGTGTTGCAGCCATAATTCTTTATGTGATGCAAAAGAAATTGCTTTCCATGATGCACGGAATCCGTTAAGCTCGACACAATCTAATGTTTGGTAAGAACCATCCCAAAGCGCTTTCCTATCTTTTCTTTACGGAAATGTGGGAGCGCTTTGGTTATTATTTAATGATTGGGATTTTTACCCTCTACCTGAAAGACGTAAAAACAGGCTTCGGTCTCTCGGAAAACGAAGCTTCCGATTTATACGGGACTTTTATTGCCCTAGTGTTTCTTACGCCCTTTATAGGTGGATTATTGGCTGATCGCCTGATCGGCTATCGAAGGGCCATTTTCATTGGGGGAATAATGATGGGGACTGGCTATTGTATCATGGCCATTCATAGTTTAAATGCCTTGTACCTTGCCATGTTTCTTGTTATTTTGGGTAATGGTTTCTTCAAACCGAATATTTCCACCCTTTTAGGTAATGTGTATAACGAAGATGCTTACCAAGAAAAGAAGGATTCGGGGTATAATATCTTCTACATGGGAATAAACATTGGAGCCTTCGTTTGTAATTTTTTTGGTGCCGTTTTGTTCAACCTCTACGGTTGGTATGCTGCCTTTCTTGCGGCAGGATTGGGCATGTTCATTGGTGTTTTTATTTT
>JBJTWF010000069.1:0-3452 GCA_046081565.1 Flavobacteriales bacterium | reverse complement strand
GGGTGTTTACTTAAAATAACCATTAGGGCAGAGGCAATGGCTAGCCCTCCAAGGATTTGAGTTATTAGGGTACTGATCATGCGTGGGTACGTTTTCCGGTGAATTGTCGCTTGGTGATATCGATGCGTTGATCTACGGTTTCAACTAATTTATCCTTACCGTAGATGAATTCTCCTCGCTCAAATTGGGTGGGGACCAAGCGATCGGTTAAGAAAATAGCCTCCTTTGGGCAAGCTTCTTCACACAACCCACAAAAAATACAGCGAAGCATATTGATTTCATACACCGAAGCGTATTTTTCCTCTCGGTATAAA
The DNA here is from genome assembly GCA_046081565.1 of Flavobacteriales bacterium. Taxonomy (GTDB): domain Bacteria; phylum Bacteroidota; class Bacteroidia; order Flavobacteriales_D; family Crocinitomicaceae; genus UBA952. Next base: position 3,138 of record JBJTWF010000069.1, on the reverse strand, counting down.
TGTTTTTCCTCTTTCGTTCGCTCTTCAGCAGTCATCGTTATGGCCTCGGCCGGACAGGCCACGGCACAAAGGCCACAAGCCGTACAATTTTCTCTACCCTGATCGTCACGTTTTAACACATGCATACCACGATACACTGGCGCAAATTCACGCACTTCCTCGGGGTATTTTACGGTTTTTCTTCGTTTTAACATGTGACGAAGGGTAACCATCATTCCTTTCAAAATGGCAGGTAAATACAACTTTTCAACCCAAGTCATGGGTTTGTCAGAAACAATTTTCTTTCTATTGGTTAAGCTTTCCATGTTGTATTTTATTTAAAACCATCCGTTAGACCACGCCGATACAAAACCGGTTATTAACATATTCACCAAGGCAATGGGAATTAATACTTTCCAACCCAAGTGCATTAGTTGATCAAAGCGAAACCGAGGTATTGTCCATCGAATCCACATAAAAACAAAAATAAAGAGGAAGATTTTTAGAAAAAACACCGATAATCCAAGGATCGCAAGCAGGTTGGGACTGTCTGAAAAATAATCCATTCCCGGGAAATTATACCCACCAAAGAATAAAATGGCCATTATAGCGGAGGAGACAAACATGGCGACATATTCGGAAAAGAGAAACAGACCGAGTTTCATCGAACTATATTCCGTATGATATCCTCCAATTAATTCGTTTTCGCATTCCGGTAAGTCAAAGGGAGCGCGGTTGGTTTCGGCCAAGGCACAGATGAAAAATACCACAAAGGCTACCGGTTGATAAAAAATGTTCCAGTTCATTCCTGCCTGACTTTTCACAATTTCTCGTAGGTCTAAGCTTCCGGATATCATAATGATGGTTATGGCTGATATTCCCATCGCAAGTTCATAGGAAATCATTTGTGAAGAAGCTCTAATGGCGCCAAACAAAGAGTATTTATTATTCGAAGACCATCCCCCAATCATGATTCCATATACACCGATAGAAATGACTCCGAATGCGAAGAGTATTCCTATGTTTAACTCCGCCACTTGTAAACTAATGGAACGCCCAAAGAGATGTAAATCTGGACCCCAAGGAATGATCGCACTGGTGATCAACGAGGTGAACATGGCAATGCCGGGCCCAATAATAAACAGCCATCGGTCTGCATTAGACGGCGTAAAGTCTTCTTTCAAAAACATTTTAACCCCATCTGCAATGGGTTGTAATATACCAAAAGGTCCCGCTCGATCCGGTCCCACACGGTCTTGAATCCAAGCAGCTAACTTTCGTTCAAAATACGTTTGGTACGCCGCAATGCCCAATGAGATGAGAAAGAGTAAAACAACCAACACCAATTTGTCAATCCAAAAAAACGTTTCCATTAGCTAATTCGTTTTACAGGGTTTTCGATATTGGTAACATATTTCCCTTGGGAAATAACCGATTGACGGTTCACCACACGTGGCCCAATAATATTCCAGTCTTTGGCGTCTTTATGGTCGAAACGACAGTCGTTACACAACCATCCAGTTTTTCCATTCATTTCCTCGATTTCTCCGAATTTATCCTTTCGTGCGGTAACCCGGTAAATTTCCCCTCCAAACATCCAAGCCACTGCTTTTCCTGAACATTTTTCACATGCTCGCTCTGCTTCCATCGGTTTAAGAAACCAAACACGGCTTTTAAATCGAAAGGTTTTATCGGTCAACGCACCTACAGGACATACGTCAATCATATTCCCAGAGAAGTCGTTTTCAATGGCGTTTTCAATGTAGGTAGAAATTTCAGCATGTTCTCCTCGATGCAAGACACCATGAACGCGCTTTTAGGTCAGTTGATTGGCTACAAAAACACACCGATAACACAAAATGCATCGGTTCATGTGTAGCTTGATCTTGTTGCCTATATCAATCGGGTCAAAGGTCCTGCGCTCCTCTTCATAACGTGTCTTTTCACTTCCATGCTCATACCCTAAATCTTGTAGATGACATTCTCCCGCTTGATCGCAAATGGGACAATCCAACGGATGGTTTGCCAAGAGAAATTCAACAACTCCCCCGCGATTATTATACACCCTTTCACTGGTTTTATTGTTTACCACCATGCCATCTGCTACAGGAGTAGAGCATGAGGCTACCAGTTTTGGCATGGGACGAGGATCTGCAGCCGACCCCGCCGCTACTTCCACAAGACACGTTCTACATTTACCACCTGTACCAGGGAGTTTACTGTAATAACACATGGCGGGAGGAACCACATCGCCACCAATTTTTCGAGCCGCTTGCAGAATAGAGGTTCCTGGTTCTACTTCGACGTCAATACCATCAATTGTAACTTTTACCATACTGTTTCTTTATGCAAGCACCGACTGCTTGATTAGACCAAAGTTTTTTGTTTGTGCTTCCTCAGGATGCGTTACGTGCCACTCAAATTCCTCACGAAAATGCCGAATCGCAGCAGCCACAGGCCATGCAGCAGCATCTCCTAGCGGACAAATCGTATTCCCTTCGATTTTTTTATTGATATCTGCTAACAGGTCGATGTCGTGCATCTGTCCTTTTCCGTGTTCCAGGCGATGCAATACCTTCTCCATCCATCCCGTTCCTTCTCGGCAGGGAGAACATTGACCACACGATTCGTGGGAATAAAAACGAGCAAAATTCCAGGTATTTCTAACGATGCATTGATCTTCGTCAAAAATGATAAAACCGCCTGATCCGAGCATTGACCCCGATTCAAAGCCTCCTTCCGCTAAACTTTCATAGGTCATTAATCGGTTTTCTCCTGCAGCCGTCTTTGTCACCAAGTAATGGGGTAGAATGGGTACGGAAGAACCTCCAGGTACACAGGCTTTCAGTTTTTTACCGTTGGCGATCCCTCGACAATACTCATCCCCATAGATAAATTCTTCTACGCTCAGGCCTAAGTCAATCTCATAGACCCCGGGACGAGCTAAATTACCGCAGGCGGAAATGAGTTTTGTTCCAGTACTGCGCCCAATACCTATCGAAGCGTAGGCATCTCCGCCTTCTCGAACAATGGGAACAACCGCCGCAATCGTTTCAACATTATTCACCACTGTGGGACATCCCCAAAGGCCTTTAACGGCTGGAAAGGGTGGTTTGATGCGTGGGTTACCTCGTTTCCCTTCCAGTGATTCAAGTAAGG
>JBJTWF010000068.1:0-20241 GCA_046081565.1 Flavobacteriales bacterium | reverse complement strand
GGTCTTCCCGGGATTATTCCAGCGAATTCATCGAATTGGCTTTATGTCAAAGTGATTTGCAAAGTAAATCCGCTGTATGTGGAAGATGGACTCAAGGTTTGGTCGTTTAAAAAAGGCGAAGAGTATATAGGAAACAATAGTAAAAAAGACCTTTTATATGATGCTATTATTTCTTCAGATCGGAAAAGAAGCATAGAAAATTCATTTCAGACCAAAATTCCATACCGTTACGTTACGGGTCAGAAAAATGTAATTAAAGGTTTGGAGATTGCCTTGAGTCGTGCAAGAAAAGGTCAAAACTTCATGGCACTTATCGCACCAAAAATGGCCTATGGGGCCAAAGGATACGGAAAAATAATCGGTCCTAACGAGACGTTATTTTATAACATCCTCGTTCGTGATATTAGGTAATCCAAGCACAAAACCTTATATTTGTTGAAATGCGGTTTATCTTATTTCTTGGCTTTTTTGTTTCAATTATAGGTAAATCTTCCGCTGTTTTTAGTCAACCTTCGCTGGATACCAATATTCAGGACACCCTGCTCTTTACGAGCAACGATGCGGAAAGGAAAGGTGTAAAGCAACCCTTCAACGGAATTCTCAATCCTCGAATCCATTATTTGGTTTCAACGATGAATCCCCCAATTAAACAAGGGTGGGATAACGAACAAGTTTTTGGTAAAAACAACAACAACCTTCAAGGATTAAAAGATACCATTTGGCTGTGTATCAATGAAAACGATGACAATCCATTCGAAGCTGATTTTCATTTACCCTTGTCAAAAGTTGTCGTTACTTCCCGGTATGGACCAAGATCCGGTCGGTATCATAATGGTATTGACCTCGGACTAAAAATTGGCGATACGATATATGCCATGTTTTCAGGAAAGGTTCGCTATGCTAAATACAACGATGGAGGATTTGGAAATTTAGTCATACTTCGTCATTACAATGGATTGGAAACGTTCTATGCGCACATGAGTAAGTTTTTAGTAGACCCGAATGAGGAGGTTCGCGTAGGACAACCCATTGGGTTAGGGGGGAACACTGGTCGATCAACCGGTCCCCATTTACATTTAGAGGTTCGCTTTTATGAAGGTGCTATCAATCCGGAAGAAATCATCAATTTTGATAAAAAGTTTTTGAAGAAAGAGAACCTTTTTGTGCATAAAGGGCTCTTCAGGCCTGGGGCCAAACCCACAGACCTTATACCGGTGGTTACCCAAGCCCAATTGGCTCAGTTCATGCCAGAAAAAGAGGAGGATGCGGTCGTAGAGCCGAAAAAACCAGAGGTAAAAAAACCAGAAGATAAAAAACAAGAAACGAAAAAACCTGATCCGAAGAAGGTGGATCCTAAAAAAGTGGAACCGAAGAAAGTGGAACCGAAGAAAGTGGATCCGAAGAAAGTGGATCCTAAAAAAGTCGGTCCGAAGAAACCTGATCCGATCGTAAAGCCTAAGGTGCCTGTGGAACAGAAAAAATATCACCAGATTAAACCAGGGGAAAATTTAACTAAAATTGCAGCGAAATACCATACAACCGTTTCTGAACTTTGTAAATTAAATGGCATTAAGTCCACAGAAATTTTGAAGGTAGGAAAGAGTTTACGTATTAAATAGCATGGATATGATGAAGAGGATTGCTCTTATATGTTTGATGGCCTTAGCCTCCGTTGCGTGTTCTGATTACAATAAGATTGTAAAAGGGGATGACATACAAGAAAAGTTTGACGAAGCACAGCGCCTGTATAAAGCGAAGAAATTCGATCGTTGCATCGTACTGTTCGAACAAGTTTACCAAAACGCGCCCCGCACAGAACAAGGGGAGTTATCTTTTTTTCTTATGGCAAAGAGCTATATGGAGGACAGAAACTATTACATGGCGGGTTACTTTTTCGGTGCTTTTGTACAGCGTTTTCCCTATTCATCACGAAACGAGGAAGCCTTTTTTCTGACGGCGATGAGCAATGTCCGAAATTCCCCCAAATGGTCTTTGGATCAAGGCGAAACCTATGCTGCAATTGATGCAGTTCAAGCCTTCATGGATAAATATCCGAATTCGCCTTTATTGGATTCTTGTAATGCGTTAATTGACCAATTGTCCTACAAGATTGAATTTAAAGAATTTAATAAGGTGCTAGCGTACGATAAGACGCAAAATTTTAAAGCGGCCACTACTTCCGCCGATTTATTTCTAGGGACCTATCCTTTATCCATCCATGCGGAAGAAGTTCGATATATTGGGGTTTGTAATTTGTATCTACTCGCCATCAATAGCATTGATAGCAAAAAAAAGGAGCGAATCGAGGAAACTATACAAAGATATCGTAACTTTGTAGCTGATTTTAAAGACTCTCCTTATGTTGAATCCTTAAAATCATTGCTAAAACCGCTTCAAAAGGAATACGAACTTTAATTTCTAAAACATGATGTATAAGAACGCAAACGCTGAGAAAACCACCGTTACGAGAGATGTTAACAACCTCGAAGATAAAACGGGGAATTTATATCAATCGATTGTAGCGATCTCAAAGCGTTCAAACCAAATTAGTACGCATATTAAAGAAGAATTGAATCAAAAGCTTCAGGAATTTGCATCGGTTACCGATAGTTTAGAAGAGGTATTTGAGAACCGAGAGCAAATAGAAATTTCTCGTCATTACGAGAAAATGGCAAAGCCTACCGCAATTGCTATGCAAGAGTTGCTGGAGGATAAAATATACATGCGAGATCCTGAAGAGGATAAGGCGTAATGCGAATTCTTTTAGGAGTAACGGCGGGTATCGCCGCCTATAAAGTCCCCTTTCTTATACGATTACTTGTAAAGCACGGAGCGGAAGTTCGTTGTGTCATGACGCCTGATGCCCGTGATTTCGTAAGCCCATTGGTGCTTTCAACCTTATCGAAAAATCCGGTATCAATAGAATTTTGGGATAAAGAAACCGGGGTTTGGAACAATCACGTCGCCCTAGCGGAGTGGGCGGACGTACTGGTGGTTTGTCCTTGTACCGCTAATACCTTGTCAAAAATGGCTCAAGGGGTATGTGACAACTTGTTGTTGGCGATTTTTTTATCCATGCGAAATAAAACGATGCTGTTTCCTGCGATGGACCTTGAAATGTATCGCCATCCCACAGTGACAAGAAACATGGCTAGCCTTGAGGAAGATGGAGCGCTTATTATTCCAGCCGAATTTGGTGCATTAGCCAGTGGTTTAGAAGGGCAGGGAAGGCTTCCTTCGCCAGAATCCATGTTCGATGCAATAATAGAACACCTATCGCCGAACTTGGATTATGTAGGAAAAAAGGTATTAGTCACCGCGGGGCCTACCCATGAAGCTATTGATCCTGTTCGTTATATCGGAAACCACGCATCGGGAAAAATGGGCGTTGCCCTCGCCGAACGTTTTGCTCACCGTGGCGCAGACGTTTTTTTGATTTTGGGACCTAGTAAATGTACTACGGAGCATCCTAATATTCGAGTGATTCCTGTGGTATCGGCCAATTCCATGTACGCGGAGGTTCAAAAGCATTGGGACACGATGGACATTGGATGTTTTGCTGCCGCTGTAGCCGATTACCAACCGAAAGAGGTTTACGACCATAAGGTCAAGAAATCGGATGAGAATTCAATAACCTTGACCCTCGTGAAAACTCCTGATATTCTCGCCTGGGCCGGCAACCATAAAAGCAATAAGCAACAAATCATAGGCTTTGCCTTGGAAACGCAACATGCCGAAAGCTATGCAAAGGATAAATTGGTAAAGAAAAATGCAGATTTTATCGTGTTAAACATTCCGGTAGAAAACGAATCCGGTTTTAATGCAGAAACGAATAAAGTTTGTATCTTCGGAAAGCATGGAGCGGTTTGGGACATTCCCCTCATGAAAAAGCATGATGTAGCCGAAGCCATATTGAATGTAATAACAAATACCCCGTAATGAAGCGCTTTTTTTTCTTCTTTCTGGTCTCGTTGGTTTCTTGTACGTGGGGACAAGAATTGAATTGTAAAGTTTCCATTATTAAGGAAGCAAGCTTAGAAGTTAACAGCACCGAACTTGAAATTTTCAAGGAGCTAGAATTGGTGCTAACGGAATTAATGAACAATACCCAATGGACTAAAGATCAATTTAAAACGGAAGAGCGCATCAACTGCAACATCCAATTACAAATCAATAAAATCCCTACCTCAGGAACGTATTCCGGGGCTTTGCAAATTCAAGCCACGCGCCCAGTGTTTAATTCAAATTACAACACATTATTGTTTAATTACCGCGACGAGGATTTGATTTTTGCCTACTCACGAAACACCCTCGTTACTTACACCCCAAATCAATTCCGGGATAACTTGTCTTCGATCATGGCCTATTACGCTTATTTTATTCTCGGGATGGACTATGATTCCTTTGCGAAAAAAGGGGGGTCAAAGTACTTTAATGAGTGTCAGCAAATTGTATCTAACGCCCAAAGCTCAGGGGCTCCAGGTTGGAAATCAAGCGAACAAGGGAAACGCAATCGCTTTTGGTTGGTCGACAACATCTTGCAAGCTGCCTTTGAGCCCTTACGGGATTGTAATTACGGTTACCACAGGTTAGGAATGGATGCCATGTACGATGACAAGGTGAAAGGTAAGAAGGCCTTATACGAAGCCTTGAATAAATTGACGCCTGTGGTTCAAATTCGTCCAAATTCCCCGAACGTGGTAAATTATTTGCTTTGTAAGCGGGATGAACTAAAGAAAATTTTATCGGATTCTGAAGCAAAAGAAAAAACAGATTTTGTAACCCTACTCAAACGATTAGACCCTTCAAATTCTTCGAAATATCAGGAAATTCTTGAATAATGCTAAGGCGTTTATCCCTCCGAAATTTTGTTTTGATTCATGAGCTATCCCTTGATTTTCAGCAAGGGTTTTCTGCCATCACGGGAGAAACGGGTTCTGGAAAATCTATCTTACTCCAAGCCTTAGGATTGATTCGCGGTGATCGCGCCGATTTTTCAACCATCGGTCCCTACGATACCAAGAGTTTTGTTGAGGCCGTATTTGACTGCAATGACGACCTAAAGCAATGGCTACAACAAAAGTCCTATGACGTTTGGGATTCGTTGATTATTCGAAGAGAAATTTCTAAGGATGGCCGATCAAGGTCTTTTATAAATGATACTCCGGGAAGCTTGTCTGATTTAAAATTACTCTCGGAAAAGCTCTTCATCATTCATTCACAGTACCATACTTTGGAATTAAAAAACCGAGATTATCAACGGTATGTGCTGGATGCCTTAGCCGGAACGGAAGAGGCCTTTCAAGCCTATGCACAACAGTATGCCCTCTTTATTAAAAGAAAGGCAGACTATGTTAAGAAGCAAGAGGAATTAATATCCATTGAATCCAAATGGGATTATGAGCAATTTATCTTGTCGGAAATTAAACCGTTGATGCTTAACGAAGTCAACTATGAGGATTTATCGAATCAATTAATCCAACAAGAATCTCGTCAAAAAATTACTGACGATTTACATCAATTAGTTGCGTTGGCGGAAGGAGCTGTTTCCAATGAACTTTCGATGCTAAGCGCACGGTTTCAACGGCTAACAAGTACCGCTTCTGAAATGGATGAAATTATAAAATTACTGGGTGATGTAACCGCTAATGTAACGGAACTCGGTTTTTTATGTCAAAAGAAAATCGCAGATTTTTCGTCCAATGCCTTTGATGAGGAATCGATTTTAGCCCAAGTAGATGAATACAATCGTTTGTTAAACAAGCATCGGCTTACCACGCAAGAGGCCTTGCTAGCGCTGCAAGAATCGTTGGAGGGCAGAATGAACGAAATGGAGGAAAAAGCCGCTTGGATTTTGCAAGAAGAAAAAGCGCTTAGAATCCTTGAAACTTCGTTGGTTCATGCTGCTTCATTGCTTAACACTAAACGAGAAAAGGCTATTCCTTCCATTACTACGGCAATTCAAGAAGGACTAACCTTATTGAAATTATCGGGTTCAGTGCTTTCCTTTAGTCTTCATCCTACCCAAACCTTGAATGAACGGGGCATGATGGAGCTTTCCATTTTGTTCTCTGCTAATCCAGGGATGGACCCTGTTCCAATTCAGAAAGCTGCAAGTGGTGGTGAGTTATCTAGGGTGATGTTGCTTTTGCAGCAGTTAATATCAACCAAGCAACATTTACCTAGTATTTTATTCGATGAAATAGACACGGGCGTTTCTGGAGATGTGGCACAACGCATGGGTAAAGTATTGCGTTCGATGGGGGAGGGTAGGCAATTATTCGCCATTACTCACCTTCCACAAGTCGCTGCGGCTGCAGAACATCAATTCGAAGTGAAAAAACAAGAATCAAACGGTCAGGTAAAAACGGTGGTTGAATGCCTTGATGAAAAACAACGCATTTACGAAATAGCGCGGCTCATGAGTGGAGAAGAAGTACATGAAGGGGCAGTAATCAATGCAAAAAAGCTCTTGGGAATTGCATGAAATACGAAGTGTTATTTAATCGGGTTAAAGTGCCTACCATCGACTGCATCGAAACCTTTGATCATTCTTTTGGATTTATCGGCAGTTGTTTTTCCTCCCACATGCACGATCGTTTTCGGCGGGTTGGGTTGAGCGCTTGGCTTTCCCCTTACGGAACAACGTATAATCCTATATCCATTGAAAATCAATTAATAGCATCAGTTGACATGAACTATGCATTTAATTTAAAGCAGGATGGTGACACCTATTTTTATTGGGAAACTTCTCACCAACATGTTTATTCCAGTGAAACGGAATTGATGGAAAGCGTAGGTACGCTTCGAAAGGACGCGGAAAAACAATTGCAATCCATGAACACTTTATTTATTACCTTGGGTTCTGCCTGGGTTTATGAAACGATGGACACCGGGCAATTGGTAGCCAATTGTCATAAAGTTCCCCAGGTTAACTTTAAAAAACGCTTATTAACCATAGCGGAAATTATCGAAAGTTTAGAACGGATTGTCATCCTTTTAAATCGGCATAATCCCTTTTTAAAGCTCGTTCTAACCGTAAGTCCTGTTCGTCATATTCGGGAGGGATTAATTGAAAACAATCGGAGTAAAGCTCGATTAATCGAAGCGTGTCAATGCGTTTGTGAAGGACCGTTTTCGCCACACTATTTTCCATCGTACGAGTTGATTATTGACGAATTGAGGGATTATCGCTTTTTCGAATCGGATGGTGTTCATCCGAATGCCCTAGCCGTTGACTTTGTATGGGACCGATTAAAAGAAAGTTTATTTAATCCTACCATGGAACCTGTTTTTAAAGCCGTTTCTTCGATACGGCAACAGGAGGCACATCGGTTTATCACCCATGAGGTTTCAAAACAAAAGGAACAAGTAAAGAAAATAGAAGAGCAGAAAACAAACCTATCGTTAATTCACAACATTCACTGGTGAGTATTACCATTTAATAAAGCGAGTAGGGGAGAATCCCGGGCAATGAAGGGTGTACATTCCTGCTTTGAAATGAGCTACGTTAAGGTGTGAATCATATCCTTTGTATACTATGGCGCCGGTAACATCGGTAATTGAATAAGGCGATGGTAAGTTCTCGTGTAAATACAGCATGGTATGCGCTGGATTCGGATAAAGGGTTAGGCGCGGTAGATCCAACTCCGGAACATGCGTGTTGTCGAGACTTCGGACTTCGATATCGTCTACGTATAATTTATACCCATCCTTGGTGCGTAGAATAAAAGCAAGGTAAATCGTTTGACCGTCATACCCTTGGGCGGTAAGGTTTACTTCTCGTTGCGTCCATTCAAAATTCTCACCGATTACATAGGCAATAGTATCCGTGAAGCTTTGGACTTGAGTATCCGTAGTGGAAACTAAAACCAAGTACGTGTCAGGATAGGAGGCATCTTGTGATTTTGTATTCCATTGAACGTAATTTCCAAACGCGCCAAGGGAAATGGCTGGGGTAATCAACCAACGGTTTGCGGTATCAGCGGTCTCGAAATAAGAGGTTGAGGCAGCAACGGTGTCCAAAGGGTTTTCGGGATCCAAAACCGAAATCCAAGGTTGCGTATACTCGGCGACTTGAGCATTAGGAATGTTGTTATCCAAATTCAGCAAGGAAAAGGAGGGGGGTATGCCTTGTTGAAAGCCTGAATAAAAAACCACAGTTCCTTGGGAAAAAACAACCGATTGAATAAAAAGAAAAACAATAAGTAAAAGGCGCATAACACAAAGGTACGTTTAATCTACCAAAAGAATTAACACGTCTTTGAATTCTTGATAAAAACGATCAAAAGCGATCAGGCGCTCCTTGAAAAAAGCATAAATGGTAGGCCAATCCTCTGGTTGATAAAAATTAACACCTTCTAAACTCCACTGAATTCGATCAAAAACAAACCCTTCAGGGGCAGAAAGGTCTTTAAGCCATTGGCCTTGGTCCCCCATTTGTAATTGCATCACTTGTTTGAGTTCGGACAATTGTTCCCAAAATATTTCACGAACTCCGCTATCCTTGAATTGAATATCAAAAGAAACAAAAGCGCCTACATTATCACAGTGGAGCCGTAGGTATACGTGCCGAATTTCGGTCGGGTATTTAATCCAAGGAACCGAGCGACGCGTTCTGGTATTATGGCGACGCATTTCTTTCTTAAATCCGTCCCAAAAGGTTTGGTTTATTTTTTTTCGCTCCTCCTTAGGCAGCATTACCCATTCCCTTTAGCATAATCGGCCAAAAACTGCTGTAATCCGAGGTCGGTGAGCGGGTGTTTGGCTAAGGCTTTAATGGCACTTAACGGACCGGTCATTACATCGGCACCAATGGATGCGCAATGAATAATGTGCATAGGGTGACGAACAGAGGCAGCCAAAATTTGGGTCTCGAATTGATAATTATCATAAATGGTTCGAATCTGTTCTATCAACTGAAGTCCATCGGTAGACACATCGTCAAGTCGACCTAAAAAAGGTGAAATGTAGGTTGCTCCAGCTTTTGCAGCCAACAAGGCTTGTCCTGGGGTAAACAATAAGGTACAATTGGTAGGTATGCCTTTCGATGAAAAATACTTAATCGCTTTAATTCCATCCAAAATCATAGGAACCTTTACAACAATATTGGGGTGCAATTCAGCTAGGGCTTCCCCTTCACGAATAATACCATCTACATCGGTGGCAATTACCTCTGCACTCACCGGACCGTCGACAATAGAACATATGTTTACGTAGTGGTTTAGTATGTTATTCTTACCTGTGATTCCTTCTTTCGCCATAAGGGAAGGATTCGTGGTCACCCCATCTAAAATCCCTAAATCGTAGGCTTCTTTTATTTCCGCAAGGTTAGCGGTGTCGATAAAAATTTCATGCTTATTTACGTTTGTTATTTTTTTGCATCTCGATGGATTTGCGTTGCATTTCCTCTAATCGCTCTTGAAACTTAGACTTCTTTTTAGGGGTAACCTTGGCCTTAGCCATCCGCTCATCCATTTTGACTTTCAACTTTTCTTCATCAACAAAAAATCGTTTGATAACAACCATTATAATAATGGAAATTAAGGTCGAGATAAAATAATAGTAACTTAGACCAGAGGAAAAATCATTAAAGAAAAAGATCATCAATACCGGAAAAATGTACATAATAACCCGCATGTCTGGCATACCCGGCTGCTTTGGCTGTTGCATGTTCCCAGAATTCATGTAGGTATACCAAAGGGTCGTTCCCGCCATCAACAAGGTAAATAGACTGACGTGATCGCCATATCCCCATACGTGAAAACCAAAGTCCCATATAGAATCATACGAAGAGAGGTCTTCAGCCCAAAGAAAAGGTTGCTGTCGCAATTCAAATGCTGCTGGGAAAAAGCGAAAAACCGCCAATAAAATGGGCATTTGAATGAGCATTGGCACACAGCCTGCGAGCGGACTAGCCCCAGAGTCTTTGTATAAACTCATCATTTCCGTTTGCTTTTTTAACGCATCTTCTTTGTTGGGATATTTTTCATTTAATTGCTCAATCTCTGGTTTTAAAATTTTCATTTTAACGGAGGAAACGAACATTTTCCATTGGATAGGCATTAATATTAGCTTTAGTACAATGGTTAATAAAAGGATGGCGATACCAATTCCAATACCGTTAGCTATGAGTAGGTTGAATATGGGCTGTACGGCATATAAGTTAATCCAACGAAAGAGTCCCCATCCGTAATTAAGGATGTCATCATAATTCGATTGATAAGCGCTAAGCGTTTTATAATCGTTTTCACCGAAATACCAGGTAAAAGAGGCTTTGTTTTGGTTGAATTGCAACCCTAAGGAACTTTTCATGGCTTTGATGTGCGTCGTGTCTTTCGCCTGTCCTTCCGTGTAATTTTTAATATCAAACGATGAGTTTTGCGTAAACCCTTGCTTTGGATGTAAAATGGAAGAAAAATAACTTTGCTTATAGGCGACCCAATTCAGGGCTTCTTCTGCCTTTGCATCGTCATCGCTAGTTTCACTTAGATAATCTAACCCAGATTCCTTTTGGTCATAGCAAATCGTGGTGATTCTTCGTTGTTCGGACATTTTACGTTCCGTTTTTCGGAAACTCATAGCCCAATCCAAGGAGGCATTTTCTAATTCACTCGGTTCAAAACCAGGAAAATCAAGGTCGTAGGTTAATCGGTTGTCCTCCTTTAACGCATACGAAATTTTAATCGATTTCTGTGGTGAAATGGGGTAGGTGAAGATGACTTGGTTTGGCAATTCTTGTACGTTAAAATATACGTTTTGCGTGGTTTTCAGGGCAGAAGCATTTTTTAGCACCACCGCATTGGCAGCATCACCAGCATCGAATAAGCACAATGGATCATTCTTCTTGGATTTGAACGCTTCATAGGATTTGTGTTTTTTAAGAAAAACCGCCTGAAGCATAGCGCCTTTCGAGCTGAAATGAATCCTTAGGTTCTTATTCTCGAGACGGACCACTTTTTCCACCGTAGGAGCGCTAGGGGATACACTGTCTTTTTTAGCGGAAGCATTAGGGACGTTAACGGCAGGAGCGGCCTTAGCATTGCTAGAGGTGTTTTGAGGAACGCTGGGTGCAACTTGACTTTTCTTTTGTTGTTCTTTGGCTTGTTGAATGTCTTCCTCGGTAGGTCGATTCATTACGGTAAAAACCGTCAATAATAAACCGATAAGGATTAAACCAATGGTTGTATTTCTATCCATGCTTATTTTTTATTGTTTAATGCCGCCTCGATGAACCCAACGAATAAGGGATGTGGGTTTACGACGGTGCTTTTATATTCTGGGTGAAACTGAACCCCAACAAACCAAGGATGCGTTGGAATCTCCACCACTTCAACCAAGGATGTTTCTGGATTTTTTCCAGTAGCAATCATACCCGCTTTTTCATATTCTTCTGTATATTTTCCATTAAATTCGAAGCGATGGCGGTGTCTTTCACTTACCTGATCGGCGTGATATGCTTTGTATATTTTTGAATTGGGCTTGAGTTTACAGGCATAAGCTCCTAATCTCATGGTTCCACCCAGAAGTTTTAAATGCTTTTGTTCTTCCATCATTGAAATAACCGGGTAGGGGGTATCCGGATCAATTTCCATGGTGTGTGCCTCGGTATAACCCAATACATTTCTTGCAAACTCAATTACGGCGCATTGCATTCCTAAACAAATACCGAGAAAAGGAATGTCCTTCGTTCGTGCAAATCGAACCGCTTCCATTTTTCCTGCAATACCTCGAGAGCCAAAACCTGGCGCTACCAAAATTCCATTCATCGTTCCGAGCACCTCAGCGACATTACCCTCGGTTAGGTTATCGGATTGAATCCAATGGACTTTTACCTTAGCATCGTTGCTAACCCCTGCATGAATAATGGCCTCCGATATCGACTTGTAAGCATCTTTAAGCTCTACGTATTTTCAACCAACGCAATATCAATCGTACTTTTCGGATTTTTAAGTTTATCTAAAAAGTCTTTCCACTCTTTTAAATCCGGGGTTTGCTTTTTTGATAATCCTAATTTTTCTAAAACGACTACGTCTAATTCTTCTACCTGCATCAGCAAGGGAACGTCGTAAATTGTAGAGGCATCTTTCGCCTCAATTACAGCATTGATAGATACGTTGGTAAAGCGTGCTATCTTTTTGCGCAGTGACATATCCAGCGGATGTTCGGTTCTACAGCACAGGATGTCCGGTTGTACGCCTAATTCTAGTAACGCTTTTACGCTGTGTTGGGTTGGTTTCGTTTTCAATTCCCCAGCCGCGGAAAGAAAAGGAATTAACGTTAGGTGAATAACGATGCATTCGTCCTCAAGCTCCCACATCATCTGACGAACTGCTTCCACATACGGCAGCGATTCGATATCTCCAACCGTACCGCCAATTTCAGTAATCACGATATCAAAATCATTTTTTTCGGCTAATTCCTGAATGCGGTCTTTGATTTCATCCGTAATATGCGGGATAACTTGAACCGTTTTGCCAAGGAAATCACCACGGCGTTCTTTTTCAATGACATTTTTATAGATTCTTCCCGTCGTAATGTTGTTTGCTTGCGAGGTAGGGGAGTTTAGGAATCGCTCATAATGGCCTAAATCCAAGTCGGTTTCTGCGCCGTCATCGGTGACAAAACATTCGCCGTGCTCGTATGGGTTAAGGGTTCCTGGTCAATATTGATATACGGATCGAGCTTTTGAATGGTGACTGCATAACCCCGCGCTTGCAATAATTTAGCGAGCGATGCAGAGATAATTCCTTTTCCCAGTGATGAAGTAACACCCCCAGTTACAAAAATATACTTGGTTGATTTTGACATAAACGTAACTACGGGGTACAAAATTAACAGAAGTAAACGATTCTCACGAAAAAAAGAGAAAAACTATTCACGGGTTTTCCACGGGTTATACACGGTTTCGTGGTCAGGTCTATCCGGTTCAATCCGCAGCAACGGATCAACGGGTATTAGCGTGTCGAAACATTCTTTTGGCAAAGCCTGATATATGGAAGTCCCTTGGGTTTTCCATGCTACTTGATCCTCAGTTAACGGACGAATCACTTTTCCTGGATTACCAGCAAAAAGCACTTGATCTGGAACGACTTCATTGGATTTTACCAACGTCAATGCCCCGACAATACTGTTTTCACCAATGGTAGCGCCATCCAATACCACGGCATTCATTCCAATGAGGCAGTTTTTTTTAAGGTTAGCTCCATGGATTACGGCTCCGTGTCCCACGTGCGAACCTTCTTCGAAGCGCATATGTTTTCCCGGAAACATGTGGACCGTACAATTTTCTTGTACGTTGCATCCATCGGCAAGCGTAATTCTTCCCCAATCACCGCGAATGACAGCGTTTGGACCAATGTAGCAATTTTTCCCAATGATAACGTCACCAATTAAACAGGCTGTTTCGTGAACAAAAGACGAATCGTCTACGACAGGGATAAAACCATTGAAAGCGTATGCGGGCATAATCTGACCTCGAAAGTAACCAAATTTATTTGCTTATTTTTACATTCAAATTCCTTTTACATGAAAATTTTTATCTTTTTATTCGGATTGCTTATGAGCACCACAGTGTGTTCGCAAACGAAAATCGATAAGGCCAAATTTTTAACGTTAATGAAAACCCCAGCCGCCAAAATCCTTGACGTGCGCACGCCCTCGGAATTTAACGAAGGTCATATTAGCGGCGCGATAAACATCAATTATTTTTCTGAACAATTTCTTTCGCTCTGTGAAAAGCAAATCCCAAAGAAGACAACGGTGTTGGTATATTGTGCAGCGGGTGGACGCAGCGAACAGGCATGTCGCGTTTTGAAAAAAGCTGGATATACGGTATTATATGAATTAAAAGGGGGATATGATGCATGGTGATCGGTTTACGTACCCAAAACCTATTTAACATAATATTAATTATATAACAACGGGAACAAGCAGAATGAACGGAATGCATCCTCATACGTTGTAGCTTCCATCGGTAGACCTCAACAATGAATCAAAAAAAGAAGCGCCCCTTCACGGATCTTCAAACGTTAAAAGAACTTCAGTTTTTTGATATACTGGATTTGTTAAAAACGTTCGCCGTTAGTCCAAGCGCGGAGAACAATATTTTAACGCTCGAACCCACCAATAATTTCGATGTTCTGGTAACGGATTTAAAACGTACCAAAGAGCGTTTCGATATTCTTAACCAGCGTTTAACCTTTCCGCCACTGAGCTATGAGGAACTCACCAACGAACTTACCTATTTGTCTAAAGAGGACGGCGTGCTTTCCCTTGAAGGCTTTCTTCGCATTTATGATGCCTCTTCATTAATTAACAGTTACCTTCAGTTTTTTGAGACAAACCCCCGATTCGTTGAACTTTCTCTGTTATTTCAATCGTGTTATTTAACCTTGGAAATCAATCAAGCCATTGCTCATGTGATTGACGTCCGTCAAACCAAGAACGTTAAGGACGATGCATCTGCTGACTTGGCAAAAATTCGATACGACATAAAACAGGTTCGACAGAAAATCAATCGAAACTTTGATCGTGAGATGCGCAAGTTGATCAAAGAAGGTTTTTTAGCCGAAACCCAAGAGACCTTTGTTTCCAATCGTCGAGTGCTTTCTGTTCAATCAACCTTCAAAAGACGGGTGCCTGGAAATATTTTAGGGACTAGTAAAACGGGAAGCCTGACATTTATCGAGCCTAAAATCAACGAACCTTTAAATTACGAATTAGATTGTCTAATAGACGACGAGCGCGCAGAAATTTACAAGATTTTAAAAACGTTAACCGCCCATATCCGACAATACCAACCGCTCATTGAAGCCTATCACTTGACCTTACTTTCGTTTGATGTTATCAATGCAAAAGCGAGAATGGCTTTGGCCATGGTGGCCACCCTGCCCACCCTGAATTCCCAACAAGACTTGGTATGGAAAAATGCTTATCATCCCTTGCTTCGAGCTCAAAACGAAAAACTTGGAAAAAAGACCGTTCCGCAACACCTCACCTTGAATGAACAATGCCGGATTCTTGTAATCTCTGGCCCAAATGCCGGCGGAAAGAGCTTGACATTAAAAACCTTTGGACTTTTGCAGTCCATGCTTCAAGCAGGCATGCTTATCCCCGTTCATCCGGATTCCACGGCCTGTTTTTTTGATCAACTTTATTCCGATATTGGGGATAACCAATCTATTGAAAATGAACTTAGTACCTATTCTTATCGATTAAAACGAATTAAGTTCTTTATTAGCGTTTTTGACGCTAAATCCATGCTTTTATTGGATGAATTTGGATCGGGTTCAGATCCTGAGTTAGGCGCTGCCTTGGCCGAGGTACTTTTCAATCGCTTAACGGACCAAAAAGGCTATGCCATTGTAACGACACACTATTCAGCGATTAAGCGTCGAGCCACGGAAATGGAAGGAGCGCTCAACGGAGCCATGCGTTTCGACATTGGAACCTTAAACCCGTTGTATGAATTAGAACTTGGATTGCCTGGAAGTTCCTTTACGTTTGAGGTGGCGCAAAAAATGGGAATTGAGAAAGACGTTTTATTGGAAGCCAAAAAGCGATTGGGAAAAGAAACCAAAGAGTTGAATGCCCTGTTGTCAACCCTGCAAAAAGAGAAAAGATACCTTCAAAAAATGATTGACGAGCATAAAAACGCTCAACACACCATGCAACGGGAATTAGAAGAACTTAAAGAATTAAAAGAAAATTTTTTACAAAAATCCAAGCAACTTCGACTGCAAAACGATGAACAAAGCAAATGGATTACCCTGGGTCAACGCTTTGAAAAATACCTTGAACGGTTCAATTCAAGCCATAAAAAACGTTCGGAAAACGATGCGTTATTTGAAGAGATTCGATCCTTTTTTGTGAAGGCTAAAACAAAACCGAAACCAAAAACCCAAGCCCTGGTGGGCTCAAAATCCAAGGAAAAAAATCAAACCATTGTGCAAGTAAGCGTCGGACAAAAAGTTAGAATTACCGGTTCGAAGCAACCAGGAATCATCGCGTCTATTCATAAAAATAACGCCAATGTTTTAATTAATTCTATGAAGATTTCGGTTCCTCTGCATAAAATCACCCCTTTTTAACATGAAGGATTTGGACCCGGTTTGTTATCTTAATTCAAACGATGGAACCGCACTATTGGGGTTTGGATCAGGACCATCTTTTTCCCTGTGGCATGTAGACGATCTTCCCCAGTTGGATGCGTTTATCGAACAACATCGAGGCAGCCATCTTTTTAGATACCTTTCCTATGCTTTAAAGTCTCATGTGGATCAACTCCCCTCCCCTCCTAACCTACGCCTACCGCTAGCGTACTTTTGGGTTCCAGAAACGACGCTTTCAATCGACGGTGATAATATCACGTTTTTTACTGGAGGGGTATCGGAAGCTTTGGAGAATTTTCTTAAAGAAATCCAAAACCCACAACCCATCGCTTTCCCAAAATTGGTGGCGCGTACCAGTAAAACGCGGTATATACAACAGGTAAGAAACATTCAGGAAAATATACAACTCGGTAACCTCTACGAGACCAATTATTGTCAGGAATTCTATGCAACGAACCTTTCCTTATCTAATCCTGAATCGTTGTACGCCATGGTCAACGAACGAACCCAAGCTCCCTTTTCGGCTTTATTGGTAACCAAAGATGTATGGCTTGCGTGCGGTAGCCCAGAACGCTTCTTGAAAAAAACAGGAATGCGTTTAAGTTCACACCCCATTAAAGGAACGGCGGCTCGTTCTAGTGACCCCGTTTTGGATTTAGAGCAATTGGAAAGGCTGCGGTCATCCCAAAAGGAATGTGCAGAAAACGTCATGATTGTAGACCTCGTTCGGAACGATTTATCGAAAATTGCATCGCCAGGTTCGGTTCATGTTGATGAGTTATTCGGACTTTACCGCTTTGAAACCGTTCACCATATGATTTCTACGATTTCTTGTTCAATCCTTCCCTCAACGACTTTTACGGATATCATCAAAGCGACTTTTCCTATGGGCTCTATGACCGGGGCCCCCAAACGGAATGCCCTACGGTTAATGTCAGAATACGAAGATTTTAACCGTGAAATCTATTCAGGGAGCGTTGGATATATTGCACCAGAAGGGGATTTCGATTTTAATGTGGTGATTCGATCGTTGGCCTATTTTCCCAACGAAAAATACGTGCAATGCGGGGTTGGAAGCGCCATCACCATTGCTGCGGATCCACAACAGGAATTTGAGGAGTGTTTGTTAAAGATTAACCGATTGGTAAAAACCGTATACGATGATTGATTTATCGTTAATCCTTCAACGAAATCCGGCTAAACATTACGTCTTGGCGTGCAGTGCAGGAATAGATTCCATGGTTCTACTACACTGTTTCCAAGGGCTCAATCTTTCGTTTTCGGTGGCCCACGTAAACTATCAACTTCGAGGGGACGCAAGCGACACCGATGCACTGTTCTTATCGAATTATTGCAAAAAGGCAGGCTTGACTTTCCATCTTAAGACGGTGGATTTGAAAGCGCAGCTTCGAAAAAACGCAGGCAATGTTCAACAGGAAGCTAGAAACCTGAGGTATCGTTTCTTGAAAGAAATTCAGGAAGGTATTCCTGAATGCTTAGTGGTAACGGCTCATCACCAAAACGACCAAATAGAAACCGTTGTGCTTCATCTTTTGCGCAACAGCGGCGTTTCTGGATTGGCGGGTATGCCTGAAAACAACGGTTGGCTTTTCCGTCCCTTTCTATCCCTTCGAAAAGAGGAATTAGCTGCATACGCAGCTGAACATGGAGTTCTATGGCGAGAAGACGAGAGCAATGCCAAAGTAGATTATGCTCGTAATGCACTCAGAAACGTAGTCATACCGGCCTGGAACGTTCAATTTCCCGAACTAACCACAAACCTTCTTTATATACAGAAGCTTTTTGAAGAAGAAAATCAATCCATAACCCACAGGGCACAGGAAACGGTAAAGCGATGGAAGGAAATGAACGCCATTCCCATCGAGGAGTTAAAGGGAAGTGCTAGCTATGTTGTAGCCTGCTTTAAAACCTTAGGGATTGAACCCCGTTTTCTGCCGGCTATTCTCGCCTTGGTGAAATCTGAAAACAATAAAGGTATTTACTTTTCTAAGCCAAGGGGTACCCTCATTGGAATAAAAAAAAGGAACAATCGCTTTATCCTTTTAAAGGAGGAAACTAAAGAATTATTTCGGTTTACTATCGATTACACAGAAACCCTACCTGAATCATTCAATCCGTTATGCTGGTATCTTGATGCATCGCGTATCTCGCAGGAATGTTATCTTAAAAAAGAGTGCTTATCCATGTCTTTTGTTCCCGTGGGACTAAGAAGCCCCAAAAAGGTAAATCAATTATTGAAAGACGCCAGAATTCCATACGATTTACGAAAGGATTGGCCCGTTTTCGTGAGCGGCACACAAATTATCGGTATTCCTGGGGTCTGTTTAAATCAAGAATTTATACCGACGAAGAACCAAGCTTCGTACCTTCGAATTACCTTTACCCCATGTTAACCCCGCCGCTACCTTCGGAATTCATCAACGCTATTTTGACCGATTCGCCCTTCGGTCCTTCCCTCCTGTCTGCACTCGACACCCTCCCTCCTACTGCGGTTCGAATCAATCCACGTAAATCGCTCGAAACAGCGCTAACCGTTAAAAATAAAGTACCTTGGAACGATCAGGGTTTTTATCTTGACCACCGTCCGTCCTTTACCTTGGATCCTCGTTATCATGCAGGGGCCTATTACGCACAAGAAGCGGCTTCCATGGTAATTGGATCCCTAGTCAAAACGCTTCCTTTAGGAAAAAATCCGTGTATTTTAGATGCTTGCGCGGCTCCTGGTGGAAAAACCATTGCCATGGCGGATGCTTTACCAAAGGAAGCGGTAATTATCGCCAATGAAATTAATCGACACCGTAGCAATATACTGTCGGAAAACTTGAGTAAATGGGGATTAGATCACGTCATGGTAACCCAAAATGCCATCGAAGACTTCACCCCTTTAGCAAGTTTTTTTGATGCTATTTTAGTAGATGCTCCTTGTTCCGGAGAAGGCATGTTCAGAAAAGATTCAAAAGCGCGTAGCGAATGGAATCCCAGCGCACCAGAAGATTGCAGCGTTCGTCAACATCACCTATTAGATGCGCTCATCGGGTGCTTGAAGCCGGGAGGTTTTTTGATTTACTCGACGTGTACGTTTAATCGAATGGAAAATGAATCGCAAATATCTCGGCTATTAGACACGAATGCCTTTGAACTGATTGAATGGAATTGGCCTGAATCCTGTCTGCCCGGAAGAGGTGGAATCGGGGTTTATTTTGCTCCCGGTTATACCGAAACCGAAGGGCTATATGTTGCGGTTTTACGAAAGCGAGGAACGTATAATGCGGATGGGATAGAACCCCTGGAAAACGTACATACCCCCACTCCTTTTCCCTTGGTTTTGTCTGACGGACAGTCCATTTACGAGGAGGCTCAGGGTTTTTATCTCATTTCCAATGGATTGAATGCTTTGTTAAACAAACTACAATGTCCGTTAGTAATAAAAAAAAGGGGGGCAAAAATCTGTGAAAAAGGCATGAAGTCAGGACTACCCCATCAGGATATGGCGCTATTAGCCCCAAGTCCGATCCTTTTCCCTAGACTTGCCTTATCGAAGCATGAGGCGCTGCGGTATTTGCGAGGAGAAACGTTTCCCGTTGCCAGTCTTCCCCTGGGAATTTATACGGTGACTTACGAATCCTTACCCCTCGGTTTCATAAAACATTTGGGCAATCGATTTAATAATTTATATCCGAAAGATTGGCGAATTCGAATGCAGCTGAAATAACTAAAGAACTGGCTTTTGTTGTTCATGGAACTATGCAGTTTTTTTACCTTGATGCAAAGGAATAAGAACATGTTCTCTACTTTGGTTTTAAGGATTGGTGGGTTGTCGACTTGGCGAGTATTGCGGCGCAACCCCCCCCCAATTGAACGTTAAAGCCCTCGAGGATTCATGGGTTTTATCTTTTACACAGGCTGGAATTGAAGAAATTTTTGAGCTTGTACCATCGATGGAACGTCTTTTTTAAATCATGGCACAAGGTACTTTAGCGGCACCACAAAAGAGGTTTTTCCTTACGGTATCTGCAAGTGCTGAAGATCGATACTTGGAACTCATTCAACGGCATCCAAGCATAGAACAATTGGTGCCGCAACATCAAATTGCCTCCTATCTCGGGAT